>DATDJZ010000195.1:0-24350 GCA_036520315.1 Solirubrobacterales bacterium | reverse complement strand
CCTGGTCGAGAAGCTGGGGGCGAAGAGGGTCTCAGTGGGCGAGAACTTCCGGTTCGGCGCGAAGGCAAAGGGAACTCCGCAGATGCTGGCCGAGCGCGATGAGTTCGAGACGCGCATCGTCCCGCTCGTCGAGGTCGATGGCGAGACGGTCTCCTCGAGCCGGATCCGGGGCCTGGTGGCGGCGGGCGAGGTGGACGCCGCAATGCGTTGCCTGGGGGCGCCGTTCATGGTCGAGGGCAGAGTGGTAGAGGGCGACCGCCGCGGGCGGGAGCTCGGCTTCCCCACCGCCAACCTGGTGCCCGACGACCGCCTCGTCGTCCCGGGTCACGGCGTCTACGCGGCCTTCGCCAACGGTCATCCGGCAGCGGTCAACGTCGGGATCAGGCCCACGTTCGAGACTGGCAGGGGACTGCTGATCGAGTCCTTCCTGATCGACTACGACGGCGACCTCTACGGGCAGAACCTGCGGGTCGCGTTCGTCAGCCGGCTTCGTGGTGAGAAGCGTTTCCCGAGCGTCGAGGAGCTTGTCGCGCAGATGCACAACGACGTCACCGAGGCTCGGGAGATCACTGCCAAGTACGAGAGCCGCGGCGTTTAGATCGCTACCCTGTTGCGCCGATGCCGCTGACCAAGGACAGAAAGCAGGAGCTGATCGGCAAGTTCGGCCGATCGGGCGAGGACACCGGATCGGCCGAAGTGCAGGTCGCGATGCTCACCGAGCGGATCAACGAGCTCACCGAGCATCTGCAGACGCACACCAAGGATCACCACTCCCGCCGCGGCCTGTTGAAGATGGTCGGCAAGCGCCGCCGCCTCCTCCGGTATCTCGAGAGCAACGACCTCGAGCGCTATCGCTCGTTGGTCGCCGAACTGGGCCTCCGCCGCTAACCGCGGTGATCGAGGCAGGTTCCAAGGCTCCGAACTTCTCCCTCCCGGACCACGACGGCAATCAGGTCTCGCTCTCGGATTACGCAGGGCGGAAGCTTGTCCTGGCCTTCTATCCGCTCGACTTCAGCCCGGTGTGCTCCGATCAGCTCAGCTTGTACCAGGAGGTCCTGGGGGAGATCGAGTCGCGGGGCGCCACCCTGATCGGGGTCAGCGTCGATTCATCCTTCGCTCACCACGCCTTCCGTAAGCACCGCGGACTCACCATGACCCTGCTCTCCGATTTCAACCCCAAGGGTGAGGTCTCGCGCTCCTACGGCGCCTGGATCGACTCGGTCGACCACGGTAATCGCTCGCTGGTCCTGATCGACGAGGAGGGCGTCGTGCGCTGGTCCCACGCCTCCCCGACTCCACTGGAGATCCCCGGCGCCAACCTGATCTTCGACGCGCTCGCGGACTGATGCACCACACGCGCGTGCTTCGCCCGGCCGAGGGGGTGTACGCCTTCTACGACGGCCGGATCGCGGGCTATCGCTTCACCGAGGGGACGAACTGGGTGGACGAGGGGGCGCTGGGAGTTGGGATCGCGAGCTATGCGGTGGTCTCCGGCGATCGGGCCCTGGTCTATGACACGCACACCTCGACCGAGCACGCGCGCTTCGTGCGCGCCGCTCTCGAGGCTGAGGGTGTGGAGACCTTCACTGTCGTACTCAGCCACTGGCATCTCGACCACGTCGCCGGGACCGAGGTGTTCCGGGACTGCGAGGTGATCTCCTCGGAGCGCACGGCCGAGCTGCTGGAGCGCAACGCCCCGGCCATCGAGCGGGGCGAGCTGGAGGGTCCGCCGCCGATCGATCCCCTGATCACGCCCACGCGGACGTACTCGGACCGACTCGAGCTTGAGGTGGGAGAGCTGTTGGTGGAGCTGATCCACGTCAACATCCACAGCGACGACGCGACGGTCCTCTGGTTGCGGGATCCGGGCATCCTCCTCTGCGGGGACACGATGGAGGACACGGTCACCTACGTCGACGAACCAAAGGCGTTCGGCGCCCATCTTCGGGGACTCGCCGAACTTCGGCGCCTCGACCCGGCGCAGATCCTGCCCAACCACGGGGATCCGGAGGTGATCGCCGGCGGCGGGTACTCCGCCGGGCTGATCACGGCGACCGAGCAGTACATCGGCCTGCTCCGCCGGCTGCCGGAGGAGCCGAGCTTGGGCGAGGTTTCCCTTCGCGAGGTGGTGGCGGAACCGCTCCAGGAGGGTTGGATCAATTACTTCGAGCCCTACGAGGAGGTCCATCGCGAGAACGTCGCCACGGTGCTCGCCTCAGGGGAGAGCGAGCAGCTGAGCAATCTGCGTGCTGCGTTGCGGGCGTGGAACGCCGGGGAATACGAGACAGCTCTCAGCTACGCCCATCCGGACGTCATCTGGCGGGTCGAGGCCTTCTTCCCGGACATGGAGACCCTCTACCAGGGCCACGAGGAAGTGCGGCGGTTCTTTGCCACATTCAATGAGGCCTGGGAGGAGAACTCGCTCGAGGTCGCACGGGTGATCGACGAGCACCCCGGTCAGATCCTGGCCGAGGTCAAGTTCACCGCAAAGGCCCGCGAGGGGCTTGAGTTCGAGGCGCCCTTCCACCAGATCTACCGCTACGACGAGGACAACCTGCTGACGGAATTCCACGGTTTCGTGGATGAGGCTAATGCTCGTCGCGAGGCGGGTCTGGGAGGCGGCGATGGCTGAGCTGACCAGCGCGTCCGTGCCGCCGATCGGCGAGGACGACCACGTGGCGGGGGAGGGGGTGGAGGCGATCGTCTATGCCGACTTCGGCTGCCCATACTGCGCGGCGGCGTGGGCACGCCTGCGCGAGCTGCCGCTGCGGCTCTGCCTCCGGCACTTCCCGATGGGCTCCAAGCACCCGCGGTCGCCGGCACTGCACGCGGCGGCTGAGGCCGCCGGTCTCCAGGGCGCCTTCTGGGAGATGTGTGACTCCCTCTACGCCGACCGCGGGCGCGTCGACGACCCGCACCTCTGGGAGCGGGCTGAGCGGTTCGGCATCGATCTCGAGCGCTTCAACCGAGACCGGCGCTCGGACCCAGTCAGGGCCCGGATCGAGCGGGACTTCGCGAGCGGAATCCGCGCCGGCGTGGGAGGGACGCCGACCGCCTTCGTCGACGGGCGCCTGCACAGTGGCGACCTGGTCGAGGCCCTTGGGCGGCTCGCCCGTTGATCCGAGGGTGCTCCGAGCGCTAGCGAGGAGCAACCCGTTTCATGTGGGTAACATCATCGCGACAGAGAACGAGAGTTCTTAAGCGAAAGGCCGTCAACCGGGCGGCCGAAGGGAAACAACACATATGAGTATGTTCGACGTGACCCGCGTCTCGGTGGATATAGGCGGGGAGGAGATCTCCTTCGAGACCGGAAAGCTCGCCCGTCAGGCGAGCGGAGCCGTCGTGGTCCGCTCCGGCGACACGATGGTCCTCTGTACCGCGACCGCGGGCAATGACCGCGACGTGGACTTCCTCCCTCTCACCGTCGACGTGGAGGAGAAGCACTACGCCGCGGGCAAGATCCCCGGCTCCTTCTTCCGCCGCGAGGCGCGTGCAGGCGAGAAGGCGACGCTGACCGCGCGGATGATCGACCGTCCGCTGCGTCCGCTCTTCCCGAAGGGCTGGCACCGCGAGACCCAGCTGGTCTCCCAGCCGATGTCCGTGGACCATGTCCACCCCTACGACATCCTTGCGATGAACGGCGCCTCGGCCGCGCTCGCGATCTCCGATATCCCCGTCGCCGAGCACGTCGGCGCGGTCCGGATCGGCAAGCTGGAGGGCGACTTCGTCGTCAACCCGGCCGAGGAGGACCTCGAGAGCCTCGACATGGATCTGATCGTGTCGGGCACCGACGAGGCGATCCTGATGGTCGAGGCCGGCGCCGATGGCGTCACCGAGGCCGAGATCCTCGACGCCCTCGACATCGCGCACGCCGAGATCAACAAGCTCGTCGCGACGATGCAGGAACTTCGCGAGAAGGCCGGCAAGGAGAAGATCGAGGTCGAGCCGCCGCAGGTCGATGAGGCGACCCTCGAGTCGATCAAGGCCTCCCACGGCGCAAAGCTCGACGAGGCCACGCAGATCGAGGCCAAGTTGGAGCGCCAGGACGGGATCGACGCCGTCGAGGAGGAGGTGCTCGAGCAGTACGCGCCCCCGACCGAGGACGAGCAGCCCGATCGAGAGCGGCTCGCCGAGGTGAAGGCGGCCTTCGCCAAGCTCGAGAAGGACATCATCCGCAGGCGCATCGCCGTCGACAAGAAGCGCCCCGACGGCCGCGCACAGGACGAGATCCGGGCGATCGAGACCGAGGTCGACGTCGCCCCCCGCGCGCACGGCTCGGCGCTGTTCACCCGCGGCGAGACGCAGATCCTCTCGAGCGTCGCGCTCGGCACCACCCGCATGGACATGAAGGTCGACAACCTCGGCCTCCAGGAGACCAAGCGGTTCTGGCACCACTACAACTTCCCGCCGTTCTCGGTGGGAGAGGCGGGCTTCATGCGCGGCCCGAAGCGCCGGGACATCGGCCACGGAGCGCTCGCCGAGCGCGCGCTCCAGGCCACGATCCCGAGCGAGGAGGAGTTTCCGTACGTGATCCGCGTCGTCTCCGACACGCTCGAGTCGAACGGGTCCTCCTCGATGGGATCCGTCTGCGCCTCCTCGATGGCCCTGCAGGCCGCGGGCGTGCCGGTCTCCGCGCCGGTCGCCGGAGTGGCGATGGGCCTGATCAAGGAGGGTGACGACTACATCGTCCTCACCGATATCGCCGGAGTCGAGGACCACCTGGGCGACATGGATTTCAAGGTGGCCGGCACGGCTGAGGGCATCACAGCGCTGCAGATGGACATCAAGATCACCGGCGTCACCTTCGACATCCTCCGGGATGCGCTGGATCAGGCTCACAAGGGCCGCCAGTTCATCCTCGGCAAGATGGCCGAGTCGATCGACCATCCGCGCGAGCAGCTCTCGCAGTTCGCGCCGAAGATCACCTCGATCAAGATCGACCCGGAGAAGATCGGCGCCCTGATCGGCAAGGGCGGCGAGACGATCCGGGGCCTCTCCGAGGAGTTCGAGGCCGAGATCGACGTCGACGACGACGGCACGGTCCGGCTCTACGCCCCCACCGGGGACCTGGTCGACGCTCTGGCCGAGCGGATCACCTCGATGACCAAGGACGTCGAGGTGGGCGATCGCTTCAAGGGCAAGGTCGTGAAGACGACCAACTTCGGAGCGTTCGTCGAGCTCACCAAGGGCACCGACGGCCTGCTTCACATCTCCAACGTGAAGCCGGGCGAGCGCGTCGGCACGGTCGAAGACGTCCTCAATCAGGGCGACGAGATTGACGTCACCGCAGTCGAGGTGGACAAGGAGCGTGGCCGGATTGGGCTGCGTCTCTCCGACGACCCCGATGTCGAGGGCAAGTCGGCCGAGGAGCTGGCCGGCGTCGGGACCGGGGACCCGGGGCCGCCCCGCGGTGGTCGCCGCGACGGCGGCGGTGGACGCAGGCGCGACCGCGATGGCGGCGGTGGTCGCCGCCGCGAGCGTGACAGCGGCGGCAGAGGCCGCTGAGCCGGCTCCGCATGGCCGACGTCGCGCAGGTCACCGAGCTCGATTCGGGCATCCGAGTCGTCACCGAGGAAGTCCCCTCGGTGCGCTCGGTCGCGCTAGGCCTCTGGGTTCGCACAGGCTCGAGGGATGAGACGCCGGCGCAGGCCGGCGTCTCGCATTTCCTCGAGCACCTGCTCTTCAAGGGAACGAAGCGCTACTCGGCGATCGAGATCGCGGAGATCTTCGACGGCCTCGGCGCGTCGGTGAACGCTGCCACGGGCAAGGAGTCCACGAACCTCTACGCCCGCTTCCTGGATACGCACACCGACGAGGCGTTCGATCTCCTCGCCGAGATGCTGCTCGGCCCGACCTACCCGGAGATCGACTCCGAGCGGGAGGTCGTGCTCGAGGAGATCGCCATGTACGAGGACGAGCCGCAGGACAAGGTGCACGACGTGCTCGACCGGGCCGTCTTCGGTGGCCACCCGCTCGGCAGGCGGGTGCTCGGCGAGGCCGAGGTGATCAGCTCGATCCCGGTGCCCGACATCGACGCCTATCACCGGGCTCGCTACACCGGCGCCACCATCGTGGTCGCCGCGGCCGGCAATATCGACCACGAGGCGATCGTCGAGCTCACCGGGCGGCACGTCGAACCGCCGACGGCCGGCGGGGACGGCGCGGCACAGGAGCCCCCGCTCCTCGACGGTGCCCAGTTCGCCTTCCAGGAGAAGGACACCGAGCAGTTCCACATCGCACTCGGGGGCCCGGGCATCGACCGTGCGGACGAGCGCCGCTACGCGCTCACCATCCTCGACGCGGTCTTCGGCGGCTCCACCTCGTCGCGGCTCTTCCGCGAGGTGCGCGAGAAGAGAGGGCTCGCCTACGCGGTCGGGTCCTACACGCAGCAGTACGCGGACAGCGGGCTGATCGGTCTCTACGTCGGCACCCGCGAGGACAACGTCGAGGAGGCGTGCGAGATCATCGGGCGCGAGCTCGCCTCGGTCCACGCGGAAGGCATCACCGACGATGAGCTGGCCCGTGCCAAGGAGCACGTCAAGGGCCGTATGGTGCTCTCCTCGGAGTCCACAGCGGCGCGGATGGGCCGGATCGGAAAGGCGGTGCTCTTCGACCTGCCGCTGCTCACGCTCGACGAGCTGCTCGAGAAGGTGGACGGAGTCACCGGCGAGCAGGTGGCTGAGCTCGCCCGGGAGTTCTACGAGCCGGCCGCCCTTTCAGCGGCCGCCATTGCTCCGAACGAGGATCGCTTCCGTTCCGCGCTCGCGCCTGTCAACGAGGCGCTCACCGCTGCCTGACCTCGAGTCGAAGTACCGGTCCGGGCTCGAGGCCCAGCTCGAGAGCGGTGAGGAGCTTCGCGGACTCTGCATCGGGGCTCAGCAGAAGGGGCGCTTCAGAGGTGGTGCCGCCGTGATCGGCATCACCGACCGCAGGCTGATGTTGCAGCCCGTCGACCGGCGAGGCAATGTCGATGGCACCGCAGAGTCGATCCTGCCCGAACGGATCGCATCGGCGAAGGCCGGAGGCGCGGGAGGTGGCTGGTGGACGGTGCCGGCCGGGATTCTCGACCACGCTGCCGTCCAGCTCGAAATCAAGACGACCGGGGGGCAGAAGCTGAAGCTGACCCTGATGCGGGGTAAGGGCAGGATGCTCGGAGGCGTCAGTGGCGGCGAGCCGCAGCGTCGCGGCCTCGAGGCCCTGGCCGAGTGGTTCCGCGGAATCGAACGCACATAAGATCGCCCGATCATGGCCGAGCCGATCAGAGTCGTGGTCTCCGGCGCCGCCGGGCGGATGGGGGAGACGGCCTGCGGAGCCGTGGAGGGCGCCGACGGCATGGAGCTCGTGGGCCGAGCCGATCCGGTGCTCGACGCGCCCCTGAAGGACTTTCTCGACAACGCTGACGTGATGGTGGACTTCACGACGCCGGAAGCGGCACCGGCGAACGCCATGGAGGCGATCAATGCCGGAGTGCACGCGGTGGTGGGCAGTACGGGCTTCGACCTCGATGAACTGCGCACGGCCGTGACGGACGCCGACGGCGAGGCGAACTGCTTCGTCGCGCCGAACTTCGCGATCGGGGCGGTGCTGATGATCGAGGCGTCCAAGCTGGTTGCCCCGCACATGCCGGAGGCGGAGATCATCGAGCTCCATCACGACCAGAAGAAGGACGCGCCGTCGGGCACCGCGAAGCTGACCTCGAAGCTGATCGACGAGGCGGGCGGCAATGTCCACGATCCGATCCACTCCGTCCGGCTGCCGGGTCTCATCGCCCACCAGGAGGTCATCTTCGGCGGGCCGGGACAGACGCTCACGATCCGACACGACTCGACCGACCGCACGAGCTTCATGCCGGGCGTGCTGCTGGCCGTCCGCAGGGTCGCGGATCTGCCGGAGCGCTTCGTGGTTGGACTCGGACACCTGCTCTAGAAAGGAACGGATGAATACAGAGGACCTGGCGAGGCTGGACGCCACCGCACAGGCGCGGCTGGTGCGGGACGGCGAGGTGAGCGCCGAGGAGCTCACCCAGGCAGCGATCGAGCGCGCGGAGCGCCTCAATCCCGAGCTCAACGCCATCATCCATCCGCTCTATGAGCAGGGGCTCGAGGCGGCTCGCGGGGAGCTCCCCGATGGGCCGTTCCGCGGCGTGCCATTCCTGTTCAAGGACCTCGGCGCCGGCCTCGCCGGTCAGCCGCTCCACATGGGAATGAAGGCGCTGCAGGAGGCCGACTTCCGGCTCCCCGTCGACACCTTCCTGGGGGCCCGCTTTCGCGATGCAGGCCTCGTGACCATCGGCAAGACCAACACCCCGGAGCTCGGGATCCTCCCGACCACCGAGCCGGACATCTACGGCCCGACGCACAACCCCTGGGACCTGGAGCGAACGCCCGGCGGGTCGAGTGGGGGGTCTGCCGCCGCCGTTGCCGCCGGCATCGTCCCGATCGCCCACGCGAACGACGGCGGCGGATCAATCCGGATCCCGGCGAGCTGCTGCGGCCTGGTCGGTCTGAAGCCGAGTCGGGGCCGCACCTCGCTCGGGCCGCTGACCGGCGACACGATGAGCGGCCTCACCGTCGAGCTGGTCGTCTCCCGCTCCGTGCGGGACGTGGCCACGGCGCTCGAGGCGACCCACGGCGCGGCGCCTGGCGATCCCTACGTCGCTCCCCCGCCGCTCCGCCCCTTTACGGACGAGCTCAGCGCCGAGGTCGGTTCCCTGCGGATCGGGATTCTCACCAAGCCGATCGGGGTCGGGCACGTCGAGATCGAGCCCGCCGTCGTGTCCGCAACCCGGCAGGCGGGGACGATGCTCGAGGGCCTGGGCCACACGGTCGACGACGACGTCCTCGCGGTGGATGAATCGTTCGATCTGATCGAGACCTTCCTTACCCGCTGGTACGCGGGGCAGACCGAGATCCTGGAGCAGTTCGGCACCCTGCTCGGCCGGGAGATCGGTCCGGATGACGTCGAGCCCCTCACCTGGGCGATGTCCGAGGAGGGCAAGAGGCGTCACTCTGGCCGGTACCTCGGCGCGGTCAGCCAGCACCAGGCGGTCGGCCGGATGCTGGGGATGTGGTTCGAGGCCGGTCATGACCTCCTACTGACGCCGACGATGGGCGAGCTGCCCCCGCTTCTGGGCAGCTTCGACGACTCGGGGCCGGACCCGCTCCCGACCATTCACCGAGGGGAGGTGACGGCGGCCTTCACCGCCCTGATCAACGCGACGGGCAACCCGGCCATCTCGCTGCCCCTGGGCTGGAGCGAGGCGGGGCTGCCCATCGGCGTCCAGCTGATCGCTCCTCTGGGGCGTGAGGACGTTCTGCTGCGCGTGGCCTCCCAGCTGGAGGAGGCCCACCCCTGGGCCGACAGGGTTCCGGAGACCTTCGCTGTGCCTGGACCCACCTGAGCGCTTCGTCCGCGGCCTGGAGAACGTGCTGTGAGCGCTCAGCCGCCTGGCGCGGGCGGAATGGCGAGCTGCACGGTCAGGCTCAACGGCCGGCACGTGTAGGTCCTGAACGGGTCTCCCTTGACCTTCTGGACCTTGAGCTTGCCCGTCGTCAACGTGAACGTCGCCGTGCCGCCGGGGAGGGGCACGCTGCCCTCATGGAAAGCAGCGGTTTGACGCTACGCTCCTGCTCTTCGCGCCAGGGGGCCCTCTTCGCCCGCCGCTGCGACGCGAAGCCGGTGCTGCTCAGCGCCTTCAAGCACTCCCCTCGCGCCAGCGGCTCGGACGAAGCCGGGTGGGCCTACAGCCCCGCTTCCAAGGATCGTCAACAAGCGCATGCACGACGCGTGCTCGGCAGCGTGCCAAAGACGGTCGCGCAGAACGCGGACTGCTCCGTCTTCGTCGTGAAGACGAGGCTAGCCGAACGGCGGCCGAGCGCCTCGCGCAGGCGGATCAGCCGGCCGGCCGGTCTTCGTCGTCGCCCTCGTTCTCCCCGTCCTCGAGCCGATCGGGCATCTCCACCCGGGCTCGCGCGGCCCAGCCCACCTCCACGTCCCTGTAGATGACCCCGGGTTCGACCTCGTCGGGAAGGTTGCGGCGCTCGCCTTCGGAGCTCGCCTCTCCCTCGATCTCCTCCAGTCCCGTCTCGGAGCGAACCCGGGTCCGCGCGTAGGTGCGGACCTCCGTCTTGGGCTTGCTGCGGAAGCGCAGTCGTCGTGCCCGCGCCGCGGCGCCGATCTCGACATCCGCGGGCGGCTCCTGGGGGCGCGGCTTGCGCTTACTCACTCGGCCGCTGCCTCCGTGACCTCAAGACTTCGCCGCCTCCTTGACGTCGCGAACGGTGATCCGGTCGTCGGCACCGCTGCCCTCAATCTGATCGATGTCCAGTCCGAGCTCGTTCGCCAGCCGCATGGCCGCCTCGGTGGCGTTGCTCTTTTCCGCCTTGCGCTGCCGCCGGCGCTCGCCGAGCTCGATCAACTTGCGGGTCGCCGCCATGCCGAGGTCCTTGGCCTCGTCGCTCGCCGCCGAGCCGATCTCCTTGGCGACGGCCTTGGCGGCCTCCTTTGCCAGCTTCGGAGCTGTGACGGCATCCGGGCTCGGTAGCCCGCCAAGTGCGCCGCCGCTCTCGCCGCCCTGGCCGTTCTGGCCCTGGGGCGCGCCGCCCTGGCCGTTCTGGCCCTCGGTCGCGGCGCCCTCACCGTCCTGCCCCTGCGCCTGGCCTGGGAGGAGTTGGCCGGCGGCGCCGCCGAGCTGGCCGGCGGCTCCTCCGAGCTGCCCCGCCGCCTCACCGACTCCACCGGCGGCCTGACCCGCACCCTCGCCCGCCTGGCCGACGGTCTGACCGAGGCCGCCCGCGAGCTGATCCACGTTGCCGACCGCCTGGCCGGCGCCCTGGCCGGCGTCACCAACGGCCTGGCCGGCGCCTTGGCCGACATCGCCCACGGCTTGTCCCGCACCTTGACCGACGTCTCCGACGGCCTGACCTGCGCCCTCGCCGACCTCGCCCACCGCCTGACCTGCGCCCTCGCCGACCTGGCCGACGGCCTCTCCGGCTCCTTCTCCGACATCTCCGGCGGCCTTGCCCGCACCCTGACCGACCTGGTCGACGGCGTCGCCGGCGCCCTTGCCGATCTCGGGCATGGCCTCCTCCGCACCCTCGCCGACCTCCTCGACGGCCTCTCCGGCCTCTCCGACCATGTCACCGGCGCCGGCGCCCACGTCCTCGAGAGCTTGCCCGAGGCTCTTGACGAGCTCCGGATTTCGGTCGATCGTCGTGAAGACCCGATCGACAATCGCGCCCACGTGGTCGAGGCGGACCTTGAGAAGGGCCTGGGCCTCCACACCCTCGATATCGATCTCGAGCTTCCCGAGTTGGACGTCGACACCGACATCCAACTCGACCAGGTCGAGTATCTGGGCCTTGACCGCGATGTGCGCGTCGAGGTCCGCAAGCTTGAGGTAGATCTTGTCCACCTTCACCACGGGGACGTCGAGCAGGATGTCCGGATCCTGGCCCGTCTCTGCCAGGGGAGAGGTGGCGTAATCCCGGTACTCCCGCTCGGCAACCGTTGCGCGGCCCTCGACGTTCTTGGCGAAGCGGTACTTCTCAGTCTTCTGTGAGGCCGACCGCGCGTCGGATCTCGGCGACATCGACTTGCCGTTCGAGCTGGAACGACTGCGTCGTGAAGCGGCGCTGGACCGGCTGCGGCGGGAGTTCGAACGCGAGGACTTGCTGCGGCCGGACGAGCTCGACTTCTTCGACTTCGTCGCCACTATCCGCCTCCTCCCTGCTGCCTTGCCCGTTGCTGCTGCTGTTGCTGTTGCTGCTGCGGCTGTTGCTGCTGCGGCTGTTGCTGCTGCGGCTGTTGCTGCTGCGGCTGCTGTTGCTGGCCCTGCTGACCGGTTAGCTGCCCAACTCCCTGCTGGACGCCCTGGCCGACGCCCTGAACACCCTGGCCAGCGCCCTGGCCGAGACCCTGTGCCGCTTGGCCCGCGCCCTGACCCACACCTTCGACTCCCTGAGCCGCCCCTTGCCCAAGGCCCTGGAGCCCTTGGTTGGCGCCCTTGCCGACCTCGGGGAGAGCCTGCTTGGCGCCCTCGCCGACCCCGCCGAGCGCCTGGTTGGCGCCCTCGCCGACGTTACCGAGCGCGGAGCCCGCGCCCTTACCGACCTCGGGAAGAGCCTGCCCGGCTCCCTCTCCTACGTCCTCGACGGCGTCGCCCGATTCGTCGAGGAGGTGACCCGTACCGCCTCCGATCTCCTCGACCGCATGACCGACGCCCTCGAGCAGCTCCGGGTTGCGGTCGAGTGAGAGCAGGACGCGCTCGAGGATGCCGTTGACGTTGTCAAGCCGAGCCTTGAGCAGTGCCTGCGCCTCGACGCCCTCGATCTTGAGCTCGACCTCGCCCAGATGGGCGTAGGCGCCAACCTTGAGATTGAGAAGCTTCCGGACTTTTGCGAGGAGGGCCACCCGCACGTCGAGGTCGTCGACCTCGATGTCGATCTTGTCGACCTTGACGACGGGGACGTCGACCAAGACGTCAGGACCCTCAGGAACGTCACTCGGATCGAAGACCGAGTAATCGGGGAACTCCTCACGCTTGCGCTTGCTGCCTTTGGACTTCCCGCGACCGTTGGAGCGATGCTTGGTCGGGTCCCTCGGCGCGGAGGTCGAGGAGTCTCGTTCGACGCGCCTCGACTCAGGCGTCTTGCCCCCCTTGGAGGATGATCCGCTGCGAGATCCTGACGACCGGCTCCTCGACTTTGATGAACTCCCAGAGCTGCCGGAGCGACTCTTGCTGCTTGACCGAGAGCTGCTGGAACGACTCTTGCTGCTTGACCGAGAACTTCGCTGTGGCATCCCTTGCCTTCCCTGTCGAACCGTGTACCGGTGACGCTTCTCTTACTTGTGCTTCTTCCGGGCCTTCTCGGTCGCCTCGGCAACGTCGCCGACCTGCTGGCCGATCTTCCCGACGCGCTGCGCCGCCGAGGTGAGCGAATCGAGATCGATCTTGCTTAGGTCGATCGATGGAGCGCTCATCTTCTTCAGCGGATTGCGGGACTTGTGGTTTTGGCTTCGCAACGCCAGGCCACCGGCGACGCCGGCCAGGACAGCGCCCGCCGCGATCAGTGGGGTCTTTGCCTTCGAGGCGATCTGCGCCACCGTGCCGCCGGCGCTGCTCACCGCACCCGTGCCACTTCTCGCTCCGCTGCGCCCGGTGGACTTGGCGCGGGATCGCGTGCTCGAGGCGCTCGAGCGCTTCCGCTGCGTCTGACTGCCGTTGGAGCTTCTTCCCCGACGCGAGCTCGAGGAAGCCTTTGAAGACGAGCCGTTGCGACTCGAACTACCCGAGCGCCTGCTCGATGACTTCGTTGCCTGTGCCATTTCCAGCCTTTCTCTTTCGCTTCCTTGCGAGCCGCGTTCGTGCTTGCGGCTGTTCCTCTCTCTACTCGGTTACCCCTGCACGACGTTCACAATCGCGAAACTGGGTGATGCCGCCCACGTCAACAGTTCAAGCCTTGGCACGGGACCGGGACCGGCTCTTGCTGCTCGAGCTGCGGCCTTGACCTTTGCTGCCGGAGCTGCGCGACCTGCTCGAACTGCTCGAGCTGCGCGACCTGCCGGAGCTGCGCGAGCCGCCTGAACTACGGGAACTTCCGGAACTCCGTGACCTGCTTTTGCTGGTGGACGCAGGATCCGAGCCGTTGGAGCTCTGGGAGCGGCGTCGGCCGCGCGACCCGCCCGAGCGCCGCTCGGTGCGTTGTTTCACGTCGCCATCCTTGATCGTGCCGCGCCAGCCATCCTCGGCCTCCTCGTCGAGCTCGACGACAGCCCTGAAGCGATGGAGATCCGCTCTGACGGCACGCTTGGCAAACCGCATGCCGCGGGCCATCTTCTCCAGCATGCCGTGCGGCTCGATGTCGACGTCGACCTGGACCCTGGTGAGACGGTCGGCGAGCTCGTGGAAGGTGACGACGCCGGTGTGAGCCACGCCCTCGGTGACGTTCCACTTGATGCGCTCGTTCGGCCGTTGTTCGACGATCTCGGCCTCGAAGCGGCGGTGGATTCCCCAGATTTTCGTCGAGAAGGCGACGGTGGTCTCATCGACCTGCTCAGCGCTCTCGAGGCGGTGCATGAAGTCCGGCCAGTCCTCGAATCCGGTCCAGCGGTTGTAGACGACCGTCAGGGGGGCCCCGATGTCAACGGCCTGCTGGATCGGCATCCGCCGGCCGCCGCCTCCGTAGCCGGGAGCAGCTTGACCCTTCTCTCCCTCCTTGTCCTTCTTACCTGAAGAGCCCGGCTTCAGCTTCGAGAGCAGCCCGCCGCCCTCTCCGCCGCCGTCGTCTCCGCCTCCGTCGTCTTCCGATCCACCCGGGATCAGCTTGGAGAGAACGCCGCCACCCGCGGCGTTCGAGATCACGCGACCGACGACGCCCTGTTGCTTAAGCTTCGACACCGCGGCGTCCTTCGCCACTCCCGAGGCCGTGTCCGAAAGCTTCTCCTTCGTCTGCTCCCCGAGGTCCGAGACCTTCGGAGCGACACGCTTGGCGATCTGCTCCACTGCGACGGGCAGTGCGGCGAGGGCGATGCCGGCAACCGCCAATTCCTTCGGGTTCGCATCCTTGGCGGCTTTGGCCGGGTTCGCGTCGGATGCATTGTCCAGCACGTCCGAAGCAACGTCCATTGCGCTCCGTGTCATCTCGGCAAGATCTGGCATTTGAATCTCCTTCCCTGGGTTGAAGGGGGATTTACCCGGGGCCGGGATCGCCAAACGGACAGATTCATCATCACTTCTTCAACAGGTCGCGCAGGTGGCCTCGCCTCTTGCGCGCCTCGCCTTTCCCCTGGCGGGCTTGTCCCTTGGCTCTGCTGCGGTCGCTACCGGTCAGCGCACCGCCGGCCTCCCTGATCCGGCCACGCAGCTTGTCGAGCGTTCCGCCTGCCTTGTCGCGTCCCTTGCTTCGCATCATCGATTCCCTTCGTAAGCCCGTGGGGCGGGTGGGTTGGTCGGCGCAGCTCTTGTCGCCATTCCCGGACGGACGGAGGCCTCTGGCGCGGTGACCTCAATGCCTCCAAGGACTCTCAGGGCCTCCGCCAAGCTGGGGCATACCGGGAACTCGCGATCAAGCTGGGTGAGACGAAGCACGCCGAGGGGCTGGTCTTGGGCGACAACGGCGAGACGCGGGGGAACGGAGGCACCGAGCCTGCGGCCCAGATCGGCCAATACCGCGAGGACCGAGGAGTCGATGAATCCGCAGTCGGTGAAGTCGATCAACAGCGGCGCGGAGCCCCGCGCCAGAGCCTGCTCAATCTTCGCTTCGAGCTTGTCCACGGAAGCCAGGTCCAGTTCCCCGCTCACCTGCACTGCCGCGAGACCCAAGTCGAGGCTGCGGTACTTGACCTCGGGCCGTCTGAGTTCAGAGGCGCGACTGTTGTTGTTAGACCCTCCGATGCGGAGGACGCTATCAGATTTTGATGAGGTTTTGAGGAACGTAGTTCACTCGGCACTTCATCATCTTCTCGTCGACAACTAGCTAACTTGTCTTATCGCTGGCATCGACTAGCATCCCAGCGTGGCTGATCAACTGAGCGCTGACCATGGCGTCTACAGCATTGGTGCAGTGGCTCGGATGCTGGGAGTTCCCGCCGCGACGATCCGCAACTGGGAGGAGCGCTACGCGACGATCGTCCCGGAGCGGAGCCCGGGCGGACACCGGCTGTATTCCCGCGATCAGGTGGAGCAGCTCCGATTCATCGCGACGGAGGTCGGGCGCGGGCTCTCGGCGGCCGACGCCCACCGCCTGCTTTCCGACCAGGGACAGCGGGGCCGGCCCCAGGAGAGTGATGGTGAGAGCGATCGCAAGCGGCTGCTCGTGCTGCTAGCCGAACGCGAGCCTGCGGTGGCGGAACTAGTGCAGTACTTCCTGCGCACCGAGGGGTATGAGGTGAAATTGGCGGTCGCATTCGACGAAGCCGAGGAGCAGTGGCTGGAGAGCCGGCCTGACCTCGCGATCGTGGCCCTGATGATTTCCGGAGGTATGGGGACGGAGCTATGTAGGCGCTTGAAGCAGTACGGGGCCGGAGGGGTGCTCGCCATCTCCACCCTCGAGGCACGAGACGCAGCGCTTGCTGCGGGCGCTGACGCCTTTCTGCAGAAGCCATTCGACCCGCTCGAGCTCGTCTCGACCGTCAAGGACCTCGTGGGCGCCAGTGCGCTGGTCGGTCGTCGCCCGCAAGAGAGGCGGTAGTGGACGAGCGCCTTACGAGCGGCGACGAGGGGCTCGACGAGATCCTCGGCGGGGGCCTGCCGATGAACGGGCTCAATCTGATCATCGGGCTGCCCGGCTCAGGAAAGACCATCCTGTCCCAGCAGTTCGTGTTCGCGGGCGCGACCGAAGAGCGCCCAGCGATCTACCTCTCCACGGTCTCGGAACCGTTCGAGAAGATCCTCCGCTACGGCCAGACGCTCAGCTTCTTTGATCGCGATGCGATCGGCCGGTCGGTCTACTACGAGGACATTGGCGACACCGTGGGGGCCGCGAGTGGGCTAAGCGCGGTGACCGAGCGGATCGCCTCGTTAACCAGGGGGCGGCGGCCGGGGATCATCGCAATAGACAGCTTCAAGGCGCTCGCCGCATTCGCGGAGGACGCGCAGTCGTTTCGGAGCTTCCTGCACGAGCTTGCCGCGCTCCTCACGGCCTTTCCGGTGACCTCGTTCTGGATAGGCGAATACAGCGAGGAAGAGATGCGTACGGCGCCCGAGGCGGCCGTGGCCGATGGGATCATCTCGCTCGAAATGGAGCGCGCGAACGAGCGTGCGCAACGCCTGATTCAGGTGATCAAGCTACGCGGGAGCGAGTTCCGCTCAGGGCGCCACGGATATCGCCTCTCCACGGACGGCATCACCGTCTTCCCCCGGCTCGCCGACCCCCTTAGTGAGGAGGCCTACGGGCTCGGCGAACAGCGGATCTCAACAGGAATCCCGCCGCTCGACACGATGCTCGCCGAGGGCTACGGGCAGGGTAGCTCCACCCTCGTGGCCGGGCCGTCGGGTGTGGGGAAGACATTGATGGGACTTCACTTCATCTTGAGCGGGGTGGTGAGCGGCCAGCCCGGCGTGATCGCGACGCTTCAGGAGAACCCTATCCAGCTGCAGACGATGGCTCGCGGCTTCGGCTGGTCGCTGGACGACGAGCGGGTGTCGGTCATGTATCGATCTCCCAACGATGTCTACATCGATGAATGGGTGTACGAACTGCTCGACCTTGTCGAGGCCACGGGCGCGACACGCGTTCTGATCGACAGCCTGAGCGATCTGCACTACGCGGCGACCGATCCGGTGCGCTTCCGAGAGTTCATCTACTCGCTCACCCAACGCCTCTCGCGCTCGGGGGTAAGCCCGATCATGACGAGCGAGGTGCCGGATCTCTTCCACGTTGGTTCGTTGGCCGAGTATGGGATATCCCACCTCTCGGACAACGTCATCCTGCTGCAATACCTGCGCCTCGACTCGCGCCTCCTGCGCACGGTGACCGTTGTGAAGTCACGCGCAAGCGCCCATGACCCCGAGATCCGCGAGTTCGGTATCACCTCGGACGGGATCGTCCTGGGGGATCCAATCGGTGACGAGAACTGAGCTGATCACAGCTCATCTCAGCGTGCTTGGCGTCGCCCCCGGCTAGCGGCGCAGGAGTCGATAGGTGATCACAGCGGCTGCGGTGCCCGCAACTACGGCCGCACCCAACGCGCGCGGCGCACCCGGCTTGTCTCCACCCAGACGCTCCGCGGTGACGCGGGCAACGAACTCACGCATCGCGCAGTCCTCCGATCTTCAGTGTCCGGTCATCCTTGACCATCCTCTTTCGAGTACCCGTCTGCCTCTGCGAGAAACCGGGATCGTCGCCGGTCCGCGCATGGCCTGTTGGTTAGGCCCGAGGAAGCTGAGTACGTATACGTCATCTTCCTAGGGCCACTCCGGGGCGGTCTCCGAGGGTTCGACTCGCGCTTCTAGGAAACTCGCGGGAATCGCAGCTCAAGCCGGGTGCCCCGATTCCCGCTGTGGATCTCGACGCTGTCGGTCACCGCGCCGATGATCGGCAGACCGAAGCCGGCTTGAGGGGACCTGGCGGGCGCCATTATCCCGGAGCCATTGTCCGCTACCTCGACGAGAAGCTGATTCGGACCTTCGATCTCGGCTCGCACCGAGATCACGCCTGTGTCGCGGCCCACGAAAGCGTGCACGACCGCGTTGCTGACGGCCTCGGCAACCGCGAGCTCGACGTCACGGCGATTCGCCCCCCCGGCCTCCGCGTACTCGCCCACCCTCCTCCGAGTCTCGGTGACACTCCCTGGGTGACCGTGAGTCCTTAACTCGAGCGGCGGCAGATCGAGGCTTGAATCGAGCGTCGTCATCCAGCTAGCTCGATCCCGGCCTCAGGAGCCATCGCTTCGCCGTCGATCCTTGGGTTGTTGCCCCCAAGCGGATACCAGGGCGCCCGGCGTCTTGCCCTTGCTGCGCTCATGGTTGTGGACTACCCAACCATTGACCGCGCCACTCATATCCCGGTCACGTGGCAGTTTCGTCGACGCGCTCACGTGTTCTTGCGCAACGCGAGATGAGCTGAGATCAGCTGAGTTTCGCTCAGTTCGGTACCACCGCTGGTACCGCGGTGCTTGGGGTGCCCACGCATCTCGTCGGCGCACAGAGGGTGCCTAGATAGCGCGGTCGAAAGTGCCGCTTTGCACGGAAAGGCGGTGCACCTCGGTAGGGGGCATGTGACCGTCGCTAGACCGTAAGTCGCAGTGCGGTCCGGCCACCACCGGCCCCTGACCCGGCGGTCGGAACGCGCGCTGCTTTGTCAAAACACCAACCCGCGAAACGTTTCGTCAGCTGCTCCAGTTGGAAGACAGACCTGCACGCCATCCAAGTGGGGCCAGGGAAAGGAATCAAATGGGACGATTAAGGATGCGCAGGGACGAGGCGCGCCGGATCGAGGAGGCAGAAGCCCGAAACCTCGACCGCTTCCTCAAGCGGCTGAAGCGCGGCGCGACCACGTACCGCACCAGCCACGGGCGCAAGCTGACTGCCTCAGAGAACCCTGGCGGCGATCAGTCCTAAACCAACTCCGAGGAAGGTAGGAACGATGGGTAAAGCTGTGCAACTCAACCGAAGGACATCGAGGCGCGGGGAGCCGGGTCGGACGGAAGCACGAGATAACCGCGATTCACAAGCCGACGGGCATCTCAGTGGTGAAGGACGGCATCTCCTTTCCAGGTCACACGGAAGCAGGCCCTGCGGGACCTGGAGAATCGCGTCGCGGAGCAGAACGAGACCTAGGCGGCAGCGGGCGCTGGGCGGTGATCGGCTCAGACCCAGAGCTTCGGTCCACTCAAGGTCAACGGCATGCCCGGTGTGCGGTGGCAGGGGTCGTGGGGGACGCCCGCCGCTTCTGCTCGCACAGGTGCGGGGAGAACGGCCACGGTCGCGACTATCCCAGCTGACCGCACCAGCCCTCGAAGCCGCCGGCTGGAGTAGCTCACGGCCCATCCGGATGAGTGCCGAGGACAAATGTGACTAACGAACAGGAACGAGTCGCACAGGCCATGCAGGAGTCGCTGGCTGTTTTCGCCCGACTCCGCGAACAGATGCGGACGGATGGTCCACAGGCTGTGGCGGCTTCGCTCAGGTCGATGCCCGACGACGACATCCGGCAAGTGCTGCTCGCGCTGGTGCTGACCACCGAGCGTGCGGGGGAGCAGCGGGGCTGAGGCTCGGAGGCAGCCGGGCTGTCGGAGTAGGCCAGAACTACCGCTCTGGACGAGTAGCGGTATCCCGGTGGGCTCAGTTAGAGGGGGCCGGGACCAGGGACAAGTCCCTGTCCAACAACCTCGCGGCCGAGGCGAGTTGCCTTGCCCTCCTCACTCAACCCCTTGGCTAGCCGCCTGGGTTTGGAAGTTGTGTCGCGGGTAAGCGGGGGGGACGCGAACAGGACGTTCGTGAAGGGGGCAACTACGGACTCGGAAGGGAGGGATCCCGTGTCCATCATCACCATCCTCATAATCATCATCCTGGCGCTGATCGCGCTGTATCTGTTCCGGCGAGTTGTCTAGACGGGACTGAGGACTCCGCCGGTAAGCGTCTGAGGGCCTGCCAGCAGCTCCGGTGGGGATACCCCTGCTCGCGCCTGGCAAGGCTCCAGATTTTCACAGGCGCCTTTGGCGCCTCCGGGTCGCTGATGCGGCATTCGCCGGCTACGTCCGCGAACCGCTCGTCCTCGGAAGGTCGAGACAACGGCGGGCGTTGAAGTGATCGGCGGAGACTCGGAAGGAGCCGACGCGGTGAAGGTCAAAGCTTTTCGTCCCCGTACGAGGCCCATCGGCGCAGGAAGGCCGAGGCCGAAGAGCGATCGGAGGAGGTCGTCGCCTATGTCGAGCTCGATCGCGAGCTGGCGATCGACAAGGTTTGCGACATCTTCACCCGGGTCAACAGCAAGGGCGTCCGCCGCGACGTCTTCGACCTGATCAACGCGCTCGTGAAGCCCAAGGGCGTTCAGTTAAGGCAGATGTGGCGCGACGCGGCGCCGAGGCTGGACTTCGTCGAAAGCGACAAGATGAAGCCCTGCGGTGCTCCCGGGTACCTGGTTCACCGTCTTCTTCAGGCGGAGCCCAGAACCCCGACGTAGAAGTCGACGGCCTTCTGGGCGTCGCCCGTGATTGCGGTGATGTGGTGGAAGCCCTCGAGCCTCATGCACACGCATCCTCCCGCATCGGGAGTGTTTCACCTCCCGGGGCGCGGGCAGATTGCCCCTATGAAGCTCGTATTCATACCCGTCAGCATCCTGGGCGGGCTCCTGGCTGGGCTGATCGGCCAGAAGGTCTTCGACGCGATTTGGGGCAAGGTCGACGAACAGGAGCCGCCGCAGCCCGAGCACCGCGAGGTGAGCCTCGCGAAGCTGGCGATCGCGCTGCTCATCGAGGGGGCAATCTTCCGGCTGGTCAAGGGGCTGTTCGACCACGCCGCCCGCCGTGGGTTCGCGCGCATGACGGGCGCCTGGCCAGGCGAGGAATCACAAGAGAAGGCATAGGCGGGTGACCATGGCTGAGGCGAGGGAAGCGGCTCAGATGGCGGATGGCGATCGGGACGACGATCCGGTCCAGCGACGCGGAGACGATTTCGTGCCCAAGGGCGTCGAGCGGAGGACGGGCCTATGGGCCACCCTGAAGCGAACGGCGACCGAGTTCCAGGAGGACAACCTCACCGACTGGGCGGCCGCGCTCACCTACTACGGGCTGCTGGCGCTCTTCCCGACCCTGATCGCCCTCGTCTCGATCGTGGGGCTGATCGCCGACCCCGAGTCGACGACGAACACCCTCACAGACATCGTCAACCGCATCGGCCCCGATTCCGCCGCCAGCACCTTCGAAGGGCCGATCAGGCAGGTGACTGAGAGCCGCGGCACGGCCGGGTTCGCCCTGATCGCGAGCACCCTAGTGGCCCTCTGGTCCGCCTCCGGCTATCTGGGGGCGTTCATCCGGGCCTCGAACGTGATCTACGAGACGCGCGAGGGCCGGCCCTTCTGGAAGCTGCGGCCGCTGCAGGTGCTGCTGACGCTGGTGATCGTGCTGCTTCTGGCCGTGATGGCGCTCGGCATCCTGCTTACCGGCCCGATCGTCTCGGACGTGGCCGAGCCGATCGGCATCTCCGGCACGGCGGTCTCGATCTGGAGCTATGCGAAGTGGGGGGCGGTCGCGTTTCTCTTCCTGCTGATGATCGCCCTCATCTACTACGCCTCCCCGAACGTGAAGCAGCGTGGCTTCAAGTGGATCACGGCCGGAGGGGTGGTCGCCCTAGTGGCCTGGCTGACCGCCTCGGCCGGGTTCGGGATCTACGTCTCCCAGTTCGGCTCGTACAACAAGGTCTATGGCTCGCTGGCCGGGGTGGTCGTCATCCTGATCTGGATGTGGATCACCAACCTGGCGATCCTCTTCGGGCACGAGTTGAACGCCGAGCGCGAGCGCGACGTCCAGTTCAAGGAGGGGGTCCCGGGGGCCGAGAAGGAGATTCAGCTCGAGCCCCGCGACACGCCGAAGAGGCCGCGGACCGTCTAAGAGCTGAAGTCAGCGGAGGGCGCTCCGCAGGGCCTCGTCGAGCGCGGGGTAGCGGAACTCGTAGCTGAGGTCCAGGGCGCGAAGGGGCACGACCCGCCCGCCGCCCGCCACCGCATCCGCGAGCTCTCCTCCACGAAGTGCGGCAACGGCGGCCGAGGCGCGATGGCCCCGATCATGAGGCGATCCGCCAAGGCAGCGTCCCGGCGGGTCACTGAATCCACCCCCTCCCGCGGGCGGACGCCATCGAGGGGCTCGAAGAAATCTCGGGCGTGCCGCTGCTAAATCCCGCCGCTCTCACGCTCGCAGACGATGAATAGGGTTCGTGGTCGGGTAGGTGCAGCCCAGCTCCAGGGTCCGGCCGCTGATCGAGGGACTGGTGATGTCGATCACCCGGCCGAGCGGCAGCGGCGTGGGGCGAACTTGTGGCTCGGGGCCTGGATCTGGCCCTTGATTCCCACATCGACGTTTGAACCATCCGTGTCGAGGAGGGTTGGCGTCGCGATCAGTGTGTTCGCCGACTTTGCGGGCGTTGCTCGCGGTGCGGAAGCGGCCGTCCCGACGAAGAAAACGGCGGTCAGGGCTGCGGTGACGCCCGTCGCGCCAGCGTCTTCGTCGCGGTCATGGTGTCGGTGAGGCTAGGGGCGGCCGCTCATCAGGCGCCCATCAACGCCGGTACCTGCGGGGCTGACGCCTGCCCGTCCCGGTACTCTCAGGCCATGGCGGAGATCGGAGGCGTAATCACCGCGATGGTCACGCCCTTCGCCGAGGACCGCTCGCTCGACGAGGGCGCCGCCCGCAAGCTGGCCCGGCATCTGGTCGAGCACGGCTCGCATGGCCTCGTGCTGTCGGGCACCACGGGGGAGTCCCCGACACTCGACGACGACGAGAAGTTGACCCTCTTGCGAGCCGTCCGCGACGAGGTGGGTCCCGACGTCCTGGTGATCTGCGGCACCGGCTCCAATGACACCCGCCATTCCGAGCGGCTCTCGGCGGCGGCCGCCGAAGACGGTGCGGATGCGGTGCTCGCCGTGACGCCTTACTACAACAAGCCGAACTTCCGGGGGATCAGGGCGCACTATGAGGCGGTCGCGAAGGCAGCCGGCGTCCCGGTGGTCCTCTACAACATCCCGTCGCGGGTGGTGGTGAACCTCCCACCCGATCAGCTCGCCGAGCTCGCCGGGATCGAGAACGTGGTGGCGGTCAAGCAGGCGAACGACGACGAGCTCCAATCGATCGACGGTCTCAGGGTCCTTGCCGGGAACGACGGCACGTTCCTGCCGACGCTCGAGCTGGGTGAGCCGGGCGGCGTCCTGGTCGCCTCCCATCTCGTCGGCCCGGAGATGCGCGAGATCTACGACGCCGTCCAGGCCGGGGACATGGACACGGCGCGCGAGATCGACGAGAAGCTCGGGCCCGTCTACGAGATGGTCTCGCACGTGAACCCGATCCCGGTCAAAGCCGCCCTCGAGCTGCTCGGCGTCTGCTCGTGTCGGGCGCGCCTGCCGATCGTCGAGGCGAGTGAGGAGGAGCGCGACGAGATCAGGCAGGTGCTCGAAGCGCAGGGGCTCCTGACCGGGAGCGCAGCGTAGGTTTGACCAGCTCCGGCGTTCGGATCCTCCCGCTCGGCGGGCTGGGGGAGATCGGCAAGAACATGACCGCTGTCGAGGCGGAGGGACGCATCGTCGTGGTCGACACCGGCCTGATGTTCCCCACGGCCGACATGCTCGGCATCGACCTCGTGCTGCCCGACTTCTCGAGCCTGCGAGACCGCGCCGACGACATCGAGGCGATCGTGCTCACCCATGGTCACGAGGACCACGTCGGGGCGCTGCCGTACGTCCTGCGCGAGATCGGAATGCCGCCGGTGATCTACGGCGGGCTGCTCACCATCGGCATGGTCCGCTCCAAGCTCGACGAGCACAAGCTCCGGGACGTGCCCTTGCAGGAGCTGCCCGCCGGGGAGCAGGTCGGAGCCGGTCCCTTCGGGATCGAGCTCGTCCACATGTCCCATTCGATCCCCGACGCGCGCGCTGTGGCCCTGAGCACGGAGCTGGGGAGGGTGCTCGTCACCGGCGACTACAAGTTCGACCAGACGCCGGTCGATGGGCCGCCGACCGATACAGCACGACTCGCCGAGCTCGGACGGGAGGGGATCCTGCTCCTGTGCGGTGACTCCACCAATGCCGACCGCATTGGGACGACACGCTCCGAGGCCAGTGTCGGACCGGTGCTGGAGGAGATCTTCGCTCGGGCTGAGGGCCGGATCGTGCTTACGTCGTTTGCCTCCAACCTCCACCGCC
>DATDJZ010000194.1:0-14966 GCA_036520315.1 Solirubrobacterales bacterium | reverse complement strand
GCCCTGCTCGCGCTCGTGGGGCGCGCAGGCGAGGGCCGCAACGCGCGCGGAGAGCGAGGTCCTGGCCGGACCGCCGCCCTCGAGTAGGCCGCGAAGGGCGAGCAGGTAGTCACTGAGCGCCTCGATCAGAGAGGCGCGCTCGGCGCCGAGCTCGAACCGGGATGCCGCCCAGTCGAGCGAGGGGATCCGCGAGCCGCGCTCGACCAGCATTCGCGAGAAACTGTCGAGCTCTGCGACCTCATTCCCGGTCAATCGATAGCCGCCCTGTCGCGGTCGGCCCACGCCGGTGCCGAATCGCTCCCAGCCGCTGGAGCGCCTTGCCCACCCATGGGCGTAGAGGCCGACCGCTCCGGGTCTGAACAGCCTCATCGTGCGCAGGGCGCGACGCAGGTCGTCGGCGACCGCGGCGGCGGGCGCGACCGTCGCGAGTCCGCAGCTCAGGCAGGCCAGGAAGCCAGGCTTCCCGCGCCCGCCGGAGCGCGTGGCGTCGATCGCGTCGACCGGCGCGTCCTCGATCTGGTCGGCGCGCACGATCCGTACCCCGTCAAGCTCGATCTCGTCCCTGGGCATGTGGAAGCCGACCAGCGGCACGATCACCTCGCCGGCCGGGGTCGCCGCGTCGGAATCGGAGGAGATCATCGAGATCACGGCGTCGATGGCGCCCCGCAGACGGTCGCCGGCCACGTCGAACTCGGTCTTGCCGTCCCAAAGCCCGATCATGAAGCCGATTGCCGCCTCCTCGCCGACGATCTCCCGCACCTCGATGAACGCCTCCAACCGCCGCACCTCGGCCAGGCGGCGCTCGATGAACTGCCCCGTCAGCGGGGCGTAGGAGAACATCGGCAGTGGCCCGTCGTCGGATGGCTCCAGGTCGTAGGGCAGCTCCGCCCCGCCTGCGAGCAGCTCCTCGAAGAGGTCGGCCGCCTCCACGGCGAGCCGGCGCAACGCCTCCTCGAGGCGCTCGGTCGTGCTCTCAAGCGTCGTCACGCACCCCGAATTCGCCCGTCGCCGAGCGCCTTCCTGCGGGTGAATGGGGGCTTGCAGCTACGGCTTCGCCATCAGGCGGAGGAGCGGGCGCCGCCCAGCATCAGGCGCGGCGCTATCGCGCCGCTTCGAGTACTGCGGCTGGCACCTCCTGGGGCAGCCAGCGGCGGCCGTAGGAGCGCATGTCCTCGATCAGCGGGACGAGTGCCCGACCCTTGTCGGTGAGCTGATAGGTGACGCGCGGCGGGACCTCGGGGAAGGTGCGGCGCTCGACGATCCCCTCCTCCTCGAGCGCCCTGAGGCGCAGGGAGAGCGTCCGGGGGCTGATGCCCTGCAGGGAACGCTCCAGCTCACAGAAGCGGAGCGAGTCATCCGCCAGGTCGCGGATGATGAGGAGGGTCCACTTGCCGGAGATGACCTCAGCGGTACGGCAGACGGGACATTCACGGTCCATCGCCCGGCCAGGATAGCGCCAAAGCTTTACTTTGTGAAGCGCTTAGAAACTGGGCGGCTTGGAGCTGGTCACGCGCCGCACCCGCAGCACCTGGACGTGGTAGGTCCTGCCGTCGGGCCCGTAGATCAGGTCGGCGCCCTTCCCGGCATTCAGGCCGAGCAGCTGGCAGGCGTCCACACTGGGGAAGCAGGTGCCCTCGCCGCCGATGCTGGCCACGTCGTTGGAGACCAGGAAGACGGCCTGGTTGCCGCCGACCGTGCCGATGTAGGTGAGGACGGGCTTGTCGGGGCCGGGCAGGAACTCGAAGGGCTTCACGTTGTTGAGCTGCGTCAGCTGGGTGCCTGCCTCGCCGATCTGCACGTCCGACTGCCACCAGAAGTAGGTGGTCTTGTTCGTCTTCTCGACCTTCTCCGGAGACTCGCCACCGCCACCGCCAGTGCTGCCGCCAGTGCTGCCGCCAGTGCTGCCGCCACCCACGCCGGTGCCGTCGCCGGTCGAGGAGCCATTGAGGGCCTGCGCGAGCGAGTCGGCGCCCGAGGAAGTGGACGACCCCGGCGCGCTCGTGTACTGCTGAGTGAACGGGTTCTTTGCACCGAGATGGTTGAGCCGCTTCTTGTAGTTGCGGACTCCCGGGTGGTAGGCCACGACCGCCTTCTCCGCCTCGGGTGAGCTCTGGGAGACCCGCGAGCCGAAGCCGAACGGGTCGGTCGTACCGTGGGAGCCGCCCCGGGCGATCAGGATGGGGACCGCGACGAGCGCGAGGAGCAGCGCCACGACCGGCAGGAGCAGATTCTTCTGCCGCAGGTCGTAGACCACGTCACCGGCGAACTTCTGCACCTTCCAGAGCTTCACTTGGTCACCACCGCGCTCGCGGGTTGCACCTGCGTCTCACCCGGGCTCACCGGAGCCGGCGCGGAAGGCGACGCCCCGAGGGTCAGTCCCTGGTCCCCGGTCGAGTAGGCGTTGATCACGAAGTCGGCCTTCAGCCGCGGCGACGGTCCCGCGCCCCTGAGCTGCAGGCTGAAGCCGCCGATGGTGAGGAGCCGCCCATCCGGCGAAAGCTGGGCGCCGCCGGCGACCGGCTCCACGAGCCCGTCGACCTTGCCGATGAAGGTGGCGACGTCGAAGTAGCCGCCCCGCAGCGAGAGGCTGTACGGCAACGTGGGCAGCCCGGCAGGGCCAACGGCGGCCCCGATCGGCAGCGAGGCGGCGGATGCCTCGGTCGCGGGCGCAGGAGCGGCGGACGCGGTCGCGCCGCTCGAGGTCGAGCCGGTCGCAGAGGCCGTTGTGCTGGTGGCGGAGCCGGCCGAGTTCGCGGTGCTCGCGGTGGACGCCGCCGCGGCGGCGGCGCCCGTCGGGGACGTCGGCGAGCTGGACGCCGTCGCAGCGGTCCCCGAACCGCTGCCGCCCTGGCTGAGGGCGATCGACCGCAGATCGGTTTTGGTCTCATGTGAGATCGAATTCAGCTGGACGAGCAGCGAAGCGGTGTCCGACTCGGGGGGAACGGCCTTGCCGAGCACCACCATTCGGCCGTAGTACTTCGGGAAGTCCTGGCGGGCCTGTTCGCCATAGCTCGCCTGCTGCTCAGCCTGCGAGATCGAGGCATGCAGCTGGTCGATCTGAACGTTCAACTCACTGGCCTTGTCCCGCTTCGGCCCGAGGACGAGCAGGTAGAAGCCGACCGCCAGTGCGACGACCGCGACCCCGACGAAGATCATGCGCTCGTTCGCCCGCATCTCAGCCACCGGTCCCTGTGGTCGAGGCGGGCTGGGAGGTGAGTTGGGAGCCGCTTGACGTGGGGACACCTGACGGCACGGACGGCACCGAGGTGGCGGTGGCAGGCGGCGGGACCTCGTCGAACGCGGCGATGATCTTGAACTGGGTGATGAAGTCGCGCGTGCGGCAATCCGTGTTCACAGCCGCGCCCGAGTCGCCGGTCGTCGGGGCGGCGGTGGCGCCCCCGTCCGTGGAATCGTCCGGCCGTTCAGACGATTCCAGGCCCACCCGGGTCACGCCGTCGATCTCCTCGAGGTTCGCGATCAGCGCGGCGACGGCGTCCTGGCTCGACGCGCAGCCCTCCAGTCCCAACGCGGGACCAGTGATCGAATCCCTGCCCTGGATGTCGGGGCCGTCCTGAACCGAGACGGTCGGGTCGGCGGTCCCGGCGACCTTGACGAACCAGACGTCCGAGGGAATCACCCTGGCGAACTCGTTGAGAACCCGCTGCCAGTCGAAACGGCTCTGCGCGAGGCTGGTGATGGTCGCCGACCGAGCCTCCTGGGCGGCGCGAAACGTGGTGAAAGCCTCGAGGCTCTGCGCCTTCGCCTGCGCTTGCTGCTCCTGCGCCTGAAGCTGGGCGACCTCGGACTGCTTGTCGGAGATCTGCTTGCTCGTCATTGCTAGGGCAGCTACCCCCAAGACGGCGGCCGCCAGCGCGCCGATCAAGACGTAGGAGAACGCTCCGGTACGCATCGCGGCGCGGTCGCCGCGGCGCTCATCCTTGGGAATGAGATTGACTGGCCGCACGCGCTACTCCTCCAGGGCGAGGCCGTAGGAGACCGTCAGGCGGGCCGCGTCCTCCCGATCGAGGTGCGAGAGCGCCGCGGGAAGGTCGATAGAGACGTCCAGCGTCAGGCCCGCCTGAATCCGCTCGGGCAGACCGGGGATCGTGCTACCGGGACCGCAGAGAACGACGCGGTCGACCGGCGTCACGCTCTCCTGGGCGCCGTAGAAGTCCATTGACATCCGGAGCTCCTCGGCGAGCTTGGTGGCACCCTCCTCGAGGGTCTCGCGCGTCACCTTTGCCGCATCCTTCTCGAACAGCTCAACGTCTTCCTCGAGGCCGACCTCCATGAGCAGCTCGCGGGCCTCGTCGATTGCAATGCCGTTCCGGCTGGCGAGTCGATCGGCGATCGCCTCGATACCGAAGGGGCTGACTCGCGCGAAGACGCAGTTATTGCCCCGAGCCACCGCCAAGTTGGTGACGTCGCCGAGGTGGCAGTAGAGGCTGGTGGGGAGCGGCCCCTCTCCCACCTGCTGCGTGATCTGCGCCGACTGGTCCTTGAGCGCGCGGATCATGCCGAACGCGGAGAGATCGATCCCGGCAGGCTGCAGGCCCGCACCCCGCACGGCCTCGAGCAGTCCGGCGACCATGTCACGGCGAGCGGCGACCGCCAGCACGTCCACCACGCGGTTGCCGTCGGCACCCTCGCGCTTCCCGACGACCTGGTGGTCGAGGACCGCTTGGTCGAGGGGCATCGGGATCGCCTCCTGAGCGCGGAAACGGACCGCGGTTTCCAGTTCCCCGTCATCCTCGATCAGGGGCAGCTCCAGACTGCGGACGACGACGCGCTGGTTCGCGACGCCGATCCGGACCGTCTTGCTCAGCTTGTGCCGGCTGAACAGATCCTTGAGCGCGTTCGAGAGGACCTCGCGGTTGAGGAGATCCCCCTCCTTCACCACGCCGGGCTGGAGCGGCACGATCGCGGTGCGGCCCACGGTGCCACCGTCCTGAACCTCGGTTGCCGCGATGCTCTCGGACGTGATGTCGAGGCCGACGGAGGACGTCTTCTTGCGTGTGGTGAGTCCGGAGATCATTGAGAGGGCGCTCCTTGCGCCTCCTCTCCCATCGGCCAGAGTGCCGCGGTCCCGCATACCCAAGACTGATGAAAGGGCTACCTGACGAACGCGTTCAGGTACGCGTCGATCAGTTGGTCGCCCGCCAGCAGCGCGATGACGCCGCCCAGCGCGAGGAAGGGGCCGAACGGCACGGCGACCTTCCGCGCAGCCGAGCCCTGGTTGAGCATTACGACGATCCCGACCACAGTGCCGGCCAGCACGGCGATCAGGAGCGCAGGCGCCACGGCGCTGCCGAGGTAGAGCCCCATCACGGCAGCCAGCTTCACGTCGCCCATTCCCATGCCGCGCGGATACCCCAGCGCGAATAGGAGCAGCACGCCACCGGCAGCCGCCGCGGCAATCCCTCGCTCCGAGAAGCTCGACGGGTCGGTCGCCGCGACAAGGGCAACGGCGGCGACGGCGCCGGCGAGCAGGATCACGTTCGGGATCACCCTGCGCTCCAGGTCGGTCAAGGTGATCGCCGCGAGCATCGCCACGAACACGAGACCGAGGGCGAGCTGCGCTGGGTCGTGGCGCAGGACGATCGCCGTGGCCGCAAACGCGAGGCCGACCGCCAGCTCGACCAGCGGGTACCGCGCCGGGATGCACCCGTGGCAGGTGCGGCAGCGACCACGGAGAACCAGCCAGGAGACGACCGGCACGTTGTCGTAGGCCGCGATCTGAGTCCCGCAGCTGTCGCAAACCGACCGCGGGCCGACGATCGAGAGGCCGCGCGGCAGCCGGTGGGCGACCACGCCGACAAAGCTGCCGGTGACGATCCCTCCGACGAACGCAAGTGATGCGGCTGGGAACATGGCCACTACCCCAGGGTCTCCCGCTGCACGTGCCACGCCGACTGCACCGGATCGAAGAAGTGCGGCGGCTCCTGGAAGCGGAGACGGTCGTCGTAGTTGTAGTCCTTGATGTAGCCGGTGCCACCGGTCGTTCCCACCGCGCCGCGGAACTTCTGGGAGATCGCGCCGTTCACCGTCAGCGTCCCGAGGCTCCCGCCGCAGTCGTAGTGGTCGACGATGAACGAGTGGTCGATCGCCAGCAGGGCGGCGTCGATCGTCAGGTTGGAGTTCGCGCCGTTGCCGTTGACCGCCCGGTTGTTGTCGTTGTCGGCGTCGCAGTCCCCCTTCGCCGACTGCTCCGTCACCGACCCGGGCACACCCGTTCCGCCGGCGCAACCCAGATCGTTGGATTCACAGACGGGGTGCTTGACACGGATGAAGTTGTTGGCGATCAGGCCGAGGAGATCGGCCGAGCTGCTGGTACGGCGGATGTCGCCGTCGATGATCACGTCGTTCTCCGCCGCGATCGTCAGCTGGCCGCTATAGGAGCCGCTCCCCGTGTCCACGATCGCGTTCCCGCATCCCGAGGACGCCGGGTAGGTGGCAGTGAACGGCGAGAAGGAGTTGGAGCAGCCGGTGCCATTCTGGACGTACACCACACCGTCGCTGGGAACGGCCAGCGGCCCGGTTGTCTGGCCGGCGCTGTTCGTGACCGTCATGCTGTTCCCGCTGAGGACGATCTTCGTCTGGCCCGTGAAGGTATTGGCCGGCCCTGCGATTGCCCTCAGCGAGCTGTTCGTCGCGGGCGGCGTGAGAACTGGAGCCCTGGTCACTAGCGGAGCCCGGAACGTCGGGGTGGCGGAGCAGCTGTTGCCGTTGTCCCAGCCGACCGGGGGCGCGCTCACTTCGGTCACGTCCGCCGCGTTCCGCCCGAACGTGGGGCTTCCGCATGCCCGGATGTCGTCGTTGGTGTGCAGCGGACCGTCGATCCGGTCCCCGCCTACGAAGACGATCTGGTCGCAGAACTGGTTGTTGGTCCCCGGGATCGGTGAGCTCTCCCGACCGTCGCGCCGGAACTTGGTGCACTGTGAGTAGGCGCCGGTCAGCGCGGCGGAGGGATTCGGGAAGCCGTAGGTGACTGGGTCGGATGTCTCGAGCTGGGTGAAGTAGACGTAGTCCAGGAACGTCGCCTGCTTGTAGCCGGCGACGATCGAGACCTTGGCCTTGCCGGAGAATCCCGTGGACCGGATCCGGAAGGTCCCGGCGTTGGACCCGCTCGCCTCCAGCATGGTCGCGTTGGGGTTCTGGGAATCGCACTGCGAGTTGCCGGGGCTGGTGGTGGCCTGCAGGAGCTCGATGCCATACCGCGATCCGTCGGTTGTCCCCGGGACCGGCCTGAGGTTCGTCGGATTGCCGTTCATGTTGAGGTTGACGGCGTTCGGCGTCGGCACGCTCGTGCAGCGGGTCCAGTAGCCGCTGTCGGTGTTGAGGTGGTAGGTGTAGTCGGCGACCCCTGACTGCGCCGCGGCGTAAGCCCGCTTCTGGTCGATGTCCCGCCGGAGGAAGGTCTGATCGCTGTTGGTGGCTGCCACAGCCACGCTCACCAGGATCGTGGTGAGCCCGATCGCGCCGAGCACGGCGAGCATCGAGTAGCCGCCCTCGTTCCGAAGCAGCGTGAGGCGGGCCCTGAGGGCGTCGATCAAATGCATGGCAGGTTGTCCTGGTTCGGATACTGGCCGGCATTCTCGAGGCGAAGATCGACGCCGCTGGTGACCATGACGGGCGAATTGGGGTCCTGAGTGGAGATCCCCCGCCCTGGCGAGCTGGTGAACGAGACAGTCAAGTACGACACCCGCGCAGCGTTCGAGTCGCTCAGGGGCGTCGGGAGGGGGGTCGTGGAAAGCGCCCCGTTGACGAAGTCGTAGTACCGGAAGATGACACCCCCGGGCGCGGCGACGTTCGTGAGCAGGCTCATGTTCGATGAGGGCGTCCCGGAGAACGTCCAGGTCGGCGGCGTGCCGCCGGTCGCGGGGTAGACCGCCTCCCTGAGCGTCGTCCCACTGAGCGAGACCGTGTGCAGATCGGGGGTCGGCCCGACCGCCGCACTGCTCTTCGAGAGGAAGCTGATCGATGTGCCGGTGCTGCCCGTCTGGATCGGGACGATGTGCGAGGTCACGCAAGAGGAGTGGAGTCCCTGAACGATCCGGGTCATCGCCGGCCGCGTGCGCGAGTCGGCGTCCACCCGGTTGCTGATCCGGGACTGGTGATGGATGACCGTCGTGGTCAGCGTGACCACGCCCATCATCACCACCAGCGTCGCGCTCATGCTGACCAGCAGCTCGACGATCGTGAACCCCCGCTCGTCCCTCATGGCCCTCATGGGCACGTCCCCGCGGGCTGGCCGCCCAGGTAGACGTCCAGGTTCGTCCCGGTGGCCCCTGCTGAGGTCAGGGCGACACCCGTGATGATCCGCTTGTCCGTCCCCGCCGAGTTCTGAGCGCAGACGTCATAGGCGCCGTAGGGAAGCCCGATGTCGCCGGCGACCGGGACCCGACCGTTCGAGTCGGTACTCGTCGTCAGCGTCCGCGTGACGTTGCAGCCCGTGTCCCTGGCGGTCACCTTCCCGCCGGCGAGACGGCTGCCGGGCAGCACGCTCGTCCCGCTCCAGACGTTCACCTGAAGCGACGGAAGCTGGATGTAGCCGGGGGTGGCGAGAGAGCCCGCTCCTGCGACGGGCACCGTGGCATTGCCGAGCATCGGTCCGGCAGGCGGGGTGTTCGAGGCGCACGTCCCGGCGTACACGGCGTAGGGAGAGGTGAACGGGAAGAGCGTCGTGGTGGTCGAGATGTTCGCCGCGCGGCCGCCGCCCACGGGCGTGAACTGCTTGGCCACCTGCATCCCGGTGTTGCTGACGATCACCGAGTCGGCCGTGGAGGCGATCAGGTCGTTGGAGTAGTCGCGCGTGCGGAAGTTGATGTTCTGGATCGATCCCGGACGGTCGTACTGCAGGTTGACCGTGTTGGTGCCCTGGTCGACGACGCTCACCGTCTGGTTGGCGGGAGCGTCCCCGTTCTGGTCGACCATTCCGGAGGCCGTCCCCCCCACGCTCATCGTGTAGTTGCCGACGGGCACGTTGCGCCACAGCACGCAGCCGGTCGGGCCCGTCGAGCCGCTGAAGGTGCCGGCGCCGCTGCCGGTCAGAGCAACGCCTCCAATCCCGACGTTGCGCGAGTCGACGACGTTGACCAGCACGGAGCCGCTGTTCGGGACGAGAGAGCCGCTGGGCGGCGAGACGATCGTCGCCGCGGTCACCGGATGGAGGGCACCCATGCCTGTCCAGCTGACGCTGATCGTCAGCAGCATGTAGTCCCGTGACCCCGTTCCGGCCGAGCAGCCGCTGGTGGCTGCGGGCTCGTTCTGGAACTGCGACTGGGACGTGATCGTGTAACAGGTCTGCAGAGACTGGGGCCGCGAGGTAGGACATGCGCCCGTGAGCTGCGTGCCGTCCTCGAGCACCCTCCGCGTCGAGTTGAGGCTCACCAGGTCCGCGATCCGGAGGGATCGGACCCGCTCGAGCTCCTGCTCGGCGAGCATGTTCGCCTGCGTCCGGTGCCGCTCCTGTGCGGTCGCGCGCGTGGAGCCCGTCAGGACCGTGACGACCCCGACCGAGAAGATCAGCAGCACGAGCGCGCTGACCAGGACCTCGACGATGGCGATACCGGCCTCGTCACCGCCGATCCGTGTGAGCTTGCGAGGTTGCATGGGTTCCGGAGCCTCTGCCCTTCATCGGCGCAGACGCCACGGTCGGCGATACCCAGGATTTGGGGGATCTGGCCGACCGTATGACTGCCAGGAGGGCGGCGGGGTGAATCGAGCGTCCAGACAAAGAAGAGGGCGGGCCCGAAGGCCCGCCCTCCCCTTCACGTGAGGCTCACTCGAGCGTCACGCGGGTTGGCTGGCTGGGTTAACCCCAGTTGTTGCCGGTCGGGCAGCCGCCCCTGTCACTACCAGTGGGGACGGTGCAGGTGTACGTGAGTGCACCCGTCGCGGGGTCCTTCGCGATCGTGAACGTGTTGCCCGTGGACGACGTCACCGTCAGGGTCCAACCGCTGTTGTTGGTGCCCGCCGGCGCAGCGGCGCTCACGAACGGCTTCGGCGGTGTGCCGGCCGTGGTCCTGACCGAGCTGTCGACCCCGGACAGGTTCGCCGGGCTGACAGTCGAGTAGGAACCGTTGTTGTCGGTCGCCAGCGTCTCCGCAGACACCTGTGCGGTGTGCGCCATCTCCTTGGCGCTGGAGTCGTTGGCCTTGTTCCTCTGATTGAAGAACGTCGGGATCGCGATCGCAGCCAGGATCCCGATGATCAGCATGACGACCAGGAGCTCGATCAGGGTGAAACCCTTCTCCTCGCTGGCCATCCTTTCACGCAGCTTCAACAGCATTTGAACCTCCTTGGTTCAGTTGCTGCCAGAGCCCCGTGCCCCTGGGAGTCTGTAACCCCGGTGGCAGCCCAGCCGGCTCTGAGATCTCTCTCAGAGCCCCGTTGGCTTTGCGTCGCCACCTCGCGGTGGTTTTGCCTTTCTCACCGAGGCCCTGGCTATTTCCTTACGCCGCCTTGAATCGACCCCATACGGCAGGCCTTTAGCAAGTCCCTGAAAAGTGCTGAGGCCCCTGGCGTCGAACTTGCGTCCAGGCTTCGGCCGGAGCGGCGACGACTACCGAATCTTGTCGTACAGCGAGAAGAGCGGCAGGTACATCGCGATGACGATGAAGCCGACCATGCCGCCTACGATCGCGATCATCGCGGGCTCGATCAGCGAGGTGAGCGCCTTGACCTTGGCGTCGACCTCGGTCTCGTAGAAGTCTGCGATCTTGGTCAGCATGTGCTCGAGCTGGCCGCTCTCCTCGCCGACGGAGACCATGTGCCCGACCATCGCCGGGAACACGTCGGCCTCCTCGATCGGGTGGGCGAGCGTCCCCCCGCTCTGGACCGAGGCGTAGACATCCTCCATCGCCTTCTCTACCTGGTAGTTGCCGGCGGTCTGCCCGGTGAGCTGGATCGACTCGAGCAGGGGCACGCCGGAGGAAACGGCACCCGAGAAGGTCCGGGACCAACGCGCCACCGCCGCCTTCTGGACGATGTCGCCAACGTGGACCGGGAGACGAAGCTTGATGCGATCCCACCACTCCCGGCCGCTGTCGGTCTTCTTCCATTGGAAGAAGCCGATGACGAGCGCGACCAGGCCCGGGACCCAGATGAACCAGTACCCCTTCAGGAAGTTCGAGATGTTGATCATGATCTGGGTCAGGGTCGGCAGCGCCGCTGACTCGCCCGGCTGGTCGGCGACGGCCTCCTTGAAAGCGCTGGCGAAGATCGGGACGATGAAGATGACGACCGCGAGCATGATCACCATCGCCGCGGCGAAGACGAAGGCCGGATATAGGACTGCCGACCTGATCTCGCGCTTCAGCGCGTCCAGCTTCTCGAGCTGAAATGCGATCCGGTCGAGCGCTTCGTCGAGCCGCCCCGAGCTCTCGCCCGAGCGCACCATCGCGCGGAAGAGGTTGTCGAAGATCTGCGGCCGCCTGCCCATCGCGTCGGCAAGCGAGCTGCCCGCCTCGACGTCGTTCCGCACGCCCGCGATGGCGTCCCTGAGGCGCTCGTCCTCCGTCTGGTCCTCCAGCGTGTAGAGCGACCGGAGCATTGGCATGCCGGACGCGATCAGGGTCGCGAACTGTCGCGCGAAGACCGATAGATCGCGGGTCTTGATCCCCCGGAAGCGATCGAAGGCTCTCTCCAGCTTGAACGCCTCGTTCGTCTCCGAGACGTCAAGGACGATCAGGCCGCGCTCACGAAGCTGCTCGGTGACCTGGGCCTTCGTCTCGGCGTCGACCTCGCCCCGCGAGGGCACGCCCGCTACGTCGACGGCGCGAAACGCGTACGTGCTCAACTCAGGCTCCGTTCGTCCTCGCCGTTGGCACACCGTTGGTCGTAGGCGGCGCCGCCCCGAGCAGGCGCTTGAGCTCCTCGGGCACCGCAGCGCGCTGCTCCGCCAGCTGGCGTGAGACCTTGCCGAGACGTACCAGCTGCGCCAGGTGCGCGTCCATCGTCTGCATCCCGATCGCGCCCGCGGTCTGGATCGCCGAGTAGATCTGGTGTGTCTTGCCCTCGCGGATCAGGTTGCGCACCGCCGGCGTCGGGATCAGCACCTCGCAGGCGACCACTCGGCCGGCGCCGTCCACGGTCGGAAGGAGCTGCTGTGTGACGATTCCCTGCAGCCCGATCGAGAGCTGCATCCGGACCTGAGCCTGCTGCTCGGCCGGGAAGATGTCAATGATCCGGTCGACGGTCTGTGAGGTCGACTGCGTGTGCAGGGTGGCGAAGACGAGGTGGCCGGTCTCCGCCGCCGTCAGGGCGGTCGACATTGTCTCCAGGTCCCTCATCTCGCCGACGAGGATCACATCGGGGTCTTCGCGCAGTGCGGCCTTGAGCGCCACCGCGAAATCCTCGGCGTCCGCCCCGATCTCGCGCTGGTTGACGATGCAGCGCTTGTGGTCGTGAAGGAACTCGATCGGGTCCTCGACGGTGAGGATGTGCTCCTCCCGATCCTCGTTGATGATGTCGAGCATCGCCGCGAGGGACGTCGACTTACCGGAGCCGGTGGGCCCGGTCACCAGCACCAGCCCTCGCGGCTTTCGGGTCAGCTCCTCGAGGACCCGCGGCAGGCCGAGCTCGTCGAGCTTCGGGATCTGGTGCGGGATCCGGCGGAACGCAGCGCTGATCGACCCCCGTTGGAAGAAGCAGTTGACGCGGAAGCGAGCCACCCCGGGAACCGCGTAGGCGAGGTCGAGCTGCTTGCGCGATTCGAAGCGCTTGCGCTGGTCGTCGTTGAGCAGGCTGTAGACCGTGTCGCGCGTCTGCTGCGGCGTAAGCGGTTGGTAGTCCTCCAGCGGGACGATCCGTCCGCGCAGCCGGATCGCCGGGCGAAAGCCCGGGCTGAGGTGGACGTCCGAGGCGCGTTCCTCGGCCATCCGGGTGAGAACCTCGGCGAAGTCGAAGTGTCGTGTTGGAGCAGCCGCCGCTTCCATGTCCGTTACCAATCGTCCGTTCGCGCACGCCCCTTGACACCAAAAATTGGGTCTAACGGCGGGGCGCTACGAGGCGACCCGGGCGACCTCCTCGATGCTGGTCATGCCGGCACGCACCTTCTCGAGGCCGGACTGGCGCAGCGTCAGCATCCCCTCCTGAATGGCAATGGCGGCGATGTCGGCCTCCGGCGCCATGCCCACGACCATCTCCTTGATGCGCTCGCTGAGCACCATCACCGAGTAGATCCCCAACCGCCCCCGGTAGCCGCTGCCGTGGCACCGCGGGCAGCCGAGCGGTTCATAGGCCTCCAGATCGGTACCAACCCTGAAGCCGGACTCGGTGAGCGTCGCCTGCGGGATCACGACCCGCCTCTTGCAGTGGCTGCAGAGCACCCGCGCCAGGCGCTGCGCGACGATGCACTCCACCGCCGAGGAGGTGAGGAACGACTCGATCCCCATCTCCTGGAGACGGGTGATCGCGCCCGGGGCGTCGTTCGTGTGCAGCGTGGTGAGAACCATGTGGCCCGTCAGCGCGGCCTCGATCGCGATCCGCGCGGTCTCGCTGTCCCGGATCTCGCCGACCATGATCACGTCCGGGTCCGCGCGAAGGACCGACCGCAGCCCGGTTGCGAAGGTGAGCCCGGCCTTGCGGTGAACGCCGATCTGATTCACCCCGGGCAGCCTGTACTCGACCGGGTCCTCGATCGTGATGATGTGCGTGTCGACGCCGTTTAGCTCCTGCAGGGCCGCGTAGAGCGTGGTCGACTTACCGGCTCCGGTCGGTCCCGTGACGAGCACCGCTCCGTACGGCTTCTGGAACGATTTCTCGAAGCGCGCTCGCTGGTCTCCGGTCATCCCGAGGTCGTCGAGCGTGCGCAGCGCGTCGGCCTCGTCGAGGATGCGGATCGAAGCGCCCTCGCCGGTCTGGGTGGGGAGCGTCGTGATGCGCAGGTCGATGCGCCGATCGTCGATCTTCACCCCCACGCGCCCGTCCTGGGGGATCCGCTTCTCGGCGATGTCGAGCTCGCTCATGATCTTGACGCGCGAGATCACGCCGGCGACCATCCGCTTCGGCACCCGCGCGCTCTCCTGTAGCACGCCGTCGATCCGGAAGCGGATCCGCATGTCGCCGTCGTCCGGGTCGAAGTGGACGTCCGAGGCCCCCTCGGCCACTGCCTGGCCGAGGATGCTGTTGACCAGCTTGATCACCGGGCCGTCCTGCGCCGAGGCGCGCAGGTCCGTGAGCTCTCCGGCGTCCTCGAGAGCGTCCTCGTCCTCCTTTGTGCCCTCCGTGATCGCGTCGGAGATCGCACTCTGCATCGTTCCGATCTTCGTGATCAGGCCGTCGATGTCTTCGGCGGGAGCCACGGCGACCGCGCAGCTCAGGCTGGTCCCCATCTGGACGTCGTCGAGGGCGAGCAGGTTGGTCGGATCGGCCATCGCCAGCAGGAGCGTCTTCTCGTCGACGAAGGCGACCGGCAGCACCTGGTGGCGGCGAGCCGACTTGGCGGAGACCAGGTTGGCCGCGCCCATGTCGACGTTGAACAGCGACAGATCCACGTAGTCGAGCCCGTAGCGCTCGGCGGTGGCGCGCGAGAGCTGCTCCGAGCCGATGACCCTCTGCTCGAGGAGGATCTCCTCGGGTCGCCGACCGGCGGTTCGCGACGCGGCGATGGCCTGCTCGACCTGCTCGCGGGTCGCGTAGCCCAGCTCGACGATCGCATCGGTGATGAAGCCGCCGGTGTGCCCGCGGCTCATCGGCGGGATCAGGCCGGGTGTTCCGCCTGCCTCTCCCTGGGTGCCCAGCGACGCCGCGTGCACGGCCGATGCTCCGGACCCGTCACCGGGCCCTGGAACCGGACGAAGGTATTCAGGCAGCTCCCGCATGGGGGTACCACCTCACCTGGGGCTGTAGGGCAGGTTGTCCTTGCCGGAGTAGACGGCGTCGTGGACGGCCTGCACTACCCCCTGCGAATCGCGGAACCCATAGGACACCTGGGCCTCGGGCACGGACCCACTCACCCTCTT
>DATDJZ010000193.1:0-7295 GCA_036520315.1 Solirubrobacterales bacterium | reverse complement strand
ACCAGTTGAAGAACTTGTCCAGGCCGAAGAGGATCGGCGCGACCGTGAAGGCGATGCGAAGCAACCAGAACGCCTGGTGCGCGGCAATCCCGAGCCTGCGATCCGCAGCCGCATCAGCCTGGCCGTTCGATGCCGCTTCGGACCGGCCAGCGGCGACGTTGGATCTGGGGGTGGTGGTGACGCTGGACATCGATGAAGCCTCCTTTCGAGAGCTGTCACCCCTTTGTGCGTCGCCGGACGGCTAGGTCTTACGTCCGGGCGGGACGCGCGTAAGAATCGAGGCTCGCGTGACGCTAAGTGGACGTGGCTACCGCTGTGGCTGAACCCGAACCGACCCAGCTCGCCGACCGAATGGACTCCGAGTCCCGCAGATGGCTGGAGCGGCTCTCACCCGAGGGTCGCGACCGGGATGCCGCGATCGTGGAGCTCCGGGAGCTCCTACTGAGGGCCGCCCGCTTCGAGGTTCGTCGGCGCTGCGCGACCATGTCGCAGATCCGTGGCGGCGACCAGGAGGACCTGGCCGAGCAGAGCGCGGGCGACGCGATGGTGGCGATCCTCAGCAAGCTGGATGACTTCCGAGGCGAGAGCCAGTTCACGACCTGGGCGTACAAGTTCGCCCTCTACGAGGCGGCTGCGAAGATCAGAAAGCTGGCCTGGCAGGGACGCGAGCTGCCACTCGAGACCGAGGATTGGTCACTGATGGCGGATCCCGGTCCCGCCCCGCAGGGCGCGGTCGAGATGAACGACCTTCTCGCCGCCATCCGGCAGGAGATCGACACGAGCCTTACTCCGCGCCAGCGCGAGGTGCTGGTCGCGCTGGCGCTGAACGAGGTTCCGATCGACGTGCTCGCCGACCGTCTCGGGAGCACCCGCGGCGCGCTCTACAAGACCCTGCACGACGCGCGGCAGAAGCTCCGCGCGGCGCTCGCCGCCCGAGGTCTGATCATCGACGAACGGGGGGAGGAGGACGAATGAACGAACGATCGTCACGAGATCGATTGGTCGGCCGGCTGCTTGGTCCGGCGGGCCCGGAGCTGAGCTGCGAGGAGTGCTTCGAGCAACTCGATCGCTACGTCGAGCTGGAGCGCTCGGGGGCGGACGCAGATGCGGCGATCCCCGGCATGAACGCCCACCTCGAGGGCTGCTCCGCCTGCGCGGAGGACCACGAGAGCCTTCAGGCCCTGCTCAGCGAGCAGGGCAGCTGATCCAACCCGGCGTTCCTACTTCTTGAACGAGATCACCTGCTGGATCCCGCTCGGTCGGTTCGTGTAGCGCATGGTGACCAGCGGCAGCGGGCTGAACTGGATCTCCTCGTCGGTGGCGCTGGCGCGCCAGGCGGCGGGATCGGAGGTGCCCTGCTCGGCCGTGAGCTGGTCGCCGGCGGCCTGGATCGCAGTCCAGACCTCGGAGCGGCAGAGGCCGAGACGGCCCTTGCCGCAGTAGGTCAGGTTGAACCGGTCCGGGACCTTGTTGCGCTTCTTGGCAAGCAGGCCGCGGATGTCGCGGTCGAAGTACTGGTACCAGCCGGAGAACTGGCCCCCCGGAGGCGCGTCCCAACGGGCGGCGAGATCGTTGAGCTCCGGCAGAAGCGGCTGGCCGAGGCGGGCCGCCATCGCATTGTCGACGATCTTCGTGTAGGCGACGTCCATGATCGCGGCGCCGGGATGATCGATCAGACCGTCGCCGTTCAGGTCGAGCCGGTTGCCGCCCTGGGCGCGCCACTGGTTGAGCAGGGAGAGCATCTGCGCGGCCTGCGGCGACGGCGAGGTCGTGCCCCGGAGCAGCCGGTCAAGCAGCGGCAGCATCACGATGGCCCGCACGTCCTGGGACGCCGCGGCGTTCATCGCCGAGGTGATCGTGGCGGGCGACCAACGTCCCTTCTTCTGCAGCCGCTTCAGGTTGAAGTTGAGGAGGTTGATCCGGCCGACGGACCCGGTTCCGTTCCAGTCGTTGTCGGCGGCGCCGAAGCCCCGCGCCGCGCCGTTGTTCCAGTTGGTCAGGAAGCCCTGCTTGTTGTTCCGGCCATGGATGTGGGCCATGGGCTTGAGGAAGCCGCGCCACTCGAACTGGCCGGTCCCCTTCGTCGGCAGGCCGGGGTCGACGCGCGGATCGCGGATCGGGAGGCGACCGCTCGTGTACATGGCGACGTGCTTGGCATCGATGTAGAAGGAGTTGAAGGTCTGCGGGGTGAGGGACGCCGCCTTGAAGAAGGTCTGCGGGTCCTTCACCTGGCCGTCGGACAGCCGCCGGTAGAAGAGCTGGTCGACGACGTCCTTGCCGCGACTGGAGCGCTTGGTGGAGATCGCTACGGGGCGGCCCCGCACGGTCGCGTAGCCCTCGACCGGACCGTGCACGGTGGTCAGGAAGCTCACCGGGTTGCCATTCAGCGTGCCGGCGTCGAAGTGGCCCATCTGCCGGCATTTGCCCTTGTACAGGTAGCGCTGGTTGCTGCCCCCGCAGAGCGTCTCGGCGTACTGGTCGATGATGTCGCCGCTCGCCGACGTGAGGGTGGTGGCGAAGCGCGGGGTGCGGCCGATCAGCATGTAGCCCGGGAAGGGCGCGGAGGTCGCACCGCGCCAGTGCAGATGGGGCGCATGCATGTCGATCTCGAGGACGAGGCCGGGGAAGAAGTAGCTGATCTGGGGACCGCCGACGAGGATCGGGTGCCCGGTGGTGGAGCGGCGACCGGTGACCATCAGCTCGTTGCTCGCGTGGATGCTCCTCGGGGCGGCGGACCGGAGTGCGGCGCTCGCGGGGACGGCGGGCGTCGGGCTGAAGCTGTTGTGGTCGAGGACGACGCTGCCCGAATGCTTCCTCGGGATGTGGCCGTAGGGGAAGGTGCCGTCCACCGAGGTGACGCTGCGAGGGTTCTTGAATTGCCGCAGGTCGTTGAACGCGGCGAACCCACGGCCCTTGCCGAGTTGCTGCTGCAGGCCGGCGAGGAACATCGAGCGGTTCGCCTCGTCGCCGCCGCCCTCGCCGACGAACTGGCCCTTGAGAGCGTTGACCGCATAGATGTCGTTGCGCGTCCAGGGTGCATTGGGCGAGTGACTGGCCGACAGATACGCGTTGATGCCGCTGATGTAGGTGTCGATGTCGCGCAGAACGGCTTTGCCCTCCTTGCCGCGCCGCTTCAGCGCCTTGGTCTCCGTCGCGGTGAAGGCCTCGGTCTGCGCGCTCGGCTGGAAGCTCTGCAGGCCGGCGGTCAGGCCCAGTGCGTCCAGCCCCGGAGCGTCGATGACCGCGACCCGCGAGTTGTAACGAGCCTGCTCCAGGAGCAGTCCGCGGTCCTCGGCGAGAATCCAGCCGGCCGTCTGGATCCCGGCGGCGCGCGTGTTCGCGAAGACGTGCGGGATGTTGAAGCGATCGCGGAGCAGGGTCACGCCGGGGAACGGCACCGGCTCCTGGGAAGCCGGCCCGTCGGTGTCGATCCCGAGCTTCTCGGACTTGAAGTCTGTGAACAGGTCGCTCGGGCTGACCCGGTCGAACAGCGGCGTGAGCGCGTTGTACATGTCCGCCTGTTGCGACGCCTTCGGATTCGGAGCTCCGTACTGCCCGGACGGCAGGACGTTGCGCGCGATGATCGTCGGGTCCTTCGGCGCCTTCGCGCTTGCGCTGGCGCACGCGGCCAGCACGAGCAGCGCTGCTGCAGCCACCCCTACGACTACGCGACGCATCCCGCGACCTCTCCTCTCTCTGTCCCGCGCCCACTCCTCGGCGCGGACGGGACGCTAACAAATGGAGCTAAAGAGGGACATGCGTGTTCGTGATGGCGAGGGCCAGAATCGAACTGGCGACACCACGATTTTCAGTCGTGGCCGTGCCTTGCAGCCGATTCAGCCGCTCGACGTTTCGCCGACCTGCTGGCGATGCGGGGCGCCCGCCGTCGATGTCGATCATCTGCTCCCGATCGCCGCCGGTGGAGGCGACGAGCTGAGCAACCTGAGGCCCGCCTGTCGCTGCTGCAATCGCGGTCGGCGCTGAGGCCGTCTCTCTCGGGCTGCTGGCACCGTGAGCGGGAGCACGCTCCCAAAAAACGTGGCGCCTGGAACCTTCCCAGACGCCACGCCCTACTCCGCAGCCCGACGGGCACCCGCGTTCGCTCGCTGCGGGTGCCCGCCCGGTTATTTCAGTTACGTGCCAGCGAACGCCGGGTTAACCGTTCCTCAGGTCTTTGAGCTTCTTCTTGATTTCCCATTTGTGCAGCAGGCCGAACTCGGTCGGGACCAACACCGTCGTGAGGTCGCCGAGGCACACGAACCCATCGCCCACCTTGGGCGTCACCATGGCATACACGGGAGCGTGGCCCGCCGCCGCTCTCTTTCCCACCCCGCGGGGCACGTCCCAGGTGCCCGCCCCGTAATCAGGCGCGGCTACTGGGTCTAGCGCCCTGAACACGCTCAGGGTGGTGGCGAGCCTGCGATCCGCCCCGGGCCGCTTCTTGAACAGGATCACCTCTCGCCCGTCCTCGCACTCCCTGACGGGGATCCCGGAGATCCCGGAGCCTGCCGGCGCAGGAATCCCCGACCGCAGGCCGCCGTAGATAAGGAAACCACGCTCCGTGGTGATCGTCAGCTTCGTGGGGTACTCGACGACGCCCGGGGCCGGCGCCGTCTGCGCCATCACGGTCTGCGCCCCGAGCGCCATCACGCCAGCCGCAGCCACGCCGATCACAACCGCGAATCGCCTACCCATCCCGCGCTTCCCTTTCGTGTCAGCCCTCATTTCGGGCCTCCTTGGTGTCGTGGCGTCGGACCTCCCAACGAGTCGAGGCTCCGGTGCCTGTTTGACGGCCAGAAGCCTCCGACACGGCGGTACATTCTCGGTACATTCGGGCCGGGCTAGGCGTGGTTTACGCGTGCGAGGGCGCGAACTCCCGCCCGGCTTTTAGCCCGCCAGCGGGTCGGGCACCGCGGGTTGACCCAGGGGTTGACCCGAGAGCAGAACGGCTCCCCCGAGGGAGCCGCAAACCGCATCCCTGTGTGATGGCGAGGGCCAGAATCGAACTGGCGACACCACGATTTTCAGTCGTGTGCTCTACCAACTGAGCTACCTCGCCGGGGGGCGCAAAGGCTAGCGGCAGGATCTGGCACAGGGTCACGCCAATTAAAGTAACTGTCGGTCAGTTAGTGTGCCGCTCGCAATGAATGCGGCAGTCAGGACGAAGGGACGGCGGAGCCGCATGGCCCGCGCGGAGCGCGAGGAGCTCATCCTGGATGCGGCACAGGAGGCGTTCGCGGAGCTCGACTTCCGCTCCGTCTCGATGGACGCGATCGCCGAGCGCAGCGGAGTGACCAAGGCCCTGCTCTACCAGTACTTCGGCTCCAAGGACCGGCTGTATGAGCTCTCCGTCGAACGGGCCCGGGCCCGGCTATTCGACGAGCTCGAGCAGCGCGTTAGTGAGACCGAGCCGGGCTGGGAGAAGCTGCGCGTCTTCGTCGAGTACTACTTCGACTACCTGGCGGCCAACCGGGACACCTCGTGGCTCTTGTATGGGGAGGCCTCCCGCGCGGTCGTCGACGACATGCGCGAGCGAAACGCTCAGTCGCTGGCTCGGGTATTCACGGATGCGGCGGAGGAGGCCGGGCGCGTGCCGGACCCGGTGGGGATACGGGTGTTGGCTCACGGCCTGGTCGGGGCCGGGGAGCAGGTCGGCCGCTGGTGGATCGGCCAGCGGAAGGTCTCCAAGAAGGAGGCGGTCGGGCGCTTCATCTCCCATTCCCGCGGCACGGTCACGGCCGCCTTCGCGGCGATGGACCTGAAGGAGCGGAAGTGAGGGCGCGCCTCGCGACCGCTCTTGCGCTGGCTGCCGCGGCCGTCGGCTCCGTCGCGGTCGTCCCGGCCGCGCTGGGGGCCGGGCCCGCGCCGCTCTCCGCCAAGCGCGCGTTGCCGGATCTCTCGGCGCGCTACGGCAGCGGCTCCTTCGGCCGCTGGCGCGTGGACCGCTTCGGGCTGCCCTTCTACGCCTACGCCATCGACCCGGCCACCGACCCGCAGGCGCACCAGAGCGAGCTCGACGGCAGCACCGACTCCTGGCATCAGCTCGGCAACGACTACCTGGTCGCGGACGCCCACAACCAGGGCTACGTCCAGCTCTGGAGTCAGGCGCGCGCCTACCAGTGGATCAACCGCTACGAGCCCGACGCCGGCCACTACGCCGGCGGCTACGGCTACCTGCGGGTCGGCGACCGCACGATCAGCACGCTCTACGCCGACCGGCCGGCGGGGGCCCGGACCGCCCGCGACTTCGGCTCGGGCTACCTACACCGGCGCACCGCCTCGACGCCGGTTGCGATCGACGAGAACGTCTACGCGCCGTTCGGCGACGCGCCGCTGCTCCTGCATGACGTCACGATCAAGAACACCTCCCATCGAAGGCTGCGCGCGAGCTGGGTCGAGTTCTGGGATGTGAACCCCTACGACCAGTACCGGACCACGCACCTCGGGTTGGGTTCGCCGCGCTTCTCGAAGCGGAACCGCACCCTCTCCGTCGCCGAGGCCCCGGACGGCGTCGACCCGAGTCCCCACTCGGTCTTCGCCGCGGCGCTGCGCGGCCGGGTCCGCGGCTGGGAGACGAACGGCGCTGCGTTCTTCGGCGCCGGCGGCCGGGCCAGCCCCAGCGAGGTCGCGGCGGGCGGCCTCGGCAAGTCGCTCGCGCCGCCGGTCGCCGAGGGCCAGACCGGCTCGACGATCTTCGCGCTGCGCTCGCCGGTCAACCTGCGGCCGGGACAGTCGGTGACCCTCCGCTACGCCTACGGCACGGCGCACGCCCGGAAGATCCCCCGCATCGTTGCCCGCTGGCGGGACACCAGGTCCCCGTTCGGCCGTAGCCAGCACGCCTGGGCCAGGTGGGTGCCTCGCGCCAGCTTCTCCGGGCACAACACCTGGCTCTCCAGGGAGCTCGCGTGGGACGGGTACACGCTGCGTTCGGGTGCGACCTACCAGGAGTCCTGCGGCCATCACATCGTCTCCCAGGGTGGCTACTACCAGTACGACTTCGGCTGGCAGGCGGCCTATCGCGATCCGCTGCAGCACGCGTTACCACTCATCTATTCCGCCCCGGGGGTGGCGAGGGAGGTGCTGCGCTACTCGGCCCAGGAACAGGATCGAGCCAGTGGAGAGATCCCCTACTCGATGGGGGAGATGTGCCGCCCGCTGGACCAGGGGACCTCGAACGACCTCGACCTCTGGCTGCTCTGGACGGCCGCCGAGTACGGCCTCGCCAGTCGCGACCTCTCCTTCTTCAACGAGAAGCTGAGCTGGCGGGACGGCGGCACCTCGACGCTCTGGAAGCA
>DATDJZ010000192.1:0-22179 GCA_036520315.1 Solirubrobacterales bacterium | reverse complement strand
CCCGGTTGGCGCCTTACTCGCGCTATTCGCGATGAACGCGCCAATCGCGACCCCGAACACGCCAGAGGTCTCTGGCGCCCAACCTATGATGGACAGGTGCCCGCAACGACCCAGAAAAAGGCCCCCGCGGAGGGCTCGAAGGGCAAGCAGAAGCCCGGCGAGCTCTTCCTGATCGACGGCAACTCGCTCGCCTACCGGGCGTTCTTCGCCCTTCCCGAGTCGATCGCGACCCACGACGGCCGCCCCACCAACGCGATCTACGGCCTGGCCTCGATGTTCGCCAAGTTCCTGATCGACGAGGACCCCTCCGCGGTGGTGGTCTGCTGGGACGCGGGCTGGTCCGGTCGCGAGAACACCTACGAGCCCTACAAGTCCCAGCGCAAGCCGCGCCCCGACCTCCTGCGCGACCAGTGGCCCCACCTGATGCCGCTGGCCGAGGCCTTCGGCTTCACCAACATCAAGGTGGACGGCTACGAGGCCGACGACGTGATCGCCTCGCTCACCAAACGCGCCCGTGAGCAGGGCCTTGACGTGATGGTTGTCTCCGGCGACCGCGACGTCTACCAGCTGGTCGAGGACGGGGTCCGCGTGATGACCACCTCCCGCGGCGTCACCGACACGAAGATCTACGACCGGGACGGAGTGGTGGAGCGCTACGGCGTCCCGCCGGAGCTGGTCACCGACCTGATCGGGCTGAAGGGCGACACCTCGGACAACATCCCCGGCGTCCCCGGGATCGGCGACAAGACCGCCGCCCAGCTGCTCCAGGAGTACGGGGACCTGGAGGGAGTACTGGCGAACATCGACCAGATCTCCGGCGCCAAGCGCAAGGAGAACCTCACCAATCACGCCGAGGACGCGCGGATCTCGAAGCAGCTCGCGACGGCGATCACCGACATCGACGTCGAGCTCGACCTCGACGAGCTGATGTCGAGGCAGATGGACCGCAGCCGTCTCCGCGAGGTGGCGCGCGAGTTCGAGCTACGCGTGATCCTGCAGCGGCTGGAGGAGGAGCTGGGCGCCGACTTCGTCCCCGACGCCAAGGTCGAGGAGGAGCTCGACGCCACCGCGCAGCAGGGCTCGATCGACGATCTCGCCGAGGGCGACGTCGCACTCGCGATCGCGGGGGAGACCTGGTCCGGCTACGACGGCAAGCGCCTGGTCGAGGGCGACTGCCCGGATTTCGCCGAGCTCGCCAAGGCACTGGGCAAGCGCCGGCTGATCGGGCACGACCTCAAGACTCTCGGCGGCGGCGCCCGCTTCGGCGTCCTCGCCGCTGCCCCCGGCGGGCTGGACCTTCGCCACGACACGATGGTCGGCGCCTACCTGCTCGACCCGGCCCGCCGCACCTACGACTTGGTGGACATCGCAGCCCAGCGCGGCCTCGCGGCGGCACCCAAGGAGGAGGCTCCCGACGGCGACCAGCTCGAGCTGGGGGAGGAGCCGCCGCCCGATCCGGCCGCCGAGGCCCGCCTGGTCTGGGAGATCGCGCAGCTGCAGCGGAAGGGGATGAAGGAGCAGAAGATCGAGCGCCTCATGGACGAGGTCGAGATGCCGTTGATCGAGGTCCTGGCGGCGATGGAGCAGACCGGCGTTCTGCTCGACCAGAAGCGACTCGCGGACATCGGCGAGGGCTTCGAGCAGCGGATCGAGACCCTGCAGGCCGACATCTTCGAGCTCGCCGGGCACGAGTTCACGATCGGCTCGCCCCAGCAGCTCGCCGAGGTCCTCTTCGACGAACTCGAACTGAGCAAGAAGCGCCGCGGCAAGACCGGATTTTCGACGGACGCGCGCGTGCTCTCCCAGATCCGCGAGGAGCACGAGATCGTCGCCAAGGTCGAGCAGTGGCGCGAGCTCACCAAGCTGAAGAGCACCTACCTCGACGCCCTGCCCGAGCTGATCGATCCGGACAGCGGCCGGCTCCACACCACCTTCAATCAGACCGCGACGACCACCGGCCGCCTCTCCAGCACCAACCCGAACCTGCAGAACATCCCGATCCGTACCGAGGAGGGCCGCCCGATCCGCTCCTGCTTCGTCGCCCCTCGCGGCCACCGCCTGCTCTCCGCCGACTACAACCAGATCGAGCTGCGCATCCTGGCGCACATCGCGGGCGAGGACGCCCTGCGCGAGATCTTCGCCCGCGGCGAGGACATCCACGCCGCCACCGCGGCCGAGGTCCTCGGCTCCGACCCCAAGAAGGTCAGCCCCGGCGAACGTTCGAAGGCCAAGATGGTCAACTACGGGATCGCCTACGGCCTCTCCGCCTACGGGCTGGCCGACCGCCTCAACATCGAGCAGGACGAGGCCGCCTCCTACATCGACCGGTATTTCGAGCGGTTCCCGGCGGTCCAGCGCTACATCGAGAAGACCATCGAGTTCGCCCGCGAGAACGGCTACGTCGAGACCATGCTCGGCCGCCGACGCCCGATCCCCGAGCTGCGCTCAGGCCGCCCCCAGGTCCGCGGCCAGGGCGAGCGCAACGCGGTCAACATGCCGATCCAGGGGACCTCGGTGGACATCATCAAGATCGCGATGGTCGCCTGCCAGCGGGCCCTCGACAAGTCCGACCTCGAGACCCGGCTCGTACTCCAGATCCACGATGAGCTCCTCTTCGAGGGCCCGACCGACGAAATGGACGCCGCCTCGGAACTGGTCGAGCGCGAGATGTGCGGCGCCTTCGAGCTCGACCCGCCGCTCACGGTCGACGTCGGGATCGGCAAGGACTGGCTCGCCGCGAAGTAGTCGCGCTCAGGCCCGCGGCGAGTAGCCGTGCTCAGGGGCCAATCACGGCGTCCAGCCGGTCGGCAAGCTCATTGACGGAAGGACGCTGGGACGGGTCCGGGCAGAGGCAGGCGTCGACCGCCTCCGCGAAGGCGGCGGGAACCCGCCTGCTCTCGCTCACCGAAGGCGCCCGGCGCTCGGCCTGGGGGTAGCTGCCGTGCGCCGCGTTCGGGTAGGGCCGAACACCGGTGGCCGCCTCGTACAGGGTGGCGCCGACCCCCCAGACGTCGGTTGCCGTCGTGGCCCGGCCGCCAAGGGCCTGCTCGGGCGCCAGGTATGGCGGCGACCCCAGGCCGCGCCGCATCGGCCCCGGCCGACGAGCGAGGCTGAGGTCGATCACATGAGCCTGGCCGCCCAGCACGATCACATTGGAGGGCTTCAGGTCCATGTGCAGGTAGCCCCGCCCGTGCAGATAGCCGATGGCCGAGCAGATCTGGATGCCGAGGTGGGCGACGTCGGCGACGGCCAGACGCCGCGGCGCCGAGTGGATCATGTGCTCGACGGTCTCGCCGCCGATCGTCTCGAGGATCAGTGCCGTCCTCGGGCGGCGGCGCAGCTCGTAGGCCCGCACGATGTGCGGATGTGCGAGCTCCATCAGGAGCTCGCCCTCCCGGACGAGGCGGCGGCGCACCCGCGGTTCCCGCCGGTCGGGGCGCACGACCTTGACGATGCAGGCGCAGTCGCGCTCGAGGCTCCAGGCGTCGTACACGTCCAGAGCGCGGCCGCGGCTGAGGTGCGCAAACACCTCGTACCCCGGAGTCACTACCTCCCCCTCGCCGAGCAGGCCATTGAGGGAGCCGTTGGCGGAGCTCATCGTGCCGCCACGCCGTTGCCGGCGGCCACCCCCGCGATGGCAGTCCCCCCGATTGCGGGCGGCGCGAAGTCCTCGGTGCCGACGTGGTGGAGCCGGTAGAGCCGTTCGTAGGTCCCTGCCTGGGCCAGCAGGTCCTCGTGGCTGCCGACGGCCGCCAACCGGCCGCCCTCCAGCAACGCGATCCGATCCGCGTCTCGCACCGTGACCAGGTTGTGCGAGATCACGATCGTGGTACGTCCCCCGATCAGCCGCCGCAGCGGCCCCATGATCCTGCTGCCGGACTCCGCATCGACGCCGGTGGTCGGCTCGTCCAGAATCAGAACCGGTGCGTCCCGGACCATCGCCCTGGCGATCGCAATTCGCTGTCGCTGTCCGCCGGAAAGCCGCCTGCCCTTCTGGCCGATCGCGGTGTCGTAGCCGTCCGGAAGCGCCGAGATGAAGTCATGCGCGTCCGCCGCGATCGCCGCGGCCTGGACTTCCTCCCAAGAGGCATCACCGCGCCCGTAGGCGATGTTCTCGTAGATCGTGCCGTCGAAGACGAGCGTCTCCTGGAGCAGCAGCGCGACGTTCTCGCGCACCGACTCCAGCGTCAGCTCCCGCAGGTCCCTGCCATCGAGCGTGATCCGCCCGAAGTGCGGGTCGTAGAAGCGGAGCAGGAGCTTCGACAGGGTCGACTTCCCGGCCCCGCTCGGGCCGACCAGCGCGAGTACCTCGCCGGGCTCCACAGCCAGCGAGACGGCAGACACCGCATTCCGCTCGGTGTCGGGATAGCGGAAGGTGACGTGGTCTAGCTCGAGCCGGCCCTCAGCGCGGCCCAGCCCGACCGGGCTTGACGACTCGACCACCGACGGCTCCTGGTCGAGCATCTCGATGATCCGCTCCGCGGCAGCCGAGGCCGCGTGGATCCGATTGACCAGCCGGCTCATGCCACGGACCGGGCTGTAGAGCTGGGTCAGGAAGGTCATGAAGACGAGCAGCCCGCCCAGCGTCAGGTGGCCCTGCGAGAGCTCCCAGGTGCCCAGCCCGATCACCAGGAGGGCGCCGACCAGCTCGATCAGGTCGATCAGGGGCGTGTAGAGCGCCTTCAGCCGTGTCGACGCCATCTCCGCGTTGTAGCTGCCGACGTTCTCCCGGTGGAACCGCTCGACCTCGCGCTGTTCGCCCCCGTAGGCCTGAACCAGCGCGGCGTTGGAGAGGCTTTCCTCCGCGACCGAGCTGATCGAACCGCTTCTCCGGCGCTTCTCGCGCGAGGCGATCTTGATCAGCCTGGAGAAGCGTTTCGCCGCCAGCCAGAACACCGGTGCGACCACCAGGGAGATCAGCGCCAGGTCCCATTGCAGGTAGAAGAGGGCGGCGCTGAAGAAGACGATGCGGAGCAGATACGAGATCGCGTCTGTGACGCCGGAGAGGACGAATGCCTCAATCGAGGCGATGTCTCCAGTGAGCCGCGAGATCAGGTCGCCCAGGCGACGGCGGTCGAAGAAGTCGAGCGAGAGTCCCTGCAGGTGGGCGAAGAACCGCGTACGGAGGTTGAGCAGGAACCGCTCGCCGATCCAGTTGGCGAGGTAGTCGTCGAAGAACCCGAGCACTCCGGCGACCAACGTCAGGCCGACATAGGCGGCGGCGATCCAGATGAACGGGCCGAAGTCCTGCGGGACCAGAACCTGGTCGACGACCACCTTGAACATCCAGATCATCGCCGTGTCGATCAGCGGGACCAGCGCGATCAGCACGAGGCTGAGCGCCAGCCACTTCCGGTACGGCCGAGCGTAGGGCCAGAACCGCCGGAAGATCTCCCGCACCGGCACCTCGGGCGAGGCGCTGACAAGCGCCTCGCCCTCGGCCGGCGTCGAGAACAGCGAACGAAGCCGGGCTCTCAGCCGGGGCCTCCGTGACCGCTGCCGGTGTTGGTGTTCGTGTTCGAGACGGGGTTGCTGCTCGTGGTGTCAGCGCCCATCCCCGGCTGCGCGGGGGTCGAGTCGGAGAGCTTGCCGCGACGCCGACGCCGACGTCGCCTTCTGTGCTTCGACATCTGGGACTCCTCTCTGTCCGTTCGTGCACCCGAGTGCACGCACTCGAGTGCTGCGTACGAGTCCCTTAACTCGAACGGGCTCCGAAGATCACCCGCCCGTGGCCTCCGTTCTAGTCGTTGAGCTCAGGCGGGTCCTCGGAGCCCCCGCCTGGCCCGCCGGACCCGGACCCGCTGGAGCCCGACCCGCTCGAGCCGCCGTCGCCCGACCCGGAGCCGCTCGAACCCGAGCCGCTCGAACCCGAGCCGCTCGAGCCGGAGCTGCTCGAGCCGGAGCCGCTGGACCCGCTGCCGCTCGAGCCGGAGCCGCTGGACCCGCTGCCGCTCGGGGCGGAGTCCCCCGACCCGGACCCGGAGTGGGAGTCATCGGAACCGGAGCTGCTCGACCCGCTGCCCGAGTGCTCGCTGCCGGGGCCGCTGTTCGACCCGCGGTGACCGGAGGTGCCGTCGTCTGAGCCACTACGGCCGCGGCCTGGGCCGCCATGGCGGCCCTCGCCCGAGGTGCCCGCGGAGCTCGAACCGTCGACAGGTGAGATGTCCGCGAGCGTGCGCTCGCCACCCGCCCCGGCGGCCTTGGCCTTGGCGGGCGTCGCGTCCGCCATTGCTGGCGACTTCAGCTCGTGCTTGATGACGGCACCCGTGGTCAGCGTGCCGGCGGCGAGCAGGGCAGCGACCCCGGTCTTGACCGCAATCCCCGCCCCGCCGCCGGCCGCCGCGGCCGAGGCACCCTGGGTGAATCCCTCCTCCAGCAACTGGCGAAGCAAGGGCATCGGAACCAGCATCCCGGCGGCGTCGCGAAGGGCGCGACGCGCGCGATAGATCGACTGCCTGACCGCGCCCCCACTCAGCCCGAGGGAGGCCGCGATCTGCTCGTTGCTCAAGCCCTCCAACTCCCGCATGACGATCGCCGCCCGCTGCGGCTCGGGAAGCTCGCGCAAACCGGCCAACAGCCGACTGATCTCCTCCCGCTGCTCGGCAAGCTCCTCGGGTGACATGCCGGCCGCCCGAGCCTCGTCGAGCTCGAGCGCCGGCTTCGGCTCGTCCCGGATGTTGGTCAACGCGGTGTTGCGGACGATCCGGTACAGCCAGGGGCGAAGCTGGATCTCCTTGTCGCTGCCGCGCAATGCGAGGTACGCCTTCGTGAAGGCCTCCTGGGTGACGTCATCGGCCCGCTGAGCGGTGACGATCGAGGCGGCGTAGCCGCGCAGGGCCGCGCCGTAGCGCCGGAAGATCTCCTCGAACGCCAACTCGTAGCCATCGCGGACGAGGGACACGAGCCGTCCGTCGGGCTGAAAGCGCAGCGCCCGTCCCCCGAGGAAGCGGGTGGTCAAGCGGCCGGTCTTCACTGTCTGGGGCACTCCTCCACTCGTACTACGAGCTCCACGCGGTTGAGGATTCAGAGCTTGAACTTGGAATCGGCTCAAAGATCACGCGCTTGAGCCGACATCGGCCCTATCAGGGAAGATCACGCGCGATGGATCGCGGGTTCGCCGTCCTGATCATGGCCGTAGTCGGCGGCTGCATCGCCCTGCAGGCACCGATCAACGCAGGCCTGGGCCGCTTCACTGGCAACTTCGCCGCGGCGACGGTCTCCTTCGCGGTGGGGACGCTCCTGCTCGCCGCGATCGTGGTGGCGAGCGGCAAGGCCGGAGGCCTCTCGAGTGCCGCCCACGTCCAGTGGTACTACCTGCTCGGAGGCGTGCTGGGTGCCGCCTATGTCTTCTCGGCGCTGGTGCTGGTCAGTGAGATCGGGGCGGGCGCCGTGGCGGCGGCGACGGTCACCGGGCAGCTCACCACCTCCGTGATCCTCGATCGCATCGGCTTCCTCGGCCTCGAGCAGACGCCGCTCACGGCCAGCCGGATCGCGGGGGTCGGCCTCCTCCTCGCGGGCACATATCTGGTCGTTCGCTAGGCGGCGGCCGGAACCGGTTCGCGCTCGTCGCGGCGCTCCGGGGGCGATCCGGCGAACTCCGGCGGCGCGATCCGCAGGTAGTGGCCGAAGGCCCAGTCGACGAAGCGCTTGCGACCCGCGGCCCGGATCACCGCGCGCTGTACGCGCGCCGGCAGCTTGGGGAGGAGGCGCTGGGCGCGGAGCAGCCAGCGGAACTTCCATTCGTGGGCGTCGACGAACTCGGCGTAGTTGCGCAGCGCCGCACCGCGGTCCTGGTGCCCCTCGACCACGGCGCGCAGCTCGTCGCCGAGCTTGATTCCGAAGTAGAAAGCGGTCCTGATCCCCTCGGCGGTCAGCGGCAGGCAGTGGCCCGCCGAGTCTCCGACGAAGAAGATCCCGTCTTCGGTGCCCGGGCGGAGCTTGTGAGGGATCCAGTTGCCCTGGTATCGCACCTGCGGCCGCTCGAGATCCTCCGCCAGCAGGTTGGTCGTGTCCTTGACGTGGAAGCGCGGTTCGAACGAGCCCACGCCGATCCGCTGCTCGTCGCAGGCCGGGAAGCTCCAGCCGTAGCCGGCCGGGACATAGCGGCGGTCGATCCAGATCTCGAGGTCGTCCGACACGCCGTCCGGATGGACCTCGAGGCCACGTGACAGCGGCGCGTCCGGCGGCTGATAGCCGCCGTCGGAGGCGAGGATACGCCGCCAGCCGAGCGCGTCGACGATCAGCGGCGCGGAGACGTCGCCGCGATCGGTGAGAACGGTGCTCCCGGTGCGTCCGTTGACCTTGGCGGTCTCGAACTCGGCGTCGCACTGGGCCCAGAGCAGCTCGCAGAGCTGCCGATAGTCGAAGGTGGAGAAGGTCCAGGGCAGCTCGTAGCGGGAGGTGCCCCGGGGCGTGTGGACGACGAGCTCGCCGAACTCCTGCCGTGCCGAGGCCTCGAGGCCCATCACGCGCAGCCATTCGGTGGGAATCCCGCAGGCGGAGGTCTGGCGCTCGCCGATCTCGTAACGGTCGAGCACCAGAATTCGCGCATCCGAGCCGAATAGCTGCCTGGCCACGGTCAGCCCCGCGAAGCTCGCCCCACAGACGATCACGTCGTATCTCCCGGTAAGCGGCGTGCGCTCATTGCCGCGCTTGGTGAGGCGCTTGGGCATCGCCCGCAAAGGTAAACGACACCCGTGCGTCCGGCATGTGTCTGCCACACTGTGCGGCCGTGCCCGAGACGGACACAACGACAGAGGCTGAGCAGGCTCAGGAACCCCAGGAGGAGCAGCCGCAGAGCGCCGGAAACGGCGCCCCGAGCTCGGACAACTACCTGATCGAGGTCGACGGCAAGCTCGTTCCGAACTACGACGCCACGATCCACCCCTTCAGCGAGGGCGACGTCGTGAGCGGCAAGGTCGTGCGTATCGATCAGGACGAGGTCCTGGTGGACATCGGCTACAAGTCGGAGGGCGTCATCCCCTCCAACGAGCTCTCGATCCGCAAGACGGTGAAGCCCTCCGAGGAGGTCGAGCTCGGCGAGGAGGTAGACGCGCTCGTCCTCACCAAGGAGGACCAGGAGGGGCGCCTGATCCTCTCCAAGAAGCGCGCCCGTTTCGAGAAGGCCTGGCGCAAGATCGAGCAGGCCGCCGAGACGGGCGAGCCCGTCACCGGCACCGTCATCGAGGTCGTCAAGGGCGGCCTGATCCTCGACCTCGGCGTCCGCGGCTTCCTGCCCGCCTCGCTGGTCGACATCCGCCGGGTCCAGAACCTCGACGAGTTCATGGGCCAGCAGCTCGAGTGCAAGGTGATCGAGCTCAACCGCTCACGGAACAACGTCGTCCTCTCGCGCCGCGCGGTTCTCGAGGAGGAGCGCAAGGAGGTCCGCGAGCAGATCCTCGGCCGTCTGCAGCCCGGCCAGGTCGTCGAGGGCAAGATCTCCAACATCGTCGACTTCGGCGCCTTCGTCGACCTGGAGGGCATCGACGGCCTGATCCACATCTCCGAGCTCTCGTGGAGCCACGTCAACCACCCGTCCGAGGTCGTCTCGATCGGCGACACCGTGCGGGTCAAGGTGCTCGACATCGACCGCGATCGCCAGCGCATCTCGCTGGGCCTCAAGCAGACCCAGGAGGACCCGTGGCAGCGGGTCCTCAACGAGTACAAGGAGGGCGACGTCGTCGACGGCAAGGTCACCAAGATCGTCGCCTTCGGCGCCTTCGTTCAGATCCTCCCCGGGGTCGAGGGCCTGGTCCACATCTCCGAGCTCGCCCAGCACCATGTCGAGAGCCCGGCCGAGGTCGTCCGCCCCGGCGACGAGCTCAAGGTCAAGATCCTCGAGGTCGACGAGGCCCGCCGGCGATTGTCACTGAGCGTCAAGCGCGTCGAGGGCCAGGAGCTCCCGGTGCGCGAGCTGACCGAGGACGTCGTGATCGAGGACGCGGAGCCGCCCGAGGGCGTGGAGGCGCAGGCCGCGGAGGAGGAGGCGGCCGCGGAGGCCGCCCCGGAGGAGACTGCCGAGGCCGCCCCGGAGGAGACTGCCGAGGTCGTGCCCGAGGAGGCGCCACCTGAGACCGCTCCCGAGGAGCAGCCCGCCGAGGAGCCACCGTCGGAGGATCCTCCCTCGGAGGAGCCTCCGTCCGAGGAGCCAACTCCCCCCCAGGGTTGACCCGGTTCGTAGCGCTCACCGGGGGGATCGGAGCGGGGAAGTCTGAGGCGCTGGCCGCGTTCGAGCGGCTCGGCGCAGCGACGCTGTCGACCGACCGCGTCGCCCACGACCTGCTCGAGGACGACGAGGTCAGGGCGGCCCTGGTGGACCGCTGGGGAGCGGAGATCGCTCCGGACGGAACGGTCGACCGTGAGAAGGTGAGCGAGATCGTCTTCAACGATCGCGACGAGCTCGCCTGGCTGGAGGGCGTCACGCATCCGCGCGTCGGCGTTCACGTGCTCGAATGGCGGCAGAGCCTCGATCCAGACGTGCCGGTGGCGGTCGTCGAGGTCCCGTTGCTCTTCGAGGCCGCGATGGAGGATGCGTTCGACGCCACGGTGGCCGTCGTCGCCGACGACGCGCTTCGCGACACCCGCCTGCGTAAGCGCGGGCAGGGCGGACTGGGGGGACGCGAGGAGCGGCAGCTCGACCAGGCTGAGAAGGAGCGCCGTGCCGACCACGTCATACGCAACGATGCGTCGCTTGATGAGTTGGAGTCAGAGGTGCGCAAGCTGATCGAAGAGCTGCAGGCGAAGGAGCCGGGATGAGCACCACGGTGCGCGCTCGCCGCGCGACCGGGCGCGGCGGCGCCCGCAGGCGATCAGACCGCGGCCGCCGGACTCTCGTCATCGGCGGCACGCTGCTGGTGGTTGCACTGGGCGGCTTCCTGCTCGTCAACAGCGATCGCTTCCAGCGCACGCTGGAGGAGTTCACGCTGCCCCTCCGCCACGAGGACATCATTCGCCAGCAGGCCGCGGAGAAGGGCGTGCCCGCCGACCTGATCGCCGCAGTGATCTACTCGGAGTCCCGCTTCCGCGACCAGACCTCTCACGCCGGGGCGCGTGGACTGATGCAGATCACTCCCGCCACCGCCAAGCTGATCGAGAAGCTCAGTGGAGGGTCGACCTTCAGGTTCGAGGACCTCTCGGACCCAGACATCAACATCCGCTACGGCACCTTCTACCTGCGCTATCTGATCGACAAGTTCGGCGACAATGAGGTGGCCGCGCTGGCGGCCTACAACGCGGGGGAGACCAACGTCTCCGAGTGGGGCGGCTCGAACCTGCAGATCGACGACATACCGTTCCCCGAGACGCGCGGATACGTGGAGGACGTGCTGGACAAGCGCGAGGAGTACGCGCGGCACTACCGTGACGAGCTGGGACTCGACTGAGATTCTCCGCACCGAGCGATCACCGATGAACCCAAGGCGTCGAAACCGCACCCTGGTCGCAGCCCTCGCGTGTACCTGCGCGCTGGCCGGCATCGCTGTGCCGCCCGGCGCTTCCGCCGCTCCGCGCGCTCGCTCCTCGATCGTGGGCGGCGGAGCCGCCAACCCCGTCCAATGGCCGTACGCCGTCGCGATCTTCCGCAAGGGCCACATGCACTGCAGCGGCTCGGTGATCGCGCCGACGAAGGTGCTGACGGCGGGCCATTGCGTCGACGGCTTCAACCTCGCCAACTTCCAGGTGATCATCGGACGGCCCAACCTCCGCGCCCGGGCAGCCGGCCAGGTCATCGGCGTCAGCTCGGGCAGGGTCCATCCGGACTTCGAGCAGACCGGGCTGCACGACGTGGCGGTCCTCAGCCTGGCGCAGCCGACGAGCGCGCAGCCGATCGCGCTTGCCGATCCACTGCAGAGCGCGATCGTGACGCAGTCCGGGACTCGCCTGCGCGTGGCGGGGTACGGCGCGACCAACCCGTTCGGCGCCCACCTCTCACCGTTCCTGAAGGCGACCATCGAGATCGCCCGAACCGACCGGCGCTGCCTGAAGGCGTACACCCGGGATCTGTACGCGCCGGAGAGCATGATCTGCGCCCTCGGAGCGAAGCGGAAGAAGCCGGGCCGCTTCAAGATCCACACCTCCGCCTGCTCCGGTGACAGCGGCGGCCCGCTGGTCGCCGACACACCGTCGGGCGCGGTCGAGGTGGGAACCGTCTCCTTCGGAGGCGCACTCTGCGGGCTGCCCGCGGCCCCGACGGTCTACTCGAAGGTCGCCACGAGCCTCGACTTCATCAACGCCGGCTAGTGGGGGCGAGACCGGAGGAGGAAGATCCGTGCGCAGCCTGAGGGAGGCCTTGGCCGAGGCCGAACGAGTGCTCGCCGGCAGCTAGCGCGAGAGGACCACGCTAAGCGGCGCCGGTTCGAACCACCAGGGAAAGGAAGATCATGAAGATCGTCGTCATCGGGGGAACCGGACTGATCGGCTCGAAGGTCGTGACCTGCCTCGAAGAGGAGGACAACGAGGCCGTCGCCGCGTCACCCGACTCGGGCGTCAACACGCTCACCGGCGAGGGGCTCCCCGAGGTGCTCGAGGGCACCGAGGTGGTGATCGACGTCTCGAACTCCCCGTCCTTCGAGGAGAAGGCGGTGATGGATTTCTTCACGACGTCCACGACCAACCTGCTGGCGGCCGAGGCCGACGCCGGTGTCCGCCATCACGTCGCCCTCTCGATCGCCGGCGCCGATCGCCTCACCGACAGCGGCTATATGCGAGCCAAGTTCGCCCAGGAGAAGCAGATCGGTGATTCCTCGATCCCCTTCACGATCGTCCACGCGACCCAGTTCTACGAGTTCGCAAAGAGCATCGCGGATGAGGCCACCGACGGCGAGACGGTACGGCTGCCCCACGTCCTGTTCCAGCCGATGGCGGCCGACGATGTCGCCGCCGCCGTCTGCGAGATCAGCCAGAGGGCCCCGGCGGACCGAGTGATCGAGGTCGCGGGCCCCGAGCAGTTCCATTTCGACGAGTTCATCCAGCAGGCCCTGACGGCCAGACGCGATCCGCGCAAGGTTGTCGCCGACCCGAAGGCGCGCTACTTCGGCGCCGAGCTGGAGGAGCGCAGCCTGGTGCCGGAGAACGCCGAGCACCTGGGCGAGATCCGCTTCAGCGACTGGCTGGCTCAGTCCGGCACGGCGTAGCCAAGCCCACCGGATGAGACCCGTCCAGTGGGTGTTGACCCGAAGTCAACCCGGATAGTCTGGATCAATCGCAACGCGCCCTCTGACAACCGACCGGGCCGGTGAGCGTCGGCTCCAACTGATCGCCGCCGCCCTCGAGGTCTTCGGCGACCGCGACTACGACGAGGTCTCGGTCGACGAGGTCGCCGAGGCGGCCGGCGTCTCCCACGGCCTGATCTTCCAGTACTTCGGCAGCAAGCGAGGCCTCTACGTCGCGTGCCTCGAGCCGCTGATCGAGAACTTCCGCGCCCGGATCGAGCCCGACAGTGACCTTCCGCCCGTCGACCGGTTGCGGTCTGGACTCCGGAAGTACGTCGACGTGATCAGCGAGCACCCGGTCGGCTACCGCAACCTGATGACCCGGGCCGCCGCGTTCGGCGAGGTCCGGGACCGCCTCGAGCGGGCGCGGTGGTGGAGAGTGGAACGGCTCGCCGAGGAGATGGGTCTGGACGCCGGGGGCCCCGCCGTCCGCCTCGGGCTGCGCTCCTGGGTTGCCTACGTCGACGCGGCGATGCTGACCTGGCTGGAGCAGGGCTCGCCTGACCGGGACACGCTGGTGGAGATGCTGGTCCGGGCGCTGGGCGCGACCGCAGACGGCATAGCCGCGGCCGAGTCCTAGGCGAGGCGACGTTCCAGCGAGGTCTCGATCCGAGGCCTGCGCCAGTCGCCGGGGACCGTCTTCTCGATTCGGAGGTCGGCACGGTCGCCGTTGATGTCGAGAGTCGCAAACTGGTTGTCGAAGGTCGGCTCCTGCACTAGGCGCCATTCCACCTCGGGAAGCTTGACCCCGGCCGAACGGGCCAGGCCCCGTGTGATCCGGCGAGCGAGCTTGGAGTCACCGGCGCGTGCGATCCGACGCTCGCGCTTGCTGAGCGCGTTGCGGAAAGGAGAGCAGACCGCCTGCCAGACCGGGCTGGCGACATGCTCCTCGGCGGGGAACTCGACCCTCGCGAGATAGGCGTGGTGGATGTCGCCGCCGAGCGTGACGATGGAGGCGGGCGGGTCGCCACGCTCCCCGGCGCCCGCTGCGCGGATCAGATCGAGCATCCGCTCGAAGGAGTGGGGGAAGGCCCCCCAGTGTTCGAGATCGAGGGCTCGCCGGACCCACTCGCCGAAGGACTTCATCGCTCGCGTCCAAGCGCCGTGGGCGACCGCATCGTCCCAGGACTCGAGGTTGTGGATTGCCTGGGGGAGGAAGATCGGAAGGGTGTCGGCGATCAGCAGGTGTCGGACGTCCCCCGTGATCACGCCTTTGAGCCACTTCCACTCCTCGTCGTCGAACATGCGCCGCGGGCGCTTGCCGAGCACGCGGCCCTCCCGCGAATCGAGGACCACAAGCCTGATGTCGTCACCGAGGTCGCGGCTGTAGCTCCATCGCCGGCCGTCGCTGCCCCAGTCGACGTCACGCGCCCACTCCTGCAGCGCATGCCCGGCGTCCGGCTCGGACCTGACATGGTCGAGGATGCCGCGGTCCTCGATCTCGTCGGGCGAGAGGTTGCCGAGATGCTGGTAGACCCAGTAGCTCGCCAGGGCGCCCGTGATCCGCCTGTCCCACCACGGCTTCGACCGCATCTCCTCGAGCCATGAGATCGAGGTGTTCCAATCGTCGTGGACGTCGTGGTCGTCGAAGATCATCGTCGTGGGGACCACGGAGAGGAGCCATCGAATCGCCTGATCGCCCCAGGCCTCGCGGTAGAGGCGTGTGTACTCCTCGAAGTCCGCGACCTGGTCTCCCGGCTCGCCGTCGACGCCCCGCCGCTCGCGAATGAACCGTCTGGTCTCCGGGGCGTCCTCGTCGGCGTAGACCTGGTCGCCGAGCATCAGGAGGAGGTCGGGCCACTCCTCGACCGGCAGCTCCCTCATCCGCATGGCGAGGGCGTAGAGAGCATCGATCTCGCGGCCGTGCTCCGGGTCCTCGTCCTTCGTCAGCGTGTAGGGGGGACGGTGAGGGACTGCGACTCGGCAGGAGCCAAAAACGAGTCGTCGGCGGCGATCGGGGCCCAGAGTGCGCAGGACGGTCGGTGGGAAGTCGTCCTCCTCTGGCCAGACACGCTCGCCGTCCAGCTTGACGTCGTATTCCTGGGTCGAGCCCGGCTCGAGGCCCCGGAGACAGACCAGCGCGTAGTGGTGTCCGTTCACGCAGAAGGTTGGCTCGCGCGTGCCCAGCACCTCGACCTCGGCGGGTGCCTCCGTCTCGACCCAGACAGTGGCCTCGGTGCCGCTCACGTAGCGGAGCATGGGTCCCAGGATCAGCCCTCCCATCTCGGTGTCATATACCCGTTCTCGAGTTCGTGGACCAGCGGGGCCGGGAGCGGCTCAAGCTAGGCTCAGGGGTGGATGCCCGACTTCAAGCTCAATCCCGCCTACAGCCCCACGGCCGATCAGCCGAAGGCGATCGATGCCCTGGCGGAGGGCCTCGGCGCGAATGAGAAGTTCCAGACGCTGCTCGGCGCCACGGGCACCGGCAAGACCTTCACGATGGCGGGCGCCATCGAGCGCATCCAGCGCCCCACCCTGGTGATCGCCCACAACAAGACGCTTGCGGCGCAGCTCTGCAACGAGTTCCGCGAGTTCTTCCCGGAGAACGCGGTCGAGTACTTCGTCAGCTACTACGACTACTACCAGCCCGAGGCCTACGTTCCGGCGCAGGACCTCTACATCGAGAAGGACTCCTCGATCAACGACGAGATCGACCGGCTCCGCCACGCTGCGACCGCCTCGCTGTTCGCCCGCCGCGACGTGATCATCGTCGCCTCGGTCTCCTGCATCTACGGGATCGGCTCACCGCAGCTCTACCGCGAGCAGATGCAGCTCTTCAAGGTGGGCGACTGGATCGACCGGCAGGACGTCTTCCGCAAGCTGGTCGGGATGCAGTACCGGCGCAACGACTCCACGCTCGGGCGCGGCACCTTCCGGGCGCGCGGCGAGGTGCTCGAGATCTACCCCGCATACGCCGAGTCCGCCTACCGGATCCAGCTCTTCGGCGACGAGATCGAGGCGATCCAGCACTTCGACCCGCTCACCGGCGAGATCCTCGACGCGATCGACCACGTCTCGGTCTGGCCTGCGACCCATTACGTCGTCAAGGAGGAGACGATGGAGCGGGCGGTCGATGAGATCGACCGCGAGCTACGGAACCGGGTCGCCTACTTCGAGGAGCACGGCAAGCAGCTCGAGGCCCACCGCCTCCAGCAGCGCACCCGCTACGACATGGAGATGATGCGGGAGCTCGGCTTCTGCCCGGGGATCGAGAACTACTCGCGGATCCTCGACGGCCGTCCCGCCGGGAGCCCGCCATACACGCTGATCGACTACTTCCCCGACGACTTCGTCGTCTTCATCGACGAGTCCCATCAGACGATCCCGCAGCTCGGCGGGATGTACGAGGGCGACTACTCGCGGAAGTCGACTCTGGTCGACTTCGGCTTTCGCCTCCCGAGCGCCGTCGACAACCGGCCGCTCAAGTTCGACGAGTTCCTCGACCGGGTCGGCCAGATGGTGCTGGTCTCCGCGACGCCGGGCCCCTGGGAGCGAGCCGAGTCGTCCCGGATCGTCGAGCAGATCGTCCGGCCAACAGGGATCGTCGACCCGGAGGTCGAGGTGCGCGAGACGAGGAACCAGATCGACGACCTGATGAACGAGGTCCGGGTTCGCGCCGAGAAGGACGAGCGGGTACTGGTGACGACGCTGACCAAGAAGATGGCCGAGGACCTGACGGAGTACCTGCTCGAACACGGCTTCCGGGTGCGGTACCTGCACTCGGAGATCGACACCCTCGAGCGGATCCAGATCATCCGCGAGCTGCGGCTCGGCGAGTACGACGTGCTGGTGGGGGTCAACCTGCTGCGGGAGGGACTCGACCTACCGGAGGTCTCCCTGGTCGCGATCCTCGACGCCGACAAGGAGGGCTTCCTCCGCGGCGAGACCAGCCTGATCCAGACGATCGGCCGCGCCGCCCGGAACGTCGATGGACGCGTCCTGATGTACGCGGACAAGGAGACCGACGCGATGCGCAAGGCGATCTCCGAGACGGATCGGCGCCGTGAGATCCAGCTCGCCTACAACGAGGAGCACGGCATCACCGCCGCGACGGTCAAGAAGGGGATCTCCGACATGGCGGAGTTCCTGGCGATGGAGTCCCAGGCGCCGCGCCGCCGCCGCCGTCGTCGCGAGGAGACGGCGGCGAAGTCACCGGAGGAGCTCGAGAAGCTGGTCATCCAGCTCGAGGAGGAGATGCTCGCGGCGGCGGACGACCTCCGCTTCGAGGAGGCCGCGCGAATTCGCGACGAGCTCAAGGAGCTCCGCGCGGACCTGGACGCGATTCGCGCCTAGGCCTCGAGGAAGCGAAGGACCGCCAGCACGCGTCGGTGGTCCTCGCTGCTGGCCGTGAGGCCGAGCTTGCCGAAGATCGAGGTGACGTGTTTCTCGACGGCGCGCTCGGTCACCACCAGCTGCTCGGCGATGGCGGCGTTGGAGCGGCCCTCAGCCATCAGCCCCAGCACCTCACGCTCGCGGGGGGTGAGCTCCTCCAGAGGGTCGTCCTCGCGGGCTCGCCCCATCAGCACCGAGACGACCTCCGGATCCAGCGCCGATCCACCTGATCCCACGCGGTCGACTGCATCGGCGAAGGCGCCGACGTCAGAGACCCGGTCCTTGAGCAGGTAGCCGAGACCCTCGGCGTTGTCTGCCAGGAGGTCCTGGGCATAGGTCGGCTCGACGTAGGCTGAAAGGACGAGGACGCCGACGCCGGGAAGCTGCGAGCGGATCTCCTTGGCGGCGCGGAGTCCCTCGTCCGTCTGGGTGGGCGGCATCCGCACGTCGACCACGGCGAGATCGGGTTTGTGCGCCTTGACCTTGCGCATCAGCTCATCCGGGTCGCCCGCCTGTCCGACCACCTCGTGCCCAGCCTCCTGCAGCAGGCGCACGACCCCCTCCCTGAGCAGGACCGAGTCCTCGGCGACGATCACCCGCATCAGGCGCCGGCCCCGTTTCCCTCGCGGAGCGGGATGTCGGCCCTGACGACGGTGCCGCCACTGGCCGGATCGTCGACGCGGAGGCGCCCGTCGAGGGCCGCCACCCGGTCCGCGAGCCCGCGGAGCCCGGAGCCCGTGGCGTCGGCGCCGCCCGAGCCGTCGTCCCGCACTTCCACCACGAGCCGGCCGTTGTCGCGCGTGATCCCGACCTCGGCCCGGTCGGCGTCGGAGTGGCGGACGACGTTGGTGAGCGCTTCCGAGACGACGAAGTAGGCGGCGGCCTCGACGGGCTCGGGCAGTCGTCCTTCGACCGAGGCGTCGATCTCGACAGGAAGAGGCGCCCGCTTGGCCAGCGACTCGACCGCCGCGCCGAGTCCGCGGTCGCTGAGCACCGCGGGATGGATGCCGCGGGCGAGCTCCCGCAGCTCCTCGGTCGCGCGCGCCAGCTCGGCCGACGCGTCGTCGAGCATCGCCGCCGCGGCCTCCGGGTCTTCCTCGAGCTTCTCCCGCGATAGGCGGAGGTCGAGTGCCAACCCGACCAGGCGCTGCTGCGCCCCGTCGTGGAGGTCGCGCTCCAGTTTCCTGCGGGCCGCGTCGCCGGCCTGGACGATTCTCGCCCTCGATTCGCGGAGGTCGTCGAGCCTGGCCTGGAGCTCGGCGTCGAGGCGGACGTTCTCCTCGGCCACCAGGTCGGCCTCCGAGAGCCTCGTCCGCAGCAGGCCGAAGAGAAACGCGAACGGGACCGTGGCGATGACGAGGTTCGCGATGTACCAGACCACGTCGTCGTAGTTGCCGCTCTCCGGCCCCAGGTTGGTGAGCAGGGTGGCGGCGAAGAGGAAGACGGTGGCGCCACCGGCCCACCAGACGGGTTCCTGGCTGCGGCGCTCCACGGGGTCGGCCCTCCGAGCTCGGCGCACCAGGTGGACCATGAGGGCCACCAGCACCGGGATGCTGACCGCGCTGAGCACGTTGAGCCAGGTGTTGACGAGATCGAGGTTGTCGTGGATCAGCAGGGGGTTCGATGACACGCAATGGGTGCAGTCCGGGTCCGTTGCGGGGTTGTAGAAGAGGATGGGAAGGCCGGCGACGAGCCCCCCGGCGATGTAGGCGTAACCGATGAAAAAGCGGTCGACGCGGCTCCGCGCGCGGCCACTGGGGAAGACGACGAGCAGGTGGATCAGGAAGACCACCGCCAGGCTGTTGAAGGCGAAGCCAACCGCGGCCGCCAGCGGGATGTCCGAGACCGTCAGCTCAGCCACGAAGATGGCGAACCCGACGCAGACCATCAGCTGGCCGATGAGGTTCGTCGGGCGACGGTCCCAGGCGAAGAGGCCGGTACCGATGAAGGACCAGCCGACCAGGAGCGTCAGGCAGGCCTCGAGCCCCGGCGCGGCCGGGACCTCGCTGGTCGCCACGATGACGAAGAGCGCGATCCCCATCACGGCACCCAGCAGGGCGATCGCGATCAGCGCCCGCTGCAGCGCGGTCAGAGCGCCGAGCCTCATCCGAGGAGCTCCCGGATCGCCGCCGGGCTGAGCTCGTCCTTGGTCAGGAAGCCCTGTGCGCCGGATCCCTCCAGGGCCGGACCGAGCTCGTCGGCGCCGCGGCTCGAGCAGAGCACGATCTCCGGCGCGTTGCCGTTCGCGGCCATCTCGGCGGCCAGCGCGATCCCGTCCCCATCGGGGAGCTGAACGTCAAGAAGGACGGCGTCTGGCGCCAGTTCGGCGACGGCGGTGCGCGCGGATGCGGCATCGGCCGCCTCTCCCGCGACCTCGAAGCCGCCCGCCTCGAGCATACGGCGCGCGCTGGCCCGGAATCCCGCGTGGTCATCGACGATCAGGATTCGCCTGCTCATGGCCGTGATTGTCGCGCCTGGAACGACGCATTCCCATACGGCTAACCGAACCCCCGCGGCGGCCAGCCGAACCCCGGAGACGCCTGCAGGCCGCATTGGAAGGTAGTCCCCGCGGCGAGACCCTGATCCCACCCCGAAATCGACCAACGAGGAGGACGAAATGTCGAGGAAGAGGTCACAGATCAAGGGAATTGCCGCGAGGGCCGGACACTGGAGCGCCACGCATCGCAAGAAGGCGATCGGGCTCTGGATCGCCTTCGTGGTCGTGGCGCTGATCGGCGGCGGCGCCGTCGGCCAGCGGAGCCTGACCGACGCCGAGTCGGGGGTCGGCGAATCCAAGGCGGCCGAGATGACCCTCGACAAGCACGGGCCGAAGGACCCGGCGACCGAGAGCGTGCTCGTGCAGAGCAAATCCGAGACGACCGCGAGCCCGCAGTTCAGGTCGGCCCTGGAGAGCGTTCACGACGCCCTCTCCTCGAGCGGTCAGTTCGCGAGCATCGATGCCCCGAAGCCGTCGGCTGACGGCCACGCGGCGTTGATCGACGCCGACCTGAAGGGTGATCCGGATGACGCCAAGGACACGGCGCCCAAGACATTCGCCGCCGTGGACCAGGCGAAGCGGGCCAACCCCGCGTTCCAGATCGGGGTCGTCGGTGATGGAACGGCCGACAAGCAGCTCTCGGACTCGATCAGCGACGACTTCGCCAAGGCGGAGACGCTCTCGATCCCGATCACGCTGCTGATCCTCGTGGTCGCCTTCGGCGCGCTGGTCGCAGCGGGAATCCCGCTGATCCTCGCGCTGTCGGCCGTGATGGCGACGATCGGGCTCGTCTCGATCCCCAGCCAGATCTTCCCGGTCGACGATGCGATCGGCTCGGTGATCCTGCTGATCGGGATGGCCGTCGGCGTGGACTACTCGCTCTTCTATCTGCGCCGCGAGCGCGAGGAGCGAGCTCGCGGGCGGAGCCCGAGGGACGCGATCGACGCTGCGGCGGCCACCTCCGGCCGGGCGGTACTCGTCTCCGGCCTCACCGTGATCGCCGCGATGTCCGGGATGGCCCTCGGCGGCAGCAGCGTGTTTCTCTCCTTCGGGATCGGAACCCTGCTCGTGGTCGCGGTCGCGATGCTGGGCTCGCTGACCGTGCTGCCGGCACTGATGTCGCTGCTCGGCGACAAGATGGAGAAGGGCCGCATCCCCTTCATCTCACGCCGTCAGCGGCGGGCAGGCGAGTCGCGCGTCTGGAGCGCGGTCGTCCGGACCGTGATGCGCCGGCCGGCGGTGGCGATTCTGGTCGCCGGCGGGGCGCTGGTGGCCCTGGCTCTCCCGGCGTTCGGGATGAACGTGAAGACAACGGGGCTGGAGGAGTTCCCGAAGGGGTTCTCGACGATCCAGACCTACGAGAAGATCCAGCAGATCTACCCGTCGGAGCACCCGTCCGCCGACCTGGTCGTCCAGGCGGCCGACGTCCGCTCGCCGGCTGTCACCGCGGCGATCGACGAGGTCTCGTCGAAGGCGAGGAGCGAGGGCCTCGCGCTCGCGGCGCCCGAGGTCAAGGTGAACCACGATGCGACCGTTGCGTCCGTGTCGTTGCCGATGGCCGGCGACGGCGAGAACGCGAAGTCGAAGCACGCGCTGTCCGAGCTGCGCGATGACCTGATCCCGGCGTCCTTCGCCGGAACTGGGGCGCAGGTCGACGTCGGCGGCGACATCGCCGGTAACGTCGATTGGCAGGACTCGATGAAGTCGCACCTGCCGCTCGTCTTCGGGTTCGTGCTGACGCTGTCGTTCCTGCTCCTGCTGTTCACGTTCAGGTCGGTCGTCATTCCGGTCACCTCGATCGCGCTGAACCTGCTGTCCGTCGGTGCGGCCTACGGGATCTTGGTCTTGGTCTTCCAGGACGGGTTCGCTCAGGGCCTGCTCGGCGTACACAGCGACGGGGTGACCAGCTGGCTGCCGCTGTTCCTGTTCGTCGTCCTGTTCGGCCTGTCGATGGACTACCACGTGTTCATCCTCAGCCGGATCAAGGAGCTAGTGGACCGGGGCATGCCCACTGACAAGGCGATCGAGCGCGGCATCGGCTCGACCGCGGGCACGGTGACGAGCGCGGCGATCGTGATGGTGGCGGTGTTCTCCATCTTCGCGACGCTCAGCTTCATCGAGTTCAAGCAGATGGGCGTGGGC
>DATDJZ010000191.1:0-28885 GCA_036520315.1 Solirubrobacterales bacterium | reverse complement strand
GTCGAGAAGCAAGAGCAGCACCCCGACCGTGATCGCGAGGTCCGCGAGGTTGAAGGTCGGCCAGAGCGGCAGATCGATGAAATCGATCACGGCCCCGTCGCGGACTCGATCGGCGAGGTTGCCGAGTGCGCCGCCGAGCAGCAGGGCCGCCGGCAGCCAGACGAGCCAGCCCTCGCCCCCGCGTAGGGCCAGAAAGACGAGCAGGCCGACGAGCACGACGATCGTCGCCCCGATCAGGGCCGCGGAGATGTCACCTCCGAGGCCGAAGGCGACGCCCTTGTTGCGGACGTTCTCAAAGGCGAGGAAGGGGAGCACCTCGACCCGGTCACCCGGGTCCACTAGCGAGGTGGCGAGCGCCTTCGTCCCCTGATCCAGGGCCACGACCACGCCGCAGGCCGCCAGCCCGGGGACCCAGATTGAACGGGGCGCTCCCCGGCTTCGCCTGCGGAGCGCCCCCGCATTATGGGCGCGGCTCCTCAACCCGCGATCAGCGATACGACCACGCGCCAGACGATGCTGAGGACGATGATCGCCAGGATCGGGCTGATGTCGATGGCGAACCCGCCACCGCCCAGCGGCGGGATCACGCGCCGGAAGATGTTCAGGTACGGGTCCACCACCTGGTGGATGAAGTCGACGGTCGCGCGCAGCCAGGGGTAGTAGGGCATCCGCGGGATCCAGGAGAGCAGGATGCGGATGAAGATCAGGATGAAGTAGACGAGGAAGATCGCGCTGACGTAGTCGGCGATGTCGTCGCGCGTGACCGCGAGCAGGAAGCTCACTCGGGCACCCTCTCGAGCGAGGCATCAACCGCCGCCAGCAGGATCTCGTGGATCTTGCGCTCCTCGAGCGCGTTCAGGCCCGCCTCGGTCATCCCTCCGGGAGACGCAACTGCGCGCTTGAGCGCGCCCGGCTCGTGTACCTCGAGAAGCCCGCCGGTCGCGCTCATCGCCTTCGAGATCATGCGGGTCGTCTGGTCCTCCGTCAGGCCCTCCTTCACCCCAGCCTCCACGAGGACCTCCGCCATCAGCGCGAGATAGCCCGGCGAGCAGCCCATGATCGCCGTGGCCGCGTCGATCAGGCTCTCCTCGAGCTCGATCACCTCGCCGACCAGTCCGAGCAGCTCGGTGATCCGCCGCCTCCGCGCATCGTCCGTGCCCTCCGGGAAGACGACGCAGAGCACGCCCTGGCGCAGCTGAGCCCCCAGGTTCGGCATCACGCGGATCAGGTCGATTCCGGGAATTGCCTCATGCAGGGACTTGAGCGACGTTCCAGCCAGGATCGAGAGCACCGGAGTGCCGGCCTGAACCAGGTCGGGCGCGACCTCGTCGAGAACGTTCGGCTTGACTGCGAGTACGACGAGGTCCGAGGTATCTGCGAGAGCGAGATTTCCCTCGATCGCTTCGCCCCCAACATCCTCGGCGAGCTGTCGTGCCTTGTCGGGATCGGCGTCGGCGAACGCCATCGACTCCGGCGCACCCGGTTCGCCCTGCGCCGCTGCCCAGCCCCGAGCGAGCCCACCGGCCATGTTGCCTGCGCCCACGAAGCCAAGCTTCATGGGCGGAACTTTATTCGGCGCCCGCTGCGCGCTAGGACTGGTTGAAGAAGCCGCCCTCGAGCAGGCGGGCCTTCTCCTCGGCGGAGACCTCGACATTCTCCGGCGTGAGCAGGAAGATCCCTTGCGAGATCCGCTGCATGCCGCCGCCCAATGCGTAGGTCATGCCCGAGGAGAAGTCGATCAGCCGCTTCGAGAGCTCGCGGTCGGTCTGCTGCAGGTTGATGATCACCGGCTTCGAGCGCTTGAACTCGTCGGCCACCTGCTGAGCGTCGTTGAAGCTGCGGGGCGTCACCACATGCATCGAGGCGACACTGCCTCCGTTTCCGGCGGGAGCACGGCGACGGCCCCGGCGGCTCGGCCGCGGCTCCTCGGCGGTGTCGTCCACCGCGCGGACGCGGCTCCTGCTGGGCGCGGGCTCCTCATCGCCGAAGATGTCGTCGATGTCGTCCTCCCTCCCGCGTCGGCGTGAGGAACTGACCGGCTCGCGGGGCGCCACGGCTGTGTCGTCGAGGGCCCTCTCGTTCCCGGTGTCGCCCTCGTCGTAGTACTCGCCCTCCTCGACGTAGTCACCCTCGACGAGGCCGAAGTACTCGAGCGCGCGTCTCCATGTGTCTCTGATCGCCATCTCGGCTCAGATTCGGCTTGACGGAGGTTATTCCTGCCGCCTGATGTTTCCCGATTATGAAGCCTGTGGAGCCGCTTGGGCGCACTTTATGCCCAGAGCACCGAGCCAAGGCGGATGATCGTCGCCCCCTCCTCCACCGCCACGCGCCAGTCCTGGCTCGTTCCCATCGAGAGCCGCTCGAGGCCGCGCTCCCGGGCCAATTCCGCCAGGCGGGCGAAATAAGGGCGCGAAGCCTCGGGGTCCTCGGTGAAGGGAGGCATCGTCATCAGACCGGAGACCCTGACCGGGCAGCGATCGATGAAAGCGTCGAGCTCGGCGGGGTCGACACCGCCCTTCCCCTCCTCGCGGGAGAGATTCACCTCGACGAGCACCTCGGTATCGCCCTCCGCATGCTTCCCGAGCTGTTCGAGCACTGAGTCCGACTCCACCGAATGGATCAGCCGGACCAGCGGCAGGATCCGCTTCAGCTTGCGGCTCTGGAGGTTGCCGATGAAGTCCCAGGTGAAGCTCTCCCGCCAGCGCTCCTGCTTCGCCTCGAGGTCCTGGAGGCGGTTCTCCCCGACCAGCTCGATGCCGGCCTCAGCGAGGGCCCCCATGTCCTCGATGCGCACGTACTTCGTGGCGGCGAGGATCTCGACCTCGGGGCCGGCGTGCTCGCGGATCCCCTCGAGGTTGGAGCGAATCCGTGCCGGATCGAGATCTGTGACGGGTTCAACCACGGCTACTTCATCCACACGAGCCCGGCCTGCCGTCCGGTCCGCTCGCCGTCGCGGCGATGCGAGTAGAAGAGCTCGGCGTTGCAGTTGGTGCACAGGCCAGAGGACTCGATCGTGCCGACGCCGGCCTCCTCGAGCAGGGCCGCTGCCACCGCGGGGAGATCGAGCATCCGGCCTCGCGCGACGCGATCCAGGTCCGCGAACTCCGACAGCACCTCCTCACCCACCTCGTAGCAGCAGGGGCCGATCCCCGGCCCGATCGCGGCCGCCTCCGCCTCGACCTCGCCGGCGGCCTTGGCCACGATCCCGCCCGCGAGACCGCGCCAGCCGCAGTGCGCCATCGCCACCCCTCCCGGGCCGACCATCGCCACCGGCAGGCAGTCGGCCACGATCACCAGCGGAGTCAGGCTGGGATTGGAGGTCGCTTGCGCATCGAACTCGTCCGGGCTCTTGACCGCGTCGGCGAAGACTCTCGGCTCCTGCGGGCTCTCGTGGCGGCGCAACCCGGCACCGTGAGCCTGACGCGCCATCACGACGCCGTCGGGGTCACGCCCGACCGATTCGGCCAGCCTGCGGCGGTTCTCCTTCACCCGGCCGGGCTCATCGCCGGTCAGGATCCCGATGTTGAGTGCCTCGTAGGGCCCCTCGCTCACGCCGCCGACGCGGGTCGAGAACGCCGCACTCGCGCCGGGCAGCTCGGCCTCGAGCCAACGCACGCCGTCTCCTTCGCGCCACTCCACTCGGGGCAGGCTAGTCCTCCGGAATCTCACCCCGAGCAGCGGCGAGGGCGATGCGGAGCTCCTGGTGGCGTCCCGAGATCTCGCCGTCGAGCTTGCCCGAGAGGGCGGCCTCCAGCCCCCGACCGACGGCGGGGCCCTCGGGGATGCCCTCAGCGAGCAGGTCATCCCCGGTGATCTCGAGGTTCACATGGCGCCACTCGCCCGCGTAGCGTTCGAGCCATTCCGCCCCAAGTGCGCGAGCCACGAGGAGTTGCGCGGGATCCCACGGCTCGGCGAGCCGAGCGGCCTCCGATGGGCGTTCGGGAGTTGCCGCCACCAGCTCCCTGATCTGGGGCAACGGGCGAACGATCGCCAGCATCACGGCCAGCTCGCGATCGACCCACCCCGACCACGGCTCGGCCGAGACGAGCCTCGTCACCTCCGCCACCCGATCCGGCGCCGCGGGGTCGAGGCTCGGCATCACGCCCCACTCGACGAGCAAGCGCAGCGCCGCGGCCGGGTCGTCCTCGGCGGCGATCCGCCGGAGCTCGTTCTCGATCCGGTCCTCGGAGAGGGTCGAGAGGTCGGCGTCGCGGAGCAGCCGCCCGGTCTCCGGCTCCAGCTCGAAGCCGAAGCGTGCCGCATACCGGGCCGCGCGCAGCGCGCGGGTCGGGTCATCCACGAAGGAGCCCTGGTGCAGGACACGCAGAAGCCCTGCCCGCAGGTCCGGAAGCCCGCCGTGCGGATCGAGCAGCTCGCGGTTCCCATCGAGCAGGAATGCCATCGCGTTGATCGTGAAGTCTCGGCGAGCGAGGTCCTGGGTGATCGTGGCGGGCCGGACCTCTGGCAGCGCCCCGGGCGCCGGGTAGCTCTCGGCCCGAGTCTGCGCGACGTCGACCTTCACGTCGCCCTGCTCCAGGCGCCCGGTGAGGAAGAGCCCTTCCCGCTCCAGGCTGAAGCCTGGGAGCTCGGTGAGGGCCTCGACGTTCCCCTCGACTGCGACGTCGAGGTCGGCCACCTGCCGCCCGAGCAGCAGGTCGCGCACCACGCCGCCGACCAGATATGCCGGCACCCTCTCGGCGATCTGGTGCAGTTGGTCGATCGCTGCCAGCGATTCGATGCGGTCGCTCAGCCGGGCGGGGTGGATGTCGCTTGAACCGGGCATTAGTGGCTTTCCTACCATGCTCCGCGATCCAAGACCTTAGGAAGAACATCCGAGAGCTCGGAAAGAACCTCTGGAGCAACCACCGGTGGGTGACGCTCGGCACAGCCGCGGGCCTGGCGGCGGTCGTCATCGCGCTGATCGCCTATCTGGCCCTGAAGCGGCCGGGCGACAAATCCTGCCCGGCCCCGTGCACCATCACAGCGACGACGCCCGAGCCCGTCAGCGGACTGACCGATTGGCCGGTGTATGGCCTGAACGCACAGCGAACCCGCTATCTGGACGCCCCGGCTGTGAAGCCCCCCTTCTCGATTCGCTGGCGATTCAAGGGGCGCAAGCTGCTCGAGTATTCGCCCGTCCTGGTCGGCAACCAGATGTTCGGCGTCAACAACAACGGCATGGCGTTCGCGGTGAAGGCGAGCACCGGGAAGGCGCGCTGGAAGCAGCAGATCGCCCACCTGAACGCGTCCTCCCCGACGTACAACGATCGGATCCTCTACGTCTCCAATCTCGAGCCTGGGCAGGTCGTCGCGCTGGCGACCTCGAATGGGCAGGTGCTGTGGAAGCACCCGCTCGCGGGCCGAACGGAGTCCTCCCCGCTCATCGTGGGCAACAAGGTGATCGTGGGGTGCGAGTGCAACACGGTTTACGCCCTCGACAAGACCACAGGGAAGACGATCTGGGAGCGCCACGTCAACGGGGCGGTGAAAGCATCGCCCGCGTATGAGAACGGGATCGTCTACGTCGGCGACTACAGCGGCGAGATGAACGCGATCCGGGCCAAGGACGGCTCGATCAAGTGGCAGACGGGCTCACAGGGGTCGGGCTTCGGTCGCTCGGGGCGCTTCTATGCAGCCGCAACGGTCGCCTTCGGCCGCGTCTACGCGGGCAACGTCGACGGGCGGATGTACAGCTTTGATCAGGACACCGGCGATCTGGTGTGGAGCCACTCCACCGGCAACTACGTCTACGCGGCGGCCATCGCCGCCCGGACCCCGGACACCGAGCCCACCATCTACTTCGGCTCCTACGACGGGACCTTCTACGCCCTGGATGCCCGCACCGGTGACGAGCGCTGGAGCGTTCCGAACCTCGGCGCGATCTCCGGAGCGGCCAGCCTGATCGGCGACACCGCATACGTGGCCGACCTGAAGACAACCTCGACCTACGGGTTCGATGTCCGCAACGGCCACAAGGTCTTCCAGTACTCCGATGGCGCCTACAACCCGGTGATCTCCAACGGCAAGGAGCTCTTCCTCACCGGCTACAAGACGCTCTACGCGCTGCGGCCGGGATCCGGCCCTGCACAGGACGGGATCCTGGAGAAGGAGCCGAAGACGCCGCCCGCGGGCCAGAAGAAGGCGGCCAAGCCGCAGAAGGCGAAAAAGAAGAAGTAGGCCGCTACGAGGGGCGCACCGGTATCCCGGCGCTCTCCATTCGCTCCTTGGCCTCGGCGATCGTGTGCTGCCCGTAATGGAAGATCGAGGCGCAGAGGACCGCGTCGGCGTGCCCCGTCTCGACCGCCTCGACCAGGTGGTCGAGCTCGCCGGCACCGCCCGACGCAATCACCGGGACGCTCACCGCCTCGGCGACGTACCGGGTGAGCTCGAGGTCGTATCCGTCGGTCGTGCCGTCGCGGTCCATGCTGGTCAGGAGGACCTCCCCGGCCCCGAGCTCCGTAGCCTCCTTTGCCCAAGCGACCGCCTCGCGCCCCTCGACCCTGGTGCGGCCGCCATGCGTGTAGACGTCCCACTCGGCATCGCCGAAATGGCCCGGGGGCGCCTGGCAGGTCTCGGACCCATCGCCGGCGCCCCGTCTCTTGGCGTCGATCGCGATCACCACGCATTGGGACCCAAAGACGGCGGCGAGCTCGGAGATCAGCTCCGGCCGCTCCAGCGCGGCCGAGTTGACCGAGACCTTGTCCGCGCCCGCGTCGAGCACCGCCTGCGCGTCTTCGACCGAGCGGATGCCGCCACCGATCGTGAACGGGATGAAGACGTTGTCGGCGGTGCGGCGGGCCAGCTCGACGATCGTGTCGCGGCTCTCATGCGACGCGGTTATGTCGAGGAAGACCAGCTCGTCGGCGCCCTCGGCGTCGTAGCGCTCGGCGAGCTCCACGGGATCACCGGCGTCGCGGATGTCCACGAAGTTCGTGCCCTTGACGACGCGCCCGTTGTCGACATCCAGGCAGGGGATGACCCGCTTGAGAACCATTGCCAGTAAAGGCTAGGGCTCCGTTGCGGGCGACTTGGTCGGGCATCTGCCGACCAACGCGCCAGCGGCTTTCGCTCAGTCCCAGTCGCCGGCTGCGTAGGCCCAGGCGATGAAGAGCAGCTGCACCGGCAGGCGGGCGTAAAGCGCGGCCCGGCCCCCGGGAACCGCCCTCTCGTATTTCTCCCATTCGATCGCCATGTGGCAGTTGGCGGGGAAGACCGCGATCAGCGTGGCGATGCTCCAGGCGCTTCCCGCCCGGCGTGTGCTCGGGTGCATCGTGGCCAGGCCGCCCGCGATCTCGGCGATGCCGCTCACGTAGACCAGCTCTTGGTGACGCGGGACGTACGGAGGCATGATGCGCACGTAGGCGCGGGTCTTGACGAAGTGCATGATCCCCGCGAAGAGGAAGAACGGCCCGAAGAGTCTCCTCATGAGCCGGAGCCTATGGACCGAGAGCCTCTCGCGCCTCGGCAACCGTGAAGCGCTGCTCGTAGAGCGCCCTGCCGACGATCACGCCCTCGACGTTGTCGAGCTCGAGGGCCGCAACGGCGCGCAGGTCGTCGAGCGACCCGATGCCGCCCGAGTAGATCACCTCGCCTTCGGTCGCATGCGCGACCTCGCGCAGGGCCTCCAGGTCGGGGCCCTCCATCAGGCCGTCGACGTCGACGGGCGTGAAGACGAAGCGCCTCAGGCCCCGCCGGCCGAGCTCGGCGATCACCTCGGTCGTGCCCAGCTCGGTTCCCTCCGTCCAGCCCTCCGCGGCGACCTTCCCGGACCGGGCGTCCACCGAGGCAACGACGCGGTCGCCATGTGCTGCCGCGATCGCCTCGGCCATCTCGGGATCACGGACCGCCGCGGTGCCGAGCACCACCCGCTCCGCGCCCGATGAGAACGCCTCCTCGACCTTCTTGGAGTCGCGCAGGCCGCCACCGAGCTGCACCGGCACGTTGACCGCGGCGACGATCCCGCGCACGTGCTCGAGGTTGATGGGCTCGCCGGCGCGGGCGCCATCGAGGTCGACGACGTGCAACCAGCGGGCGCCGCCGTCAGCCCAACGCCGGGCGGCGACCACCGGGTCGTCGTCGTAGGCCGTCTCCTGGTCGTAGTCCCCCTGGATCAACCGGACTGCCTTGCCGTCCCGGATGTCGATCGCGGGAAAGAGGATCAATCGCAGATGCGAACGAAGTTGGCCAACAGCGTGAGGCCCGCGGAGCTCGACTTCTCCGGGTGGAACTGGACTCCGTAGAGCGGCGGACGCTCCACTGCGCAGGCAAACCGCTCGCCGTAGGCGGCCGTGCCGAGGACGTCGCCGCCGACCCTGGGGCGGGGAGCGAAGGAGTGGACGAAGTAGAAGGGCGTCTCCTCACCAAGGTCCTGGGTGAGGCGCGACTCGTGCTCCCAGTGGACCAGCGACCAGCCGATGTGCGGGACCTTGTAGCCGTTGGCCTCCAGCGGGGCGACGACGCCGTCGAGCAGCGCGAGCCCACCCGCCCCCTCGTTCTCGACCGAGGACTCGAAGAGCAGCTGCAGGCCCAGGCAGATGCCGAGAACCGGAACCTCCGCCTCGATCCGACCGTCCACCAGCTCGTCGAGCCCGAGCTCGCGGACCCGCTCCATCGCTCGCGGGAACGCTCCCACGCCCGGCAGGATCACCCCGTCGGCAGCCTCGACGCGAGCTCGGTCCGAGGTGATCTCGGCCTCGGCCCCGACCCGCTCCAGGGCCTTCTCCACGGAACGGAGATTGCCCATCCCGTAGTCGAGGATCGCGATGCGCGTCATTCGGTGAGGGTGCCCTTGGTGGAGGGCACCCCGGTCTCATCCGGGTCGATCGAGACCGCCTCGCGGAGTGCCCGCGCGAAGGCCTTGAAGGAGGCCTCGACCATGTGGTGGGCGTTGGAGCCGGAGCGAACCCAGATGTGGAGCGTGATCTTCGAGTTGTTGGAGACCGCGCGGAAGAACTCCTCGGCGAGCTCCGAGTCGAACCCGGCAATGCTGACGTCCGGGAGGTCCGCGGCGAAGGCACAGTAGGGCCTGCCGGAGATGTCGATCGCGCATTCGCCGAGGGCCTCGTCCATCGGCACCAGGGCCGAGCCGTAGCGGCGAATCCCGGCGCGGTCCCCGAGCGCCTCGTCGATCGCCTGCCCGAGGCAGATGCCGACGTCCTCGGTGGTGTGATGGGCGCCGGTCTGCAGGTCGCCGCTCGCCTCGAGGTCGAGCCCCAGGCGGCCGTGGCGGGCCAGCAGCTCGAGCATGTGATCGAGGAAGCCGACGCCGGTGGAGACCTTGCCCTCGCCGCCGTCAAGGTCAAGCCGCAGCTTGACCTTGGTCTCCTTCGTCTCGCGGTTGATCTCAGCCGTACGCGCCATTCCCTCAATCCTCGGCTCTTGCCTCGGCAGACTCCGCGTGCACCGGGAAGCCCTCGGCGCGCGCCAGCGTAGCGACCGTCGGAGCGAGCTCCCGGGCCGCCGCCTGCGACACCGTGACGGTGGGGATGCGCCGCCTGAAGATGGCCGGCTCCAGCGGTCCCTGGAAGCGTCCCGCGCCGCCGGTGGGGAGTACGTGGTTCGATCCCGCCGCGTAATCGCCGAACGCGGTTGCCGAATGCGGTCCGATGAACACGCACCCAGCGGTCCGAACACCGTCAGCCAGGAGCCCCGCGTCCTCGGTGATCAACTCGAGGTGCTCCGGAGCAATCGCGTTGGCGAGCTGCACCGCGGCGACGGTGTCGGGCACCGCCACGAGGGCAAGTGGCGCGTCGTCGGCGATGTCGTGCTTCGCGGCGACCCGCTGCACCGCCTCCTCGACCGCATCGAGGATCACGGTCTCGACCGCCGCCGCGATCACCAGGCCGTCCGGCCCGTGCTCGGCCTGGGCACACAGATCCAGTGCGATCCATTCGGCATTCGCCGTGTCGCCCGCGATCACCATCAGCTCGGACGGGCCGGCAAGACCGTCGATGCCGACCTCGCCCACGAGCTGGCGCTTCGCCTCCTGTACGTAGCGGTTCCCCGGCCCGGCAATCACGTCGACCGGCTCGATGAGCTGGGTGCCGATCCCGAGGGCGGCGATCGCCTGTGCACCGCCCATCGGGTAGATCTCATCCGCACCGCCGATCGCCGCCGCCGCCAGGATCGCATCGGGGATGGGGCGCTCGCCGTCGCCGGAGGGAGTGGCGAGCACCACGCGGGTCACCCCGGCCGCCTTGGCGGGAAGGCAGCCCATCAGGACCGTTGAGGGATAGGCGGCGGCGCCTCCGGGCGCGTAGATGGCTGCCGAACCGACCGGAACGTCACGAAGGTCAACCGTCTGGCCCTGCGCGAGTCGGACCGGCCGCTCGTTCACCAGCTGCGCATCCGCGACGGCGCGAATGTTCGTGGCGGCGGTCTCGAGGGCCGTCCGCAGCTTCGGGTCGAGGCGCTCGAGCGCAGCGCGGATCTCGCCGTCGGAAACCGGAATGTCACGCGGATCGACGGGGCCGCCGCCGAAGCGAGCCTCGAGCTCGGCCACAGCATCGTCGCCCCGCTCGCGGACGGCGGCGATGATCTCGGCGACGGTCCCGCCCACCTCCCCGAGCGGCGGCTGGAGGGCCCGGATCTGGCTCGCCAGGCCGGACGGATCGCTGCCGTCCCAGTCGAAGCTCTGAAGCCTCATCGCACTCCCTCCGGTCGGAGGCGCTCGACCAGGTCGTCCACCTCGGCCGCGCGCAGCTTGTGGGAGACGCGGTTGGCGATCAGCCTGGCGGTCGAGATGGCGATCTCCTCGCGGACCTCCAGGCCGTTCTCGGCCAGCGTGCGCCCAGTGGCGACCAGGTCGACGATCCCGTCGGCGAGGCCGGAGAGCGGCGCGAGCTCGACGGAGCCCTTCACCTCGATGACCTCGGCCCTTCGTCCGGTCTCCTCGAAGTGGCGCTCCGCGACCCGGGGGTACTTCGTCGCGATCCGCATCCCGCCGAGCCGGCGCTCGTCCTCGTCGAGGGCCGTGTCCCCGGCCCTGCCCGCGAGCACCATGCGGCAGGCGCCGTAGCGCAGGTCGAGGACCTCGTAGACGATCCGCTCCGGCTGCTCTAGCAGGACGTCCTTGCCGGTGATCCCGAGGTCGGCGGCACCGGCCTCCACGTAGGTGGGGACGTCCGAGGGCCGCATCGTCACCAGGACGAGCCCACCGGACTCGAAGACGAGCGCGCGCGAGTCGGAGCGCAGCTCGGCCGTGTCGACCCCGATGCGGTCGAGCGCATCGAGCGTCTCCGGCCAGAGCGCGCCCCGCGGCAGCGCCAGCTTCATGGGACCTGCCTCGCGGGCGCGGGTGACCTCCACCACCCGAGGCATCAGCGCCCCTCCCCTCGGCCCTGTCGCTCCTCCTCGGTCTGGGCGACGTGCAGGCGCTCCAGGTAGAGGGAGAAGCCCGCCGCCGGCAGCTCCCTGCCGAATCGCCCGAGCAAGGAGTCGTAGCGGCCGCCTCCGCCCAGGATGTGCCCGAGGGCCGGGTCGTAGACCTCGAGGATCGCCCCCGTGTAGTAGCCGAGGTCTCGCAGCAGGCCGAGGTCGAGCTGGACCCGCTCGGACACTCCCCGCGCCGCCAGCGCCTGGTGGGTCGCTCGCAGCCGCTGCGTGGCCCGCTCCACCGCCTCGCCGCCGAGCTCGGTCGCGCGATCGAGGACCTCGGGGCCGCCGCGCATCGCGGGCAGCGCCAGCAGGGTCGCGCGAGCCTCTCCGTCAAGGTCCTGGACCTCGTCTACGGCCAGCTCGAGGCCGACCAGGTCGTGCGCTGCCAGCCGGTCGAGAATCCGGTCGCGCGTCTCTCCCTCCACCCCGAGCTCCGCCAGCAGCTGGCTGTAGAGGTCGGCATCGCCAAGGCCGACGAGAGCGCGGTTGAGCCCGGCCGCATCGAGCGCCGCGCTCAAGACCTCGACCACCTCGGCCGTCCCCTCCGGGGCAGGCGCTCCGATCAGCTCCACCCCGGCCTGGGTGAACTCCCTCATCTGACCTCGCTGGGGGTTCACCGCCCGATAGGCGCGGGCGATGTAGGAAAGGCGGAACGGCGGCTCGGCGGCCTGCATCCGCGTGGCGACCAGGCGCGCGATCGGGATGGTCATGTCGGAGCGCATCGCGAGCAGCTCGCCCCGCTCGTCGAAGAAGCGATAGGCGGCGTTGGCGTAGCGCTCGTCGCCGCGCCGCAAGACCTCCGCGTACTCGATCGTCGGGGTGGCGACCTCGCCATAGCCGTGCTCGTCGAAGGTGGAGCGAAGCACGCCCTCGAGCGCGCGCAGCTCGCGCATCTCCTCGGGCAGGATGTCGCGTGTTCCTGGCGGGGTCGGGTGGATCATCGTCGGCCGCCCATCATCGCTTTCTCTCCCTTAACAGGCTGCAAGGTTCGTGCGCATAGGATCTGCCCCGACCCAAGCGGAGGGGGCGGTGAGATGGCGGTGGTGGTGATCCAGGAATTCGAGGCGACGCCTGAGGAGTACGACCAGGTGAACGAGAAGCTCGGCGAGCAGACGCCGGAGGGGCGACCCCAAGGGCGACCCGCCCGGCGGCCTGATCGCCCACTCGGCCCGCTTCGATGGCGAGACGCTGAAGGTGCTCGATATCTGGGAGTCCCCGGAGGCGTTCGAGGCGTTCGCCGAATCGCGGCTCGGTCCGGGGATGGCTGAGACGCTTGGCGACGATGCTCCGCCGCCGCCCCAGCCCAACTTCACCGAGCTCCACAACGCCTATTCGGCCTGATCGCCGCCTAGGCCGGCACGCGCTCTGAAGCGACCCGCTCGATGCGGGCGCCGAGGTCGCGCAGGCGCATGTCGATCCGCTCGTAGCCGCGGTCGATCTGCGCGACGTTGCCGATCTCCGAGGTCCCGTCCGCCGCGAGCGCGGCGATGAGCATCGCCATGCCCGCGCGGATGTCGGGGCTCTCGAGGCGCGCCCCGTGAAGACGGCTCGGTCCACTCACCACCGCCCTGTGGGGGTCGGAGAGGTGGATCCGAGCGCCCATCGCGACCAGCTTGTCGACGAAGAACAGCCTGTTCTCGAACATCTTCTCGTGGATCATGATCGTGCCCTCCGCCTGCGTGGCGAGTGCGAGTGCGATCGAGGTGAGGTCGGCGGGGAACGCCGGCCAGGGGCCGTCGTCGATCTTCGGGATCGCGTCGCCCTGGTCGTCACGGATCGTGAGCTTCTGCTCCGGCGGGACGAACAGGTCATTGCCCTCGAGCATCGTCTGCAGCCCGAGACGGCGGAAGTGCCGCCGGATTCCCTCCAGGTCTTCCGCCACGACGTTGCGGATGCGGAGCTCGCCACTGGTCGCGGCGGCCAGCGCCATGAAGCTGGCGACCTCGATGTGGTCGGAGCACACGTCGTGCTCCCCCCCGCCGAGCTGCTTGCGGCCGTGGACGGTCATCACGTTCGACCCGATGCCGTCCACCTGCGCGCCCATCTTGGACAGCAGCCGCGCCAGGTCCTGGACGTGCGGCTCGGATGCGGCGTTGGCGATCGTGGTCGGGCCCTCGGTCAGCGCAGCGGCGAGCAGGGCGTTCTCCGTCCCCATCACCGAGGGCTCGTCCATGAAGATCCGCGTCGGCTTCAGGCCGCCCGGCGGCGCGGAGAGCTCGATCCAGAGCTTCCCGTCGACGCTCGCGCCCAGGTCCCGGAAGGCGTCGAGATGTGCGTCCAGCCTCCGGCGTCCGATCGTGTCGCCACCCGGGGGCGGCATGCGGACCTCCCCGAAGCGCGCGAGCAGCGGGCCCGCGACCAGGAAGGAGGCGCGGATTCTGTTGGCGAGCTCCTCGTCGACCTCGATGCCGGCGATCTCGTCGGCCTGCAGTCGGATCTCGTTCTCCCCGGTCCAGACGACCTTGACGCCCAGCCGCTCGAGCAGGCCGAGCATCGACTCGACGTCACGGATCCGCGGCACGTTGCGGACCAGGAGCTCCTCCTCGGTGAGCAGGCACGCCGCCAGGATCGGCAGCGCCGCGTTCTTGTTCCCGGCCGGAGTGATGTCTCCGGACAGGGGGACGCCGCCCTGGATGATGAATTTCTCCATGGGCGCCTAGAGTAACCAGCCCCATGGCGGAGATCTCACGAGACGATGCATGGCAGCTGGTCACGGAATGGGTCGAGACCGACTCGCTCCGAAAGCACCTCCTGGGCGTGGAGGCCGCGATGCGCGCCTACGCCCGCAAATGGGGTGAGGACGAGGAGGCCTACGCGGTCACGGGCCTCGTCCACGACCTCGACTACGAGCGGTATCCGGACCTGGACACCGGGCATCCGCGCTACGCCCTCAAGGAGCTCGAGGAGCGCGGCTACCCGCAGGAGGTGATCGACGCCGTGGCCGGCCACGCCGACTTCATGGGCGTGCCCAGGGAGACCCGGATGGCGAAGACGCTCTACGGCGTCGACGAGCTCTCCGGATTCATCGCCGCCTGCGCGCTGGTCCGTCCCACCGGGATCGAGGGGATGAAGCCGAAGTCCGTCAAGAAGAAGCTGAAGCAGCCGTCGTTCGCGGCGGCGGTGAACCGCGAGGACATCCAGCGCGGGATCGAGGAGCTCGGCGTGGACCAGGACGCGCACATCACGCTGGTCATCGAGGCGCTCGCGGAGCGCTCAGGCGAGCTCGGTCTCGGACCACGTGAAGCGGCTTCCCCCTCGGCTCCGCCTGCGGGGGACCCTCGCATAGACGCCGGTCCCGACAGTTAGATGTAGCCGGTGCCAGGCTGGCTGAAGATCACCCTCGGCGTGATCGGGGGGCTGATCGCGCTCTCGTTGCTCAACGCGATCGTCGTCTCCAACGCCACCAAGGATGCGTACGTGCGCGATACGGGCGCGCGCCTGGTCGACACCTCGAACGGGACCCTTCAGGTGCTCGAGCAGGGCAACCAACCTGTTCGGCGGCCACAAACACCGATCGTGCTGATCCACTGCTACACGTGCTCGATGAACTGGTGGGACGACCTCGCCCCGCTGCTCGGGCGGGACCATCGGGTCATCAGCGTTGACCTGCTCGGTCACGGCGGCTCAGACAAGCCGGCCACCGGCTACTCGATCGAGGATCAGGCGACGGCCGTGGCCGAGGCGCTGGCGAAGCTCGGCGTGGTCAACGCCACGGTCGTCGGCCACTCCCTGGGCGGCAGCGTGGCAACGGCGCTCGCCCAGCAGAGCCCGCAGCTCGCCTCCCGCGTAGTCGTCATCGACCAGGCTCCGGAGGACGGCTTCGACAATGAGGGGTTCGCGCAACGGATCAGCTACTGGCCGGTGCTCGGACAGGCGTCCCACCGGCTGCTGCAGATCGCGCCGAAGTCATTGGTCCTCGACAACTACGACGACGCGTTCGCCCCCGGCTACGACATCTCGAGCGGCTTCGACAACCCCGACCAGCCGGTGGACGACCTGCGGGCGATGACGTACACCGCCTACAAGGAGACGCGCGATGCCGAGCAGGACTACGTCGCCGACGGCCCACTCGACGAGCACCTCGCCACCGCCCACGTGCCGACGATGGTCATCTTCGGGGCCGAGGATCAGCTCTACGACGCCCAGGAGGCGGTGGCCCGCTATCGGCAGAACGTGCCCGGCGTCCAGACTCACCTGATCCCGGGCGCCGGCCATTCCCCGAACGTGGAGAAGCCGGACCTGGTCGCGCCGCTGATCCTCTCCTGGGCGGCGCCGCCTCCAGGGGCCTTACGGCCGGCGAAGAAGCGAAACAGCGGAAAGCGCGGGGCGGCCGCGAAGAAGGCCAAGAAGTCCCCCTGAGAAAGCGAAAGGGCCCGATTTCTCGGACCCTTTCTGGGAACAAAGGTTTCCCTTCGTTCCGTTAACGAGCACCCTACCCCTCGCCAAAGCGAAGTCAAGACCGTGTGAACGGACGTTTCCGCTAGTTGCGGGGGTTTTGCCGTTCAGGCAGGCTGCGCGGCGGGCGCTTCGGTGAGCTCCAGCGTGTCGGCCGGGGCGTTCTGGTTCCGCGAGAGGGCGAGGAAGGGCAGCGCGAAGGCGGCGATTCCGGCCGAGACGAGATATGAGGCGGCGTAGCCCGAGGTGTCCGCCACCCGGCCCAGGACCGGCTGCGCCCAGACGCCTCCAGTCGAGGACATCATCGAGTCGAAGGAGAGGATCGTGGCCCTCTGCCTGGAGGGGATCATCCCGTTGATGTAGGTCTGGCGGATCGGCATCGTGGCAGCGAACAGCAGTCCCCAGACCGTCGTCAGCCCGATGACCGCCCAGAAGCTCTGGATCGCACCGATCAGCGCAAGGGTGATCACGCTCAGCCCGGCGGTCACGAGCAGAGCCGAGGTCCGGCGATGGAAGAGCGCGCGGATGCGAGGCGCCGCGGCCCCGCCGAGGATCTGGGCTCCGGCAACGATTGCTGCCGCCAGCCCCGCGACCTCGTACGCCGTCGGGTCGCCGTAGAGCTCGAGCAGATACGGCTGCAGCGCATAGAAGGCGTAGATGCCGACGCCACCGGTGAACAGGGCCTCGACCATCAGCCACTTGACCGCCGGGACGCGCCAGCCGTAGTCGATCGAGTTCGACGCGATCTTGCGCATCTCGGTGAGCGGCCGACCGCCCTTCTCCGGGGTGAAGCCGACGTCGTGCATCAGCCTGAAGGCGACGACGAACATGACGATCAGGATCGCGCCACGCAGGACGAAGGGCGTGCCCAGACTGACCTGCTGGGCGATGAAGCCGCCGGCGACGGAGCCGCCCAGCATCCCGGCCCCCGTGACGATCTGGCCACGACCGAACACGGTTTCGAGCCTCCCCTGGTAGCCGGTCGCCGTCAGCGCGTCGACCAGCCAAGCCTCGACCGCCCCCGAGAAGAAGGTGAAGCCGAGACCGAGCAGCAGCGAGACCACAGCCCACTCCCAGAAGGGCGCCTCGATCTGCCAGAGCATCACGTAGAGCAAGCTGGCTCCCGACAGGGTGAGGGTGCCGAGCAGGTAGGAGGTGCGCCGCCCGATCGTGTCGGCGACGATCCCGGTCGGAACCTCGAAGATCACCATGCCGGCGGTGAAGAAGGCGTTGGCGGCGAACGCCTCCAGGTTGGAGAGGCCGGCGTCCAGGAGGAAGATCGTGTTGATCCCCCAGATCAGCGAAGCCGCCAGCGTGTTCCCGAGCATGAGGAGCAGGTAGGTCCGCTGGATGGAACGAGACGTGGGCATCCCTCACCTGACCGTACTGACCGGCCCACCCGGCCCTACTCATCGCTCGGCCCCCGAGAAAGCGAAACGGCCCGGTCGCCCGGGCCGTTTCTTTGAACTGAACCTGATTGACCCGAAGGTCAACCTGTTCTGTTCAAGTGGCGAGCACCCTACCGGCGGATACAGGGTGGTCAAGGGCGTGTGAAGCGGGGTTCCCGCGTTTTGCGAGATTCCTCGATTTCGGCGCGGAGCCGGGGAGCCGGAAACTGCGGCCTCACTGCCAGCGGCCGCCCGCCTTGGCCCAATCGGTCATGTGGTCGACGCCACAGAAGGCATCGGCGACCCGGTGCTCGCCGCGGTGTCGCACCAGCAGGACGTGCGCCTCGCCGAGCTCCGCGCCGCAGTGCGAGCAGTTGGTCGCCTGCGGGGCGCCCTCCGTCATTGCCCCCGCCTCCCAGTGCGCCCCCTGGATCGACCAGGGGATCAGGTGCTCGAGCCGGCAGAAGACCGCTCGCCGCTCGCCGGCGGGTTCGTAGGCGCGGAAGCCGTTGCCGGACTCGACCTCCGCCCCACACCAGGTGCACTGTGCCATGCGTATAGCCTCGCACTGGAGATGGCCGGGCTGCGGATAGTCGTGCTCGAGGGCGACCAGACCGGGCAGGAGCTGCTCGAGCAGGCGCTGCGCGTGATCGATCCGGAGGTGATCGGGCTCGATCTGGAGCTCGAGCGCTTCGACCTCTCGCTGGAGAACCGGCGCCGGACCGAGAACGCGGTCTGCACGGAAGCGGCGGGGGCGATGGCTGAGGCGGGCTTTGGGATCAAGGCTGCCACGATCACGCCGGAGGGCGCCGACGACGTGGGGAGCCCGAATCGGCTGATTCGCGAGGCGATCGACGGAAAGGTGATCGTGAGGACCGGCCGTCGCATTCCGGGGATCAGTCCGGTCGCGGGGATCCATCATCCGATCTCGGTGGTGCGGATGGCGGTCGAGGACGCCTACGGCGCCCAGGAATCACGCCGGCCCGAAAACGGAGACGAGGTCGCGGAGCGCATCGAGGTGATCCACCGCTCGATCTGCCGTGCGGTCGCCGAGTACGCCTTCCGGACCGCCGAGGGGATCGGCGGTCGTGTCTACGGCGGCCCCAAGTGGACGGTCAGCCCGGTCTACGAGGGGATGCTGAAGGAGGAGATGGACGCGGCGGCCGAGCGTCATCCAGATGTCGGCTACGAGCCGCTGCTGATCGATGCGACCTATGCGGGGCTGCTGACCGGCCGGGCTGACGCGCCGCTGGTGATCCCGAGCCTCAACCGTGACGGCGATCTGCTCTCGGATCTCGTCCTGCCCCTCTACGGGTCGATCGCCGGGGCGGAGTCGGTCCTGCTCGCACTCGATGACGACCTGCGGGTGCGCGTGGCGATGAGCGAGGCGCCGCACGGGACTGCGCCCGCGCTGGAGGGCAAGGACATCGCCAACCCGTTGGGGATGATCCTGGCGGGGGCGGCGGTGTTGCACTACGCGGCCGAGGCAGGCGTCGAGGGTGCGGAGCGAGCGTCCGCGGCCGTCTACGACGCTGTCATAGAGACGGCCGCCTCGGGGGTTCGGACCCCGGACCTGAAGGGCCATGCCGGCACGACCGAGTTCACCGACGCGGTGATCGAGCGGGTCCGGGCTCAGATCACCGGGCCCTGATTCGTCGACGTCCCCTCGTCGGTGTCGACGACCCGGCGCCACTGGGTGATCAGTCCCTTGCGAACGACGAAGGCGGTCTTGGCGGTCCCTCCCACTCCGTTCCCGCACTCGCCGGGGCCGGGCCGCTCGGTGAGCTCGAAGGTGGCGATCGTGAACCGGTCGACCGAGACCGCCTCGGTGAGCTTCGCTCCGCAGGGCAGGGATTGGTTGAAGGCCTCGACCTCCTCGCGAGTGGTGAGACGCAGCGGCGGGGTCCCGTTCTGGATCACGGTCGGGATCGCGAACCGCTCGCTGGCCGCGTTCACGTCTCCGGCTCGCAGCTCGTCGGCCCAGCTCTTGATCACCTGAACGGTCTCGGGATCGGCGCCGCCCGGGATCGTGTCGCTCCCCTCTCCGGAGGAGCCGCAGCCGGAGAGGACGGCGACGCCGAGGGCCGCGACGACGGCTAGGGCGCGAGCGGTCATGGAGAGATCATGGCAACGGCAGGAGGTCGAACTCGATGCCTCCCCCCTCCACCGTCCCCCGGCCCATCGAGCGGTGAGGCGCGCGCCGCCGCTCGGTGGGGCTGCCGGGGTTGAAGATCTGGAAGCCGTCGCCCTTCTCGTGCAGCGGCATGTGGGAGTGACCGAAGACGACGGCGTCGGCACCGGGGAAGCGGGCTCGCAGGCGCTCCAGGCGACCCTTGGGGGGGCCGGCGTCGTGGATCACGCCCAAAACTACGTTCTCCAGCTCGAGGGAGATCGACTCGGGCAGCTCGCGGCGGAGCTCGGCGCTGTCGACGTTGCCGTGGACGGCCGCGACCGGCCCGAGCTCACGCAGATCGGCGAGCACCGATTGGTGGCTGAGGTCGCCGGCGTGGACGATCAGGTCGGCGGCCCGCAGGGCGTCGAGACACCGATCGGGGAGACGTCGGTCTCCGCGCGGCAGGTGAGTGTCGGCGATCAGGGCGAGCCTGACGCTCAATCCGACTCTTCGTCGCGCCGCTCCGAGCGCTCCCGCTTGGCCAGCATGCGCTCGAGATAGGCGGACTTGTCGGCGCGGCGGAGGTGCTGTTGCGCCTCGTCCGGAGTGATCGAGGTGTCGACAGCCTGGTGCTCCTCCGTGACCCGCTCCTGCTGCGCCTGGCGCAGCTCCTCAGTTGTCGGTTCACGCTTGGGCATGGGCGGAGACTACCCCGCCGCCGGCCAGCCGGTTCAGCCTTGGCCGCGGAACAAACCGATGTTGAACTGGGTCGAGTCGAGCGCTCCCATGAGTCGTATCCAGAGCCCTACGTACATCTCGGGGCCTCGGGCGGTGGTGATGTCGCCGAGATCGATCACGCAATCCTCCACCCAGCCAAACTGGCCGAGCAGCTCGGTTGCCTGCCGCTTCGCATCCTGATCGTCGCCCGAGAGGAAGACCACGTGGTCGCCCCGGACGCGCGCCGGATCCACCATCACATCGTTGTTGACCGTGTTCAGCGACTTCACCACGCGCACCTCCGGAACGGCGCGTTGGATCTGCTCCGCGAGGCTGTCCCGGTCCGTTGCGGAGATCACAGGAGGGGGCCCGTTCGAGAAATCGAGGACATTGGCGACGTCGATCAACGGCTTGCCCGCCAGACCCTCCTTGGCGGAGCTGACCGCGTCGACGGAGCCCTCGCCGGCCGTGCAGTTGAAGGCGATCTCGCCGAAGGAGGCCGCGTCGCCAAAGTCCCCGGAGCTGGCGCGGTCGCCGGCCGACTCCGCCCACGCCGCCGCCTTCTCGTTGCCCGCCTGCCGCGAGCCCATCCGGACCTCATGGCCAAGCTCGATCAGCCTGGTTGCGATCGCAGTACCTACCATTCCTGTTCCGAGCACGCCCACCTTCATCGAGACCCCCTCCGTCGTCGGAATCCGAAGCTACGGGTTCAAGCGAAGTCGAAGTCAAGCCCTCTGACCGGGACTCACCTGGTGCAGCTCCTCGGTTGTCGGCTCGCGTTCGTCCACGGACCGGAGGTACTGCGACTAGAAGGGGGCCTTGGCCCGGCCCTCTCTGCCCTTGGCGCCGCTCTTCTCGACCGCCCGCTCGCCCGTGGAGAAGGGCTTGCGCAGCCATTTCCCGAGCTTGCCGGGAGCCTTGCCGCCCGCCCGTCCGCCAAGCTCGAGCGGCTTCTCGCCGGCCCGCTGGAAATGACGCGAGAGTCGCGGCGCGAGAAAGGCGAGGACCAGGAGAATGAGGCAGAAGAGGATGATCGCGGCGATCAGCATTGTCTCCAGGCGATTCCCCCTTGCTGCGCTTCTTAACCGAAGTTCTTGACGGATCGCCGCCGGTATACGAACATATGTTCGATGCCAGTCGCATGCGCCCTGATCCCCCGCTTCCGGCTGATCGCCGCAGTCAGCCGCGAGCAGCGGGGAATCCTGGGCCGACCCGCTGCGCTCGCCCCCGAGCCGGGGGCGGCGCAGCTGATCGGGGAGGTCACGGAGCCGGCGGAGAAGTTCGGGCTGCGGGCCGGCATGAGGATGGGCGAGGCGCTCTCGCGCTGCCCGGAGCTGGCCCTGATCCCGTCCGATCCCGAGCGGGCGGAGAGCTCCTGGGAGGAGGCGCTGCGGCGGTTGGAGGGGATCGGCGCGGAGATCGAGTCGGATCGTGCTGGCGAGGCGTTCTTCGAGGCGGGCGGTCTGGCTGGCCTCTGGGGAGGGATCGAGGGGGTTCTGAAGCAGGCCCGTGAAGAGTTGGGAGGTTCGGCGCGGTTCGGTGCCGGGCCCGGCCGCTTCTGCGCCTATGTCGCGGCGCGCAGCGGCGCCATGGTTACGGAGGGGGCCGGTGCGGAGTTCCTGGACCCGATGCCGGTGTCGCTTCTCTGCGGTCGCCTGGAGTCGAAACGAACGGCGGCCACAGAGACCGCCGCCGAATCCGCGGATGACCTCCCCAATGAGCTCGAGCGTCTCGGGATCTCCACTCTCGGGCAACTGGCTGGGCTGCCCAGCGATGCCGTGGCGGATCGCTTCGGCAGGCTGGGGCTGCGGGCTCGGCGGCTGGCGCGCGGTGGAGACGAGCCGCTGCGGCCGCGACCGGTGCGGGAGGCGATCGCGGTGGAGCTGGAGCTGCCCGAGGCGGTTTCCGGCCAGCAGCTCGAGCGGGCGCTGGAGCTGCTGATCTCGCGGCTGCTCGCGCATGGTGCACGACGCGGCAGGACGCTGCGGGCGCTGCGGCTCTCCGCTCGCCTCGCCGCCGGAGGCGGGTGGCGGCGCCAGGTCGCTCTGCGGCGCGCCAGCGCCGATCGGGCGCGGCTCGGCGATGCGCTCCTCCCCCACCTCTCTCAGCTGCCGGCGCCGGCCGCAACGCTGCGACTCGAGGCGGTGGCGCTGGGTCCGGAGACCGGCGACCAGTTGACGCTCACGAGCCCCGAACAGGAGCGACGCCAGCGGATTACCGAGGCCGTGCGCCAGACCCGCTCAGCAGCGGGCGCCGATTCCGTGCTGCGGGTGCTCGAGGTCGATCCGGAGTCGCGGGTGCCGGAGCGGCGCCACGTTCTGATGCCCTTTCCGGAGGAGTCGTGAGACGGCTTCGCCATAAAACGGGTCGCGCTATCGCGCGCCCTCGCATCAAGTGATGCGACCGGGACGCGTGAACAAGCCGTGGCCGGTGCCGGTGCAGACGGGCCCGGACGGGAAGCCGTTGGCGATCGGACGGCTGGCGGTGGAGTCGGTGCGGGAGGAATGGCTGGTCGAGGACGGGTGGTGGACGCAGAAACCCCTGCAAAGGCGTTACTTCGAGGTGGTCCTGGAGGACGGCAGCGATGTGGTCATCTTCCGCGACTCGGATGGACGCTGGTTCCGCCAGCGGGACTGATGTACACCGAGCTGCACTGCCACTCGGCCTACTCCTTCCTGGACGGCGCCTCGGACCCGGCCGAGCTGGCGGCGACGGCGGCCGGGCTCGGCCACGAGGCGCTGGCGCTGACCGACCACGACAACGTCTGCGGGGCGATGGAGTTCGCCCACGCCTGCAAGGGCGTCGGGGTGCGGCCGATCTTCGGCTGCGAGCTGACCTTGGAGGTGCCGCGGCGGATGCCGCGCCCGGTGCACGTCACGCTGCTGGTCGAGAACGCGAGTGGCTGGGCCAGTCTCTGCCGGCTGATCACCGGGGCGCATCGCGGGACACGAGATCCGGCTTCGCCATTAGACGGGTCGCGCTCACGCGCGCCCTCGCATCAGCGCTATCGCGCGCCCTCGCATCGGCGCTTACGCGCGCCCTCGCATCTAAGAGAGCCGCTGCCGCCCTCGCTGCCGATCGACGAGCTCGAGCGGCACACCGAGGGATTGGTCTGCCTCTCGGGCTGCGCGCGCGACGGTGCGGTGGCGGGAACCTGGGAGCGGGGCGATCCGGCGGGCGCGGTCTATCTGGCCGAGCGGCTGCTGCGAGCCTTCAGCCCGGACCGCTTCCGGATCGAGCTGCAGCGGCCGCTCTGGCGGCACGACCGGTCACGGAACCGCTGGCTGGCCTCGCTGGCGGAGCGGCTCGGGGTGCCGGCGGTGGCGACGGGCGATGCGCACGCCCACGAGCGCTCGCGGATGCCGCTCCAGGACGCGCTGGTGGCGGTTCGGCTGGGGGCGACGCTGGATGAGACCGAGGGGCTGCGCCGCGGCAACTCGGCGTCCGTCCTGCTCTCGTCATGCGAGGGTGCGCCGCGAGGCGCAACCCGTTTAATGCAGGGGGCGGCGCGGTTCCGCGACCACCCGGAGGCCGTGGCGGAGACGGAGCGGCTCGCCGAGCGACTGCGCTTCGATCTCACTCGCGAGCTCGGCTACAGCTATCCGGGTGCGGAGGACGGAGGGGCAGACCGGCGGCTGGCCGAGCTCTGCCGGACGCGGCTGATCCATCGCTACGAGGGGACGCCGCAGAGCGCCGAGGCCGGGCGGCGGCTCGAGGAGGAGCTGGCGCTGATCAGGGGACTGCGCCTCTCGGGCTTCTTTCTGCTCCACCAGGACATGCTCGAGCTGGCGCGAGAGGTGGCGGTCGAGGTGCGGGGACCGGATTCGGCCAGGCGGCTGCTGCCTCCCGGCCGCGGCCGCGGCTCGAGCGTGAGCTCGCTGGTCTGCTACCTGACGGGGCTCTCGCACATCGATCCGGTGAAGAACGACCTCTTCCTGGGGCGGTTCTTGAACGAGGAGCTGACCGAGGTCCCGGACATCGATCTCGACTTTCCCCGGGACATCCGCGAGAAGCTGATCCCGCGGGTGCACGAGCGCTACGGGCCGGAGCGCTCGGCGCTGGTCGCGTCCTTTGCGACCTACCGGGCTCGCGGGGCGATTCGGGATCTGGGCAAGGCGCTTGGATTGCCGCAGGGCGAGGTGGAGCGGTTCGCGCGTGGCGTGGACGTCTACGAGGCGAGCCGGGACGCCTGGGCTCGGATGGAGGAGACGCTGGGGAAGTTGCGGGCGCGCTCCCCCCGCTGGCGGGCGCTGGCCGAGTTGCTGCCGGAGATCGCGGGTCTGCCGCGGCACATCTCCCAGCACCCCGGAGGGATGGTGATCTCGACCACGCCGCTGATCGAGCTCTGTCCGGTGCAGCCGGCGGCGATGGAGGAGCGACAGATCGTGCAGTGGGACAAGGACTCGTGCGCGGACGCGGGCTTCCTGAAGATCGATCTGCTCGGGCTGGGGATGCTCTCGGCGGTGGAGCGGTGCGTGGATGAGATCGCGCGCACTCGGGGGGAGCGGATCGATCTCTCGCGGGTGCCGCTCGACGACGATCGGGTGTGGTCGAGGATCCAGCGGGCGGAGACGACCGGCGTCTTCCAGATCGAGAGCCGGGCGCAGATGCAGATGCTGCCCCGGACCCTGCCGCAGGACCTCGATGACCTGACGGTGCAGGTCGCGCTGGTGCGGCCGGGGCCGATCCAGGGTGGCGCGGTTCACCCCTACATCGAGCGGCGGAAGAGACTGCGGGAGGACCCCGGCTACGAGATCCCGTACGAGCATCCGTCGCTCGAGCCGGTGCTGCGGGACACGCTGGGGGCGATCGTCTTCCAGGACCAGGTGCTGGAGGTGTCGATGGCGCTGGCGGGGTTCTCGGTCGGCGAGGCTGAGGGGCTGCGGCGGGCGATGAGCCGGAAGCGGTCGGAGGCGGCGATGCTGCGCTACCGGGAGCGGTTCATCGAGGGCGCGGTCGGCCGCGGGGTGGCGCGGGAGGTGGCCGAGCGGGTCTTCGGGCAGATCGAGGGCTTCTCCGGGTTCGGGTTCCCCAAGGCGCACTCGGCGGCGTTCGGGCTGCTCGCCTACCAGTCGATGTGGCTGCGGGTGCACTACGGGCCGGAGCTGCTCTGCGGGCTGCTCAACGAGCAGCCGATGGGGTTCTACCCGCCGGATGCGCTGGTCCACGAGGCGCAGCGGCGGGGGGTCGAGATCCTGCCGCCGGACGTGAACGTGAGCGAGGTGGATTGCCGGGTGGAGACGACCGGGGCCGCCGCCGGCTCCTCCGGGAATCCGCCGGTTCGGATCGGGCTGGGGTACGTGTCGGAGCTGGCGGTGGCCGATGCCGAGGCGGTTGTGGCCGAGCGGCGACGAGGCGGGACCTATCGCAGCGTCTCGGATCTGGCCGGTCGGTCCGGCGCCGGCGCGGCGGCGCTGCAGCGGCTCGCCTGGGCGGGTGCGTGCGACTCGCTCATCGAGAGACGGGTACCGGCAGCGGCGCGGGTGGATCGCGGGGCCCACGAATTCCACTTCGAGGCGCCCGCCGGAGAGGGCCCGGCCGATCCGGATGAGGACCTGAGGCGGCCGGCGCTCTGGGAGGCCGGAGGAGCGGCGCGGGCAAGCCGTACGGACGAGGGGGCGCAGCTGGCGCTGCCCCTCGACGGGTCCCCCACTCCCCCGCTGCCCGCACTCGGACCGTGGGATCGGATCGTGGCCGACTACCGGACGACGGGGATGACGCTCGGCAAGCACCCGATGGAGCTGCTGCGCAAAGGCCTTTCCCAACCTGAAACGGGTTCCTCCTCGGCTTCGCCTGCGGAGGACCCTCGCATCTTGTCGAGCAGTGACATTGCCGACACTCCTGATGGGACGCGGGTGAAGGTCGCGGGGATGGTGGTGGCGCGGCAGCGGCCGGCGACCGCGAATGGGGTGGTCTTCATGCTGCTCGAGGACGAGAGGGGGACGATCAACCTGATCGTGTCGCCCCCCGTGGTGGAGCGCTGCCGGCTGGCGGTGCGGACCTCCGGGTTCGTGCAGGCGGCGGGCAAGCTCGAGCATCGCGAGGGGACCACCAACGTGGTCGTCTCACGGATCGAGCGTCTGACGCCGACGGAGCCCCAGCTCGTCAGGGCGCGGGAGCTCGAGGCGCCCGTCACGGCACATGAGCTGGTGCTCGCCGGCCACTCGGCAGTCGGGCTCTCGAAGCGGGGATTCGAGGGCGTGCGGGAGGCGGCGATGGCCGAGCTGGCCGCCTCACTCCCAGCGCCGCACAGCTTCGGCCGCCGCGGCCGTTAGGCGCGGCACACGCCGCGGGCTCAGCCCAGGCCGGGCTTGGTGGTCATGAAGAAGATCGCGGCGATCAGCAGGATCCCGACGATCGAGCCGACGATGCCCTCCGCCCTGCCCCAGCGCTGGTACCCCGGCGGCAGGTCGGCGAGCTTGAGCTCGCGGTCGCCTGCGTCGGCGATCGCGCCTTGGATGATCGGGAGCAGCTTCCGGTCCGTGGGGATGAAGAAGAACACGTTGATCAGCAGGATCACCACGAGGATCGTGATCGAGGCGCTCACCCAGAGGTCGCCGTAGTCCCAGCCGCCCTTGTCCATCTGGTAGATGCCGGTGGCGGCGACCACCACGACCGCCGGCAGCGCAAAGAACTGGTTGAGCACGAGCTGCAGGCGATGGACGTAGGGCAGGTTGCGGGCGCTCATCTTCATTGCGACCGGGAACATCACCGACTCCGCGAACGTCGACCCGAAGCCGAGCACGACCGCAGTGACGTGCAGGAAGAGGGAGAAGTTGTAGTTGGTGACGGCGAGGAGCATTCGATCCCCCTTGTGGACTCGACGTAACCCGGAACATATCCAGCCACCGCTCGCAACGTGCGGGGTGAAGGAGACTTAGGGGCCTGCCAGAGACGCGCTACACGAAGAGCGGCGACTACAACATCGCCTACCAGGTAATCGGGGAAGGTGATCTGGACCTGCTCTGGATCGCCGGCTTCGTCTCGAACGTCGAGCTTGCCTGGGAGGAGCCGTTGCTCGCCCGCTTCCTGAACCGTCTGGCGCGGTTCTCGCGGCTGATCATCTTCGACAAGCGGGGAACGGGCCTCTCCGACCGGGTTCCACGGAGCGAGCTGCCCTCCCTCGAGGAGCGGATGGACGACGTCCTGGCGGTGCTCGGTGCGGCGGGCTCGGATCGGGCGGCGGTGATGGGCCACTCCGAGGGCGGAAATCTCGCGGTTCTCTATGCCGCCACGTATCCCGACAGCGTGATCGCCCTGGTGACCACTGGAATCTTCGCGAAGCGCCGCTGGAGCCCCGACTACCCCTGGGCTGAGACGCCCGAGCAGCGGGAGCGCTACATCGACGAGCTGGAGCGGAATTGGGGGACCGACTCCGACGTCGAGAGGATCGCACCGAGCGCCGCGCGGGACCCGGCGTTCGCAGGGCGGCTCGCCACCTACTTCCGGCAGAGCGCCAGTCCGGGAGACGCCGCCGCGCTCCTGCGGATGAACAGCGAGATCGACGTACGCGCCGTCCTGCCGGCGATCAGCGTGCCGACGTTGATCATCCACCGGACCGGTGACCTGGACTCGAAGGTCGAGGAGGGGCGCTGGATTGCTAGCCAGATTCCCCGCGCGAAGCTGGTCGAGCTGCCGGGCGACGATCACCTGCCCTGGGTCGGCGATCAGGACAGCGTGCTCGACGAGGTGGAGCGCTTCCTCACGGGGCGCCTCACGCCGGCGGAGCCGGATCGGGTTCTCGCGACGATTCTGGTCACCGACATCGTGGGATCCACCGAGCGGGCGGCTGAGCTGGGCGACAGGGCCTGGAAGGAGCTGCTCGAGCGGCACCACTCGATCGTCCGCGAGCAGCTGCGTGTCTTTCGCGGCGAGGAGGTCGATACCGCCGGGGACGGCTTTCTGGCGATATTCGATGGCCCGGGTCGGGCGATTCGGGCTGCCGCGGCGATCCGAGAAGGTCTCCTGGAGGACGCGATTCAGGTCCGCTGCGGGTTGCACACGGGCGAGTGCGAGCGGCTCGGCGACAAGATCGCGGGTATCGCGGTGCACATGGCGGCGCGCGTGGCGGAGACGGCGGAGCCGGGTGAGATCCGCGTGTCCGGCACGGTCCGCGCCCTTGTCGCGGGCGCGGGGATCGAGTTCTCGAATCGCGGGACGGCGTTGCTGAAGGGCGTGCCTGAGGAGCAGCAGCTCTACGCGGTCGAGAGCGCCTGAGCGGCGCCTGCAATTTCGCCTGCAAACTGGCGGGTTCCGTCCGAGGCCATCCATAGCTTGCATCGCGTGACAGGCAAGCTCATAGACATAAGAGAGCGGCTGCTCGATGCGGCCGACCTGATGATCGACTTCGCGACGCTCGGCGAGTACGGGATCGAGCCCGAGCCGGCCCGGGACTGCGAGTCCCGGCCGTCCGGGCTCGCCTCGGGCTCACCGCACCCGCTGCACGATCGGGCGGGCGTGCCCGAGCGGATCGCCGCGTAGACGAGCTTCCGGCGGGCCATCCGCCGGCCTCTCGAGCCGATTCCAATTTGGGAGGGCCCGCTGCGGCGGGTAAAAAAGAGCCGCCCCACGGGCGGCTCTTTTCTAATGAAGACCGGCGGCGACCTACTCTCCCAGGCGGTTGCCCACCAAGTACCATCGGCGCTGAGAGGCTTAACGGCTCTGTTCGGAATGGGAAGAGGTGTTTCCCTCTCGCTATCTCGCCACCGAAGTTTGCGAGACGGCCCCCGTGGAGCTTGAAAACCGCACCAGAGCCGGGCAAGAAGCAAGAAAATCCGTCAAGCCCTCGACGCATTAGTACCGGTCTGCTGATCGCATTGCTGCGATTGCACAGCCGGCCTATCGACCTGGTGGTCTACCAGGCGTCTTACTCCCTCAAGGGGATGGGAGAGCTCAT
>DATDJZ010000190.1:0-11961 GCA_036520315.1 Solirubrobacterales bacterium | reverse complement strand
GCCACCGTGATGTCCGACGCCGGCCTGACGAACGGCGCCTTCTACGCCCACTTCTCCTCGAAGGAGGATCTGGTCGCGAACGTCCTCGCCGACCAGCTGCGCGCACAGCGCCAAAGCTTTGACGCCCAGCCCTCGGATCGGACCGGGCTCGAGGCCTTCGTCCGCTCCTACCTATCTCCGGAACACCGCGACCAGTTCGCGGACGGCTGCCCGTCCGCTGCCCTGCTCGACGAGATCGCTCGGCGACCCACCGACACCAGGGACGTCTTCACCGAGGAGGTGATGGGGGTCGTGGACGACATCGCCTCACGCCTCGACCCGACCGACGTCGAGGCCGGTCGAGCGGATGCGCTCACGGTCTTCGGATTGATGATCGGCACGCTTCAGCTCGCCAGGACGCTGACGGACCGCGACCTCTCCGACCGGGTCCTCGCCCGCGGCGTCGAGACTGCCGTGAAGCTGCTCGACGACCGGGCATGACCGCGTCGGACTCCCGCCGAGGTCTCCCAAGGTCAAGGTTGGCGGCGACCGCGCGTCGGTGCGTCAGAGAATCCGCGTGTTGGCGGCCCGCTCTGCAGCCACGAAGGGCACCGACCTTGACACGCGGATTTTGAGGCGGAAACAGATTCCGCGTGTCGAGCGGTCCTGAAAAGCCCCGATTTGCAGGAACTCCATGCCGGAGGAGGGACTCGAACCCCCGACACGCGGATTATGATGACGGCGAGGAGGGGTCGGCTGAGGCCGATTAGGCACGGATTGGGTTCGATGAGGTGCGCTCAGTTCGCGTCGAAGTCAGGAGTTGGACGCACGGTTCGACGCACGGTCGTCGTCCATGGCGAGGTTCTGGTTTCACGCTAGGGAAGGCGACTACGCCGTCCGCGTCAGACTGCTCGTCCTAGCCCAAAGGGCTCAACTGGCTACCGGCGGCTCGCTGACTAGCTCCAACGAATTGAGGAGATTGTCAACCGATGGGGCGGCTGAGCCAAGCGACGCCCGGCGATCAAGTTGCCACCGTAGTGTCCATAGCACCCGTGAGTGCGGACGACTCCTTAAGCGCCAGCGGCGACGACCCGCGTGGAGTTCTAGGCGGCGGCTTCGGGCTGCTGGTGGCACTCCACGGGTTGGAATCCGCTCGGGTGAGCGATCTGCAGAGCGAGACAGGCCTGCCCCGCACCACGGTCCATCGGCTGCTCAACCAACTCGAGGAGGTCGGCGCGGTCGAGCGCGTGGGGAGGCGCTGGCGGCTGGGTCCGACGCTCGTCGAGCTCGGCGCCGGCGTGCCGGCAGAGCCGCGACTGAGATCCGTCGCCCGACGTCCAATGATGGACCTCGCCAACGCCACCGGGGAGCTCGTCGGGCTCACCGTGGAGATCGCCGGCCAGCTGATGGTGATCGAGGTGCTGCCGGGATCGCGCCGTCTGCCGCTCGAACCTAATCCGGGAATGGTGATCCGTGGAGCGAAGGAGGCGGTGGTCCGAGCACACGAGCAGGCGCGCGCAGGCGATATGCGCCCCGTCATCGATGCCGGTGCGGTCGATCGCCGAATCAGCTGCGTCGCTGCCCCGTTCCGGATCTCTGCGCAGGATGTCGCGGTTATTTTTCTGATGGTGCCCGGTGGGATCGGGGTCCCAGCGCCGACGGTTGCGGCAGCCCGCAGCGCCGCCGGACGGATCGCCACCATGCTGTCGAAGCCCCGAACTGACCGCTGAACGGTCACCACAGGATCGAGTTCGGGTTGGTGACCGCTGAGCGGTCACTCCCGTCCCTGAGCCGGGATTGCGGATCTACGGTCGTTCGACGATGACCGATCCGCACAACAAGGTCGACATCGTCTTTGTCGGTGCCGGCCACAACGCCCTCGTCGCCGCCGCATACCTGCTGGACGCCGGCCGTAGCGTGACCCTGCTGGAGCGTATGCCGCAACCCGGCGGCTGGGTTCAGACGGCGGAGCTCGGCGCCCCCGGCTTCCATCACGACCGCTACTCGTCGCTCCATCCCGCCTTCGTCGGGGGCCCCGCCTTCGCGGAACTCGGGCAGGATCTGAGCCGCCACGGGCTCGAGTACGTGACCGCGCCGCTGGCCACCGCCTCCTCACTCACCGACGGCCGCAGTGCAATCGTTCCCGTCGATCCCGAGGCCTTCGCCGCGGAGCTTGAGCGGCTCGGCGAGAGTGACGGGTGGAACGGCCTGCTCTCGGCCGCTGGCCCGCACCTTGGGCCTTTGATCGGCTTGCTGGGCGGTGGCCTGGACGGCCCTGAGGCCGAGGCCACGCTCTTCGGCCTGCTCCGCGACGGACGCGACGGTGCCTTGCCGTTCGGTCAGCTGCTTGCGGGCAATGCGATCGAGCTCGTTCGCGAGTACTTCGCGACCGAGGAGCTGCGATCGCTTTCAGCACCGTGGCCTCTCCACCTCGGCGCCGGGCCCGAGGACCCTGCCAGCGCACTCTGGGCGATCTTCGCGCTGGCCTCGCTGGCGGCCGGCAACCCGACCCCGGTTGGCGGCAGCGGTCGCCTCACCGACGCCCTTGTCGGCCTCGTGACCGAGCGCGGTGGCGACGTGCTCTGCGACGTCGACGTCGATGAGATCCTCGTTCACGACGGTCGCGCCGGTGCTGTTCGTACGACCGACGGAACCGTCATCTCGGCCGCCGAGGCCGTGATCGCGTCCACGACCCCCGACCAACTCTACGGGCGGCTTTTACGCAGCGCCCCCGACATCCCCGCCGGCGTGCGCGGGCAGGCGCGCGGCTATCGCTACCGGCGGGGCTGCCTGCAGATCAACCTCGCGCTGGCAGCGCGGCCCCGCTTCCAGGACCCGCGGCTCGACGCGGGCGGTGCTCACCACCTCGGCCGCGGCGTCGACGCCCTGGTCGCCTCCGTGCGCCAAGCGGAGGCGGGGCTCCTGCCCGAGCACCCCACGATCGCGTGGCACGAGCCGACCGCCGTTGACCCCACTCGGGCCCCCGAGGGACGCGCCGTCGCGCGATTGCAGGTGCTCGACGTCCCACATACCCCGAGCGGGGACGCGGCCGGGACCAGGCACGGCGCAAACGGGTGGGACGGCGCAGCCGCCGAGGCGTTCGCCGATCGCGTGCTTGCCGAGGCCGAGCTCCACATTCCCGGCCTCACCGGGCTTGTGCTCGAGCGCCACCTGACCACGCCTGCGGACCTCGCGAAAGCAAGCCCCAACGCAGGCCCAGGCGACCACGCCGCGGGTGAAAACTCGCTCGCACAGGCCCTCATCCAGCGCCCGATTCCCGCGCACTCCGGCGGCTATCGGACGGCCGTGCCCGGCGCTTGGCTGATCGGCGCCGCGACATGGCCGGGACCCGGGGTGAGCGGTTCCTCGGGGCGCGCGGTTGCGAGGGAGCTGATCGGTGCAACGACAAAGTCGCGAGTCGCCGCGTAGGCGTCAGCACCTGACGTCCAACAAACAAGGAGGAAAGCGAAATGAGTGAGAAGCCGAATGTCATGCTCGTCCATGGCTTTTGGGGAGGCGCGGCCCACTGGGCCAAGGTCATCCCCGAGCTCAGCGGTCGCGGCTACGACTCGATCCACGCAGTGGAGAATCCCCTGACGTCCTTGGCCGACGACGCCGAGCGCACCCAGAAGATGATCAAGCAGATCGATGGGCCGGTCCTCCTCGCGGGTCACTCCTATGGCGGGGCGGTGATCACCGAGGCCGGTGACCTCCCGAATGTCATAGGGCTCGTCTACGTTGCGGCATTCGCACCGGACGCCGGCGAGAGCCTCGCCCAGATCGGCGACCGGCGGGCGGCACCAGCGGTGGAGAACGTCGCTCCCGACTCGGACGGCTATGTCTGGATCAAGCAGGAGAAGTTCCGTGAGAGCTTCTGCCAGGACCTGTCCGCCGAGGAGGCGCTCGTGATGGCCGTGACCCAGAAGGCGCCGGTCGGCTCGACGTTCGGGGACGCCATCTCCGATCCAGCCTGGAGAAAGAAGCCGACCTGGTATCAGGTCTCCACGAGCGACCGCATGATCCACCCGGACACCGAGCGCGAAATGGCCGAACGGATGGAGCCACGCGAGACGATCGAGCTCGATGCCAGCCACGCCTCGCTGGCGTCGCAGCCGACCGCAATCGTCGACCTGATCGAACAGGCCGCGATTGCGCTCGAGCCGGTCGCCGGCTGAATGAGCTCATAGCCCGAGGACCGGGTGCAAGTCCAACCCCGCTATGAAGAGAGGCCCGCGCAAGCGGGTCTCTCGCTTTGTGAGGGATTCGTCGCAGGACCCCTATGCGTCGGTGCGTCAAGAAATCCGCGTGTTGTCGAGCCCACCACGACGCACGGATCTCCACCCCTCCAACACGCGGACTTTGCCGCGGAGTCAGAATCCGCGTGTTCGCACCTGGCGGAAAGTAGTGATTTGCAGGCGCTTCATGCCGGAGGAGGGACTCGAACCCCCGACACGCGGATTATGATTCCGCTGCTCTAACCGACTGAGCTACTCCGGCGGGGCGGTCAATCGTAGCGACGGGTGGGCGGTCAGCCGGAGGCGGCGAAGGCCCCGATTCGGCCTGCGAAGCTCGTGGCGAAGCTGCGCGCGACGCAGGGCCAGGACCCGCACCAGCTCCTCCGTCCGTTGGAAGGGATCGGCGATCACCTGGCCGGTGCTCAGCGAGATGGCGGCTCGCACCTCGCCCCCGACGGCGGCGATCAGCAACTCGCCCTCCGGAACGGCGCGGCTGTCGCGCTGGGCGACGAGACGCACGGCGTCCTCGTCGGTGGCGCCGGCCGGCCGAATGACGATCGGCCCGGACTCTGTCGCCTGAGGTGTCTTGTAATACATCATTAGTCCTCTCCGAATCGCGTCTCGTGGGCAAATCCGCTACAGTGCGCCGAACAATAACGAAGCGGAGGCTGTACGTATGTCATACAAAGATAAATTGAGCCACCTTGAACACACGGGGGAGCGCGGCCTCGGCGAGCAGATGATCAGCGCTCTCCGCGAGGCGATCGCCTCCGGTGAGCTCGCTCCCGCGGAGAAGCTGCCGCCCACCCGCGAGCTCGCCGAGCTGGCTGACGTCAACCACCTCACCGCCGTCCGCGCCTATCGGAGGCTCCGGGAGCTCGGCCTGGTCACCTCGCAGGTCGGTCGCGGCACCTTCGTGCGCGAGTCGGCGCCGGTCCTGGAGTCGGATGGCGCCGAGGACGACCCCGGCTGGCAGCGCTACGTGCTGCCCCCGGCGATCGAATCCGCCGGCGACCGCGCGATGGACGAGATGTACCGGCACTCCCAGGCCCGAGGGCTGATCCCGCTCTCGGTCGGCTACCCCTCCGCCGAGCTCTTTCCCTTCGAGCAGATGCGCCACGCGATGTCAGAGGCGCTCGACAGCCACGACAGCCGGGCCCTGCAGTACACGGACATCGCGGGCCTGCCGGAGCTGGTCGAGCAGATCACCGCACTGTCCGCCGCTCGGGGAGCCCCCGAGGACCCGGAGAGCATCCTGGTCACCACGGGCGCGCGCCAGGCCCTGACCCTCGTCGCGCGGGCCGTGCTGCGCCCCGGCGACGTCGTCGCCTGCGAGTCGCCCAGCTTCATGGGGGTGCTCGAGTCGCTGCGAGACGCGGGGGCGCGGGTCCTGCCGGTTCCGGTCGACGGGGACGGGCTCGACACCGGGGCGCTCGAGGAGCTGCTCGCCCGTCAGGAGATCCGGCTGGTCGCGCTCCAGCCGCGCTGCCACAACCCGACCGGATTCGACCTGTCCGCCCCGCGGCGCGCCCATCTGATCGAACTGGCGAAGCGCCACGGCTTCTTCATCCTCGAGGACGGCGTCTACGCCGACCTGCGCTTCGAGGGCGAGGATCCGGGCTCCCTGCGGCGGGAGGCACCGAGCCACGTGATCTACGTGGACTCGCTGTCGAAAATCGTCGGCGGCGGGCTGCGGATCGGCTGGGTCGCCTCCAGCGGCCCGGTTCGGGAGCGCCTCCTGAAGGCCAAGCGCACTGATGACATGCACAGCGCCACGCTCACTCAGCTCGCCCAGGCGCGATTCCTCGCCGCCGGCGAGTACCCCGCTCACCTCGAGCGGGCCCGCAGCTTCTATCTCGAGCGCCGCGACGCGCTGCTGGAGGCCGTCACCCAGCACCTGGGGGGCCTGGTCAGCGTGGAGCGGCCCGGCGGGGGAGGACACCTGTGGCTCACCCTCGCCGTGGCGGTCGACGAGGGCGAGCTGATGACCGAGGCGGTGCGCCACGGGGTCACCTTCGTCCCCGGCACGGCGATGATCCCCGAACCCGGGCCGGGCACCCACCTGCGGCTCTCCTACGGCTACCTCGACGCCGACAAGCTGGCCGAGGGGGCGCGGCGCCTGGGCCGCGCGATTCGCGCGGTGGGCGAACAGGCCCGCCCCAGCGCGGCTCTGCCGATCGCCTGAATCCAGCCTCAATCTACGCGCAAACAATTCCGCCCCGGAACCGGGTAGAACTACCGGGCATGTTCAAGGAGGCCTGAGGGAGGGCCTACAGGACAGGAGGAAATGGATGCGAGGTCTCAAGCAGTGGAGGCTGTACGCCGCCGTCGCCGGATCCGGGCTGGTACTGGCCCTCGGTCTGGCAGCTTGCGGCGGTGACGACGATGACAACGGCGGTGGTGGCGGCGGTGGCACAGTCGACCTGACGATCGGCGACTCGATCCCGCTCACCGGCGATCTTTCCGACTACGGGCCGCCGGGTCAGAAGGCATCCGACCTGGCGGTCTCGGTCATCACCAAGGCGATTCAGCAGGCCGGCTCGGACGACTCGGTGAAGGTCGTCCACGAGGACAACGAGACCAGCCCGCAGGCCGCTGTTCAGGCCGCGCGCAAGCTGGTCGATTCCGACAACGCGAGCTGCATCACCGGTGCCTGGGCCTCGTCCGACACGATCCCGACCGCGCAGTCGGTCTCGATCCCGGACGGTGTCCTGCAGATCTCCCCGGCTTCCACCGCCGACGAGATCACGGATCTGGACGACGATGGGCTCGTCAACAGGACCTCACCGCCGGACTCTTTCCAGGGCCCGACGCTCGCCAACACGATCGCCGATTCGCTCGGCGGGGCCTCAGGCAAGACGGTGAACATCGGCGCTCGTAACGACGCCTATGGCACCGGCCTGTCCCAGACCTTCGGTGACGCCTGGAAGGACCTGGGCGGCTCCATAGGTCAGCAGGTGATCTACGACCCGGAGCAGCCGAGCTACGACTCGGAGGCCGGCCAGATCACCTCCGGGAACGCGGACGCCACCGTGATCATCGATTTCCCGGAGACCTTCGTGAAGGTCGCCCCAGCGCTACAGCGCACGGGCAACTGGGATCCATCGAAGGGCTGGTTCACTGACGGACTCGCCTCGAGCTCGCTGACGGAGGACATCAGCCCGCAGATCGTGAGCGGCATGCGGGGCACGGCCCCGGGCGCTCCCGACAAGGGCGAAGCGTCGACCGCCTTCGACCAGCTCTACACGAGCACGGACCCGAAGGACATCGACCGGCAGACGTTCGACGCACAGCAGTTCGATGCGACGATCCTCTGCTATCTGTCAGCGGTCGCCGCTGGTTCGACCGACGGCAAGGACATGGCGGGCAAGCTGGTTGACGTGAGCGCTCCGCCAGGAACGCCGTACACCTGGGAGCAGCTGCCCGAGGCCATCAAGGCCCTGCAAGACGGGCAGGACATCGACTACCAGGGCGCTTCCGGCGCGATCGACATGGATGACGCCGGCGACGCCACGGCGGGTGTCTACGACATCTACACGTTCAAGGGCCCCGACCTCGAAGTCATCGGCGAGGAGCCCGTGGTCAACCCCAACAAGTAGTCGAAGTTCAAGCGAGCCGAGAGGCTCGCGACTGGAGCGGCCGGGGCGAGAGCCCCGGCCGTTTCACGTCTGGGGTTGAGTCGGCGGGCTGTCGTACCGGCCCGTGCCGCCGAGGTAGAGCTCGGCCACCCGCGGGTCGTTGAGGAGCTCCTCACCCCGGCCCTCGAAGCGGTTCTGACCGAGGTCGAGCACGTATCCCCGGGTCGACATCCCGAGCGCGCGCCTCGCGTTCTGCTCGACCATCACGAGCGTCACGCCGCGCTGATTGATCTCAGCGATCTTGTCGAAGATCGCCTCGACGAACGCCGGAGCGAGCCCTGCCGAGGGCTCGTCCAGGAGCAGGATCTGCGGATCCGGCATCAGCGCCCGCGCCATCGCGAGCATCTGCCTCTCGCCGCCGGACATCGTCCCGGCGGCCTGCCTGCGCCGCTCCCCGAGCCTGGGGAAGATCTCGTACATGTCGCCCATCCGCTTGCGGGCCGTGCGCCGCTCGAGCGCGCCCATCTCGAGGTTCTCATCGACAGAGAGGGACTCGAAGACGTTCTCTAGCTGCGGGACGTAGCTCATCCCGCGCCGTGTGATCAGGTGGGGCCGGAGGCCGGTCAGGTCCTCGCCGCGCAGCACGACGCGACCTTTGCGCGGCGGGAGCAGCCCGAAGATCGACTTGATCAGAGTCGACTTGCCCGCTCCGTTCGGGCCGATCACGGTGACGATCTCGCCGTCCCTCACGGTCAGGTCGACGCCGGTGAGGATGTCCACCTCTGGCACGTATCCCGAGACCAGGCCATCGACCTCGAGCACCACTCCGTTGTCCTGACCATCGCTCATTCGGCCGAGCTCTCCCCCGCCGCGGTGTCCACGGCGACCTCCCCGAGATAGGCGTCGATCACCCGCTTGTCCTTGCGCACCTCGTGCGGCTCGCCCTCCGCGATCACCCGCCCCTCGGCCATCACCACGACCCGATCGGAGTGATTCATCACGACCTCCATGTCGTGCTCGATGAACAGAATGGTCACCCCGAGCTCGCGGCAGAGGTTCTGCATGTGATCGAGCAGACGCCGCCCGAGCGTGGGGTTGATGCCGGCCATCGGCTCGTCGAGCAGGAGCAGGTTGGGATCCGACATCAGCGCGCGGGCCAGCTCGAGCAGCTTGCGCTGTCCGCCTGAGAGCGTCCCGGCATAGGCGTCAGCGAGGTCGGTGAGGTTGAACAGCCCGAGCAGCTCGGTGGCCTGCTTGCGTACCTCGGTCTCCCGCGCCTTGACCGCCCGGGGCCGGAAGGCGATGTTGCGGAGCTGCTCGCCGGGCTGGTCGGGTGCCGCCAGCATCATGTTGTCGATCACCGGCATCGCCGCGAGCGCCTTGGTGATCTGGAAGGTACGCACCATCCCCTTCCTCGCGATCTCGTAGGGAGGGTCGCCGAGGATCTCCTCTCCGCGGAGCCTCACCGAACCGCGGTCGCCCTTGTAGAAGCCCGTCAGCACGTTGAAGAGGGTGGTCTTGCCCGCCCCGTTCGGGCCTATCAGGGCCGTGATCCTGCCCTCGCCGACGTTCATGGTCGCGCCGTTGACGGCGCGGATCCCGCCGAAGCGCTTGACCACGTCCGCGACCTCGAGCAATACGCGAGGGGGCTCCGCAGGCGAAGCCGAGGAGCCACCCGTTTCATGAAGGGTGCTCGGCGCGTCATTCACCGATGATCATCTCCTCGCGCTTGCCGAACAGGCCCTGCGGGCGGAACGCCATCAGACCGATCAGCAGGAGGCCCGTGATCGCCAATCGGACCGCCGCGATGCGGGTCTCGGTGAAGGGCGGGTCCGGTAGGTCGATGAAGCGGGTGCCCTCGAGGACGAACCAGAAGAGGACCGCGCCCACCGCGACCCCCCGGTAGCTCCCCAACCCTCCCAGAATCAGCACGCTGAAGGCGAAGAAGGTGACCAGCGGCTCGAAGTCGAGCGGGTGAACGGTTCGCAGATCGAGCGCGAGGAAGAAGCCCGCGATCGAGCCGAGCACCGCTGCGATCGCGAGCGACTGGAGCTTGAACGCCAGGGTGTTCTTGCCGAGCGCCTTCGCCGCGTCCTCGTCCTCGCGAATCGCCCGCAGCACCCGTGACCACGGCATCCGCTGCAGTCTGAGGAGAACGAGGGTGGCCAAACCGACCGTGACCCAGATCACGATCAGGAGCGGTAACAGGGTCGGCGGGTCGGACCAGAAGTTGGAGATGAAGTTGTTGATCGACTCCGAGATGTCGTTCCAAGCGTTCGGGTAGCAGTTCGACGGGTCATCGAGATCGCAGAAGAGGCCCAGGTTCCCGCCGGTCAGGCCGCGGGCGTTCTGCGCGAACAATCGAACGACCTCGGCCATCGCGATCGTGGCGATCGCGAAGTAGTCGGCGCGCAGGCGAAGGGAGGGGAGGCCGACGAGCACCCCGAAGAGCATTGACGCCAACACCGCGCAGGGCAGCGCCAGCCAGAACGAGAACCCGGCCTTGAGCACGAGGATCGCCATCGCGTAGGCGCCGATCGCCATGAACGCCGCCATCCCGAAGTTGACGATCCCGGTGAAGCCGGTGTTGAGCTGCAGGCCGAGGGCGACGATTGCGTAAATCCCGGCGAGGACCCCGACGCTCACCCAGAAGTCGGGATCGGTGAGCGATTTCAGGGTGACCGCGAGCGGCACCAGCGTGCCCGGATCGATGCTCATATGGCTTTCGCCTTCCCGAAGATGCCCTGCGGCCGGACGACCAGAACCAGGATCAGGACGATGAAGCCAACGGCCGTCTTCCAGCGCGCGTCGATGACCAAGGTGGACCATTCGGTCATCACCCCGATCACCATTCCCGCGGCGAGCGCTCCGAAGGCGTCGCCGATCCCGCCCAGGATGACCGCCGCGAAGATCGGCAGCAGCAGCTCGAAGCCCATCTCGGGGCGCAGGTCTGTGGTCGCGCCCGCCAGCACGCCGGCCAGCCCGGCGAGGGCCCCCGCGAAGATCCATGTGTAGGTGATCACGCGCCGGGTGTCGATCCCGGCGGTCTCTGCGAGCTCCAGGTCGTCGGAGAGTGCTCGCATCCGCTTGCCGAGCAGCGTCAGCCGCAGCATCAGGCCAATGGCGGCGATCACGGCGATGCCCACGATGACCACGATCAGCTGGGTCTGTCCGATGCGCAGGCCGAGGAACTCGACGGTGCTGGACGTGTCGACGTCGAGCACCCGGATATCGGTGCTCCAGAACCACTGGACGATCGCGCGCAGCAGAAACGCGAGGCCGATCGACATCAGGATCAGCTGCAAAAAGCCGGCGTGCTTGGCGCGCATCGGCCGCCAGAGCACGCGCTCGAGCAACAGCCCAAGCAGCGCGGTCGCGATCATCGCCCAGAAGACGCCGATCACCAGCGGCATGCCCCAGGTGACGTTGACGAGGTACGCCATGTAGGCGCCGAAGGTCAAGAAATCGCCGTGAGCGAAGTTGACCAGCCTGAGGATCCCGTAGACCAGGGTGAGTCCGACCGCGCCCAGGGCGTAGATCGAGCCCAGGGAAAGCCCGTTGAGTCCGGTCTGCGCGACGGCGTGGAACCCGTGGCCGATGACGAGGGCCAGGAAGATGGCCACGATCACCAAGACGGCCCCCACCCAGGGCGTTCTCAGTCTCTCCTTGACCCGCTCGCCGATGGCGGACGGCACCGGCTCGGCCATTTGACCGGCCTCCATGGCCCGGGAATATCCCAGACTGAGCGTGCCTACACCTCCTCGTGGCCAAATCCGGCTCTCATTTAGGGTGCGAGCCATGGACGATCTCGATCGCGCGGTGGCCGCCGTGGTGGAGGAATGCCTCGCTGTGAAGCCGAGGGAGGAGGTCCTGGTCGTCTGCAATCCGGCTACGCAGCGGATCGGCGAGCGCCTCCGCGATCGGGCGGGAGAGGCCGAAGCGGAGGCTGTCCTGGCCGTGATCTCGGAGCGTCCCTCGCACGGTGCCGAACCGCCCCGAACCGTCGCGGAGGCCATGGCCGCCGCGGATGTCCTGATGGTCCCCACCGTCCAGTCGCTCTCGCACACCGCCGCACGGAAGCGCGCCACTGACGCCGGGGCGCGCTGTGCCACCCTCCCGGGCGTGACCGAGGAGATGCTGGCGAGGGTGATGAGCGCCGACATGGAGGG
>DATDJZ010000189.1:0-3538 GCA_036520315.1 Solirubrobacterales bacterium | reverse complement strand
ACCTCGAAGTGCTCCCAGATCGTGCGCCAGAACTCCTCGATCTCGGTGGTCGACCAGCGCCAGAGCCCGTGGTAGTCGTCGAAGTGGAGATCTCGCTCGTCCTCGAGCCAGCGCAGGTAGCGGGTCAGCGGCGAGCGCTCGACCATCTCGGCCGAGGGCGCCCAGAGGATCTCGGGCTCGGCTGCCTTCCCCGCGACGGTGCTCTCCTCCACCCCCTGATCCTTACACGCGCTCGGCGGTGGCGGCCGGCCGCGCAGCGTCCGTCGGTATCCCCGCGGTGCGCCCCTCCTCGCGGTCGATCAGCCGCGAGAGGGCGATGACGAAGGCGGTGGCACGGTGGAGGGCGGCGGAGTCGACGCGGTCGGGGACGTCGGCGTGGGTGTGGTACCAGGGGGCCAAGTTGCCGTGGTCGTCCGTCGTGCGCAGGGTGATCGAGCGGAGCCGGCGAATGCGGGGCGGGAGCGCGTCGTCGAGCAGCGGGTGGCGGATGGGCCTCGCACCGCCGTCCGCCGCACCGGCGGTCGCCAGGGCCTCGCAGAGTTCGACCAGCTGGCGGTCGTGGGGGATGCTGATCACAGCGCCCTGGCTGACCTCGTAGGCGACCCCGCCGAAGGAGACCGAGTCGACGTTGAGAAAGTAGGTGCGCTCCCGGTCGAGCCCCTTGCGGCGGGAGCGGACGAACGCGCGACTGCCCTCGCAGAAGGACTCCTCCGATCCGGTCAGGACGACCCAGACGTCCAGATTCTCTGGAGGCTCGGCGGTGAGCTGCTCGGCCGCGGAGAGGACGGCCGCCACGCCGGACGCGTTGTCGTAGGCGCCGGGGACGATCTCCGACAGCGCGATGTCGATCAGCAGGAAGGCGGCGACGATCAGGACGATCGTGGGAATGGCCTGGACCGCGTTGAGCCAGGTTGCGTCCAGGCCGGCCATGCGGGCGCCGAGGATGGGGAGGAGGGGGGCGAGGCCGACCCAGAAGAAGAGCCGGAAGGGGCCGAGGCCGAGGCGGGCGCTCTCCGGCAGCCGGCGGACTCGCTTCGAAGCCTTGGAGAAGATGTAGCCGGTGCGGGCCGCGTCATAGTGCGCCATCAGGATGAGACGGGCGGGGGCGTCCGGGCGATTGCCGGGGGAGGCCACGTTTTGGGAGACGCGGCGAAAGAGCAGGGAGCGGACGAGGTAGAGCCGTGTGTTGAGGTCGAGGTAGGTCGAGGCCGCTGCGAACAGGACGAGCGCGAAGCCGACCGCAGGCTGGACCGTCGCGAGCAGGCTGCCGGCGATCCCCAGCAGAGCGTGGATCAGGTGGACCAGGGCGTACTGGGGGTGGGAGAAGAAGGGCTCGATGTCCGCGCGGCGGCCGATGGCGCGCAGGCGGCCGGCGAGTGCCTGCGCGGCGCGCCGCTCAGCATCGGTGCCGGGCCCGCGCCCCTCGAAGGCGCAGAGCTCACGAATCACCTCCATGCGTCCCGCGTCGTCCACCGGGGGCGATTATCGCGTCACGCCAGGGCTATGGTTCCCGAGCGGGCCGGAGTGCTCAAACTGGTATAGAGGGCGGTCTCAAAAGCCGCTGTCCTTCGGGACGTGTGGGTTCGAATCCCACCTCCGGCACCTCATCGCTTTGGCCCAACGAATCGGTCTAGGAGCGCAACGGATTCGCGCCGAGCAATTGAAATGTTCCTCCACCCGTCCGGTCGCCACTCAATCCCCAGGGAGTCGCAGTACCGACAAAAGATCCCACGGATATCAGCGGAGTGGTTGCAGAAGAAGTAGCGCGGATACCGGTACTCCTTGCCTTTCACGGTGACCCGGTTAGTCACCCTGCAGCCGTCGGAGTGGATGAGTCCGCGCAGTAGGCGCCCCGGCTCCTGATTCGCGATCGTCTGCTGCCAGCTTGCCAGCCAGATCGAACGGGTGTGTTTCATTCCCGGTCCGTGCTGTGGAAAGAGGCAGGGCCACATCTTTGAATACGAGTAGACCTCAATGCATCCGACCCTTGCGACCCGATTGACCTTGCTGCTCGGGCAGACCAGTGCCCTGGCTGCTTCGCATTCGTCGATGATGGCTGGGTATTTCAAATCGAGGATCACGCGCAGCTTGAAGACGCCACGACGCGCGCGGGAGATCGTTCCGTCTCCCAGGTAGAGCCCCAGTAGGTAGCTGTATTCACTCTGCGGAAGCGCAGCAAAGTCGTGTTGCACATGACCACACCTCCTGCAGCTCTTCTCTAGGGGGATTCGGGCCCCTGGTGGACCACTACTCGGCGTCTTGCCGCATCGCCAATCGCGGACTGTGCCACGCGGGATCCCCGTTTCCCGAGAGATCTCGCAGTCGTTGAGACCCTGTTTGACAAGCGCGAGGGCGCGGCGGACCTCTTCAACCGAGCGCATTCAAGAAGCGTGGCCACGCGGGCGGTCGGCCAAAATGACCTACACGCACGAATGCCCTGCAAGCGTGAGGCTTTGACCCACAATTGACACAGTGGACCCCCGCTGAGTTGGGTCGGTCCCGCCGCCGTGCCAGGCTTCAAGCATGTGCGGGCGCTACACGCTCACCGATCCTGATCCGCGGCTGCTTCGGTTTCGCTTTGGGCTGACCGAGTCCGCGGAGATCGATCAGCCGGCGCGGTACAACGTGGCGCCGACCGACCCGGTGCTCGCCGTTCGACTAGATGAGCACGGGCAGCGGGAGCCGGGGATCTTGCGGTGGGGACTGATTCCGCACCATGCGGATCCGGAGACGTTCGACCGGCTGCTGATCAACGCGCGGGCCGAGACGGTCGCCGAGGCACCGGCGTTCCGGGACGCGTTTCGCACGGACCGCTGCCTGATCGTGGCCGACGGCTTCTACGAGTGGCGCGCCGAGGAAACGGGGAAGAAGCCCGTCTGGATCACGCGCCAACCCCGCGAGCCGTTCGCGTTCGCGGGCCTGTGGGCAGCGGCCAGTCGCCAGGACGGCTCATCAATCCACTCCTGCGCGATCGTCACCTGCGAGCCGGGCGAGGTGGTGTCTCCGATCCACGACCGGATGCCGGTGATCCTCGATCAGGAGGGTGAGGCTGGGTGGCTCGATCCCGCGGCGAGCCCGGAGGAGCTACAGGACCTGCTGGTCCCGACCGACGAGTTGGTCGTCACCGAGGTCTCGGACGCAGTCAACGACGTCCGGCAGGACGGCCCCGCGCTGATCGAGCCGCCGCTCAGGCTTTTCTAGGCCGACGCGGCGCGGTGCTGCGCATGCTGCGGCTCGACCGGGTGCTGCGGCTGGAGCTGCTGCGCTGCGTGGCCCGCGGCGCTTCGTCCGGATCGTCCGATTCGCCCCCGGATGGGATCTCGTCGCCGATCGGCCGCTCCTCCTCGACGTGCCAGTCCTGGTTGAAGGCAACCATCGCGACCGCGATCAGGATCACCTGGAGCGGGACCAGCAGCAGGCAGAGGATGCCGAGCAGGTCAGGGGGCAGCGCGGGATCACTCAGCCCGTCCTTCGCGCGGTCGAACCAGGCTGGGGCGGCGATCCCGGCGAAGATCGCGAGGATGATCGACAGCGCCGC
>DATDJZ010000188.1:0-5494 GCA_036520315.1 Solirubrobacterales bacterium | reverse complement strand
CATGCGTCGAACTCGCAGCTGCAGTGGGTCGTCGATGCCTACAACCTGCTGTTCGCTGCGCTGCTGCTCGCCAGCGGCAGCCTCAGCGACCGCCTCGGCCGCAAGGGATTTCTGCTCGCCGGCCTTGGAGTGTTCGGAGTGGCCAGTTTCGCCGCAGGGCTGACCACGACCGCCGGCCAGCTGATCGTCGCCCGCTGCTTCATGGGTCTCGGCGCCGCGATGATCTTCCCCGCCACCCTCTCCCTGATCTCGAACGTGTTCACCGAGCGGAGCGAGCGCGCTCGCGCGATCGGCCTCTGGGGGGCGACGGCGGGCATCGCGATCGCGCTCGGCCCGATCGTCGGGGGCTGGCTGCTCGAGCAGTTCAGCTGGACGAGCATCTTCTTCGCGATGGCACCCGTCGCCGCTGTCGGCGCGGCACTCGTCGCCTGGAGCGTGCCGACCTCGCGCGATCCGAGCGCGAGCAGGACCGACGGCCCCGGACTGGTGCTCTCGAGCGCGGCGATGGCGCTGCTGACCTACACGCTGATCGAGGCCCCCAACTACGGCTGGAGCGGCGGCCGCAGCCTCGCGGGCTTCGCACTCGCAGCGGGGCTCTTCGCCGCCTTCATCGTCCGCGAGCGCACCACGGCAGAGCCGATGCTCGACCTCAGCCTGTTCCGCAACCTTCGCTTCACCGCCGCCAGCGGCTCGGTCACCGTCGCCTTCTTCGCGCTCTCCGGCTTCAGCTTCCTGATCACCCAGTACTTCCAGTTCTTCAAGGGTTACGGGCCGCTCTCCACGGGTGTCCACCTGCTGCCGGTCGCGCTCGCCGTGGGGGTGATGTCGGTGCTCGGCACCAAGCTCGCCGTGCGCTTCGGCACCAAGCAGGTCGTCACCGTCGGCCTGTTCTCCTTCGCCGGCTTCTTCGCCTGGGTCTCCACCGCAACCTCAGGAACCAGCTACCTCGAGTTAGCCGGCCAGATGGTGCTCGGCGGCAGCGGCGTGGGACTCGTCAGCGCACCCGCGACCGAGGCGATCATGGGGGTCGTACCGAAGGCCAAGGCCGGCATCGGCTCGGCTGTCAACGACGCCACCCGCCTGCTCGGAAGCACCCTCGGCGTCGCCGTGCTCGGCAGCGTCTACGCCTCCCTCTACAACAACCGACTCACCGACAGGCTTCCCGCGGACCTGGCTCCGGGGCTCGCGCGCACCGCCCACGATTCCGCCGGCGGCGCGCTCGAGCTCGCCAACCGCGCCAGCGTCAGCGGCCACCCCGCACTCGGGCACGCCGTCCATGCCGCGGCGTCCTCGGCGTTCTTCGACGGCTTCGCCGCCGCCTGCCTCCTCGCCGCCGGCGTCAGCGCCGCGGGCGCACTCGCCACCCTGCTGTTGCTGCCAGCTCATCCCGGCCCCGGCCCCTCGGCACCGGCCCCGGGCGCGACCGTCCCGATCGACGGACGTGTTGCCCTCGGCGAGGAAACGTAGCCCACCCAACAACAACACATAGCGAAAGGAAATCTCATGTCCAAACCAACGATTGTCCTGATCCACGGCGCGTTTGCAGATTCCTCAATCTGGCGGCCCGTGTACGACGACCTCGCTCGCGACGGTGACACGGTCCTCGCGCCGCAAAACCCGCTGCGCGGCCTCCCGTACGACGCCTCCTACACGGAGTCGTTGATCGACCAGATCGACGGGCCCGTCGTGCTCGTGGGCCATTCCTATGGCGGCGCTGTGATCACGGTCGCCGGCAGGTCGGACAAGGTGGCCGGGCTCGTATACGTCGCGGGCGTTGTGCCCGACGAGGGCGAGTCCGTCAACGACCTCCAAGGCCGATTTCCGTCGCTCGCCATGGGTCCGCTCGTGCGACCGACGGAGTTGCGCGACGGCAGTGTGGAGGTCTCGATCGACCCCGCCCGATTCCCGGACGTCTTCGGCCCCGACCTGCCGGCCGACGACGCAGCCTTCAGGGCGATCTCGCAACGCCCGGTCGCGGCCACCGCGTTCGACGATCCCGCCACAGCAGCCGCGTGGCGCGAGAAGCCGTCCTGGGCGGTGTACGGCACCGGCGACCTTCCTGTCGCTCCGGCGCTTCACCGCTTCTCCTACGACCGTGCCGGTTCGAAGGTCACCGAGGTGGACGGCGCCTCCCACCTGCTCATGTTGTCCCAGCCCGAAACCGTCGCGGGCGTCATCCGCGACGCGGTCACCGCGCTCACGGCCAGCGCGGTGGCGTGAAGCCCATCGGCGTATCGATCCCGGGTCACCCGATCCGGGGTCGAGCCGCCAAGAACAGGAGATCGCAATGAACATCCAAGACAGCACCGCCCTGGTCACGGGAGCCAACCGCGGGATCGGCAAGGCGTTCGCGGACGCGCTGCTGGACCGCAGCGCCGCGAAGGTCTACGCCGCGGTGCGCGACGTGGCCACCGTCACCGACCCCCGCCTCGTGCCCATCCAACTCGACGTCACCGACCCCGATCGAGTCGCGGCGGTCGCGCGCGAGCTCGACGACGTGCAGGTGGTCGTCAACAACGCCGGGGTCCTCCACGTCGGCACCCCGCTGAGCGGCTCGCTCGACACCGCGCGGGTGGAGCTCGAGACCAACTACCTCGGTCTGGTCTCGATGACACAGGCGTTCGCGCCGGTGCTGGAGCGCAACGGCGGGGGCGCATTCGTCAACATGCTCTCCGTCTTCTCGTGGGTTTCGAGTCCGCTGATTTCGACGTACTCGGCATCGAAGGCCGCGGCGTGGAGCTTCACGAACGCGGCACGCATCGAGCTGCGGCGCCAGGGCACCCAGGTGCTCGGCGTCCACGCCGGCCCCGTCGACACGGAGATGACCGCCGCGATCGACCTCGAGAAGATCCCCCCGGCGACCGTGGCAACGTCCGCGCTCGACGCGCTGGAGGCCGATGAGCCAGAGGCCGTTGTCGATGACTACAGCCGCGCGGTCAAGGCCGGGCTGAGCGACGACCAGGACACGCTCTATCCGCAGGTCGAGCGTCAGTTCCTGGAATTGACCGGCGCAGGGACGGCAGCGACCTGAGACAACCGCGCAAGGAGCTGGAGAAGCAATGGTCATTCTTCGTTTCAAAATCCGGTCCAAGCCCGACAAGAGCGACGAGCTGATGTCCGCGCTCGCTGAGATCATCACGCCGGCGCGAGCCACGAGCGGCGTCATCAACTTCGACATCGCCCGCGACCTGCTCGACCCTGATTCGTTCATCGCGACCGCGATTTACGACGATGGTGCCGCTCTCGAACTCCAGGAATCACTTCCGGAGGTGGACAGGGTCATGGCGATGCTGCCGGAGTCGCTGGTGGCGCCGCCAGAGCGAACGATCTTCGACGCGTCGCTCGACCCGACGCTGGTCTGAATCTCCTCATGGAGTTCCTCGTCGACTTTCAGGTGAATGTTCCCGAGGGAACACCGGAGTTTGAGGTCAAGGATCGCGAGCGGGCTGAGGCATCGGCCGCGGCGCGGCTGGTGGACGACGGCCAGCTCGTCCGGGTCTGGACACGGCCCGTCGCAGGTGGTGAGAACAGCATCCTCGGGTTGTACCGGGCCAACGGCGAAGCCGAGCTCGAGGCCCTGCTCAGGGCTCTGCCGCTCTACGGATGGATGCACGTCACCGTCACCCCGCTGGGGCCCCATCCCAACGACCCGGGGAAGCGGACACTCGGCCCTCTGCCTGCCGCTGAGCGATGAGCATCCGGCTTCCCGACCCTCGCCTGACCCTGGTCTACCGCCTGGAGGCCACGCTGGGCGAGCCACTCGATCTCGGCGCTGTCGCCCAGGGCCACCGGCGCATCGTCCCCCAGACCGGCGGGACGTTCACCGGCCCCGAGATCAACGGGAAGCTGCTCCCGGGCGCAAGCGCGGATTGGCAGATCACCCTGCCGGATGGCACCGCACTGGCGGACATCCGCTACACGCTGGAGACGGATGGCGGCGAGCTGCTCTACGTCCAGTCGCGAGGTGTGCGACACGGCAGCCCGGAAGTTCTGGCGCGAATCGGAGACGGTGAGTCCCTGGACGCCTCCGAGTACACCTTCCGTACCTCGACCCAGATCGAGACCGCCGCGCCCGAGCTCGATTGGTTGAACAGAGGCGTGTTCGTCAGCGTCGGCGGCCGCCAGCCCTGAGGCGTGATCTACGAGACATACCTCGTTGAATGAACCCGCTCGGACTGACCTCAGCTCTGACATGACACTCGGTATTTGGCCCGCAAGGCGGGTCGCCAAACGGGCGGCTCTACCCCCACCGCCGCTTCCGCTTCGATCTCGCACCCGATTTCGCACCCAACTCGCGACTTCCGGGCGAACTGAGGTCACCTTGTCGTGCCTGAGAGGAGCTGTCTGACCCCTGAGGCCCCTGCCTGTAGCCGATCATAATCCGCGTGTCGGGGGTTCGAGTCCCTCCTCCGGCATCCGAGAAAGCCCCACGGCGGGGTTTCGCTTTCGGAATGGGGGGCGCGAGGGCCGCGGGCCCAACGCAGGGGCAACAGCCGGGAGGTCGCGCGGTCGCCGCCGACGCGGTCGCCGCCGACGGGAGCAATGGGGACCCGGCGTCGGCGACCTCGATACGCCGCCGCTCTACTCTGGCGCTGAGAGGCGATCAGGAGCGCCCTCCACGCCCGCGAAGGATCACGAGCGGGGCGCCCCCGCGGGCGTCAGACGGGCTCTGATGACCTAGATCGAGGCCGACCGACCTTCATCCGCTCGGGCTCTCCACCCAGTTCGACGCAGAGCTCGGCGACGCCGCCTTCTTGGACGACCTGCATCCCCCGTGCGACTTACGGAACGAAGGCCGAGAACACGTTGGTTCGGTCGGCGAAATCGACGCCGCCGTCAAGCACCGGCTTGGCCGCGGTCGAGCCCTGGGTCGAGATCCAGAACGGCTCGAACGACGCTCCGATCGAGGCCAGACCGTCGTAGTCGCCGAGGAAGTAGCCGAGCGCGTACGGCGCCTTCCGAGTGTCGAACGTCGTGCCCAGCAGCTCGTCCGGCCCGAACGACTCGCCGCCAGCGGCCGAGCGGCGGATCCAGTGGGCCGTCTCGAGCCCATCGGTCGAGTTGACGTCGTTGAAGCGGAAGTCGTAGTAAGTGACCGCGACGTTTCCGTCCCCATCGACTTCTACCGACGGGGTGTGTGCATCCGTCGCGGGGACCGTATCGACGACCCCCAGCTGGTCCCAGCTTTGACCGTGATCGGTCGACTTCGCCAGCCGAATCACGACGTTGCCGTCCGGCCCACCGTCCTGCCACGCGACGTAGGCGGTACCGGTAATCGGATCGACGGCGACATCGGCCACGCCGTCACCCGTGCGCAGTCGGCAGACGTAGGGATCGAACTTGTGGCCAATCTGCTCTGGGCAAGGAGCGCCGTCAGGGTCACGGTCGAGCGGCGCGGCCCCGGCGATCGGGTCGATGACGACCGGATCGGACCAGGTATCGCCCGAGTCAGTCGACCACATGGCCGAGATCTTCTCCCCCTTGCGGCCCTGCT
>DATDJZ010000187.1:0-13701 GCA_036520315.1 Solirubrobacterales bacterium | reverse complement strand
CCGGCCGGGAACCTCGTCAAGCCGATCTTCGGAACGAAGTCGGTCACCGGGCTCGACGGCCGGCCGCACATGGACCGGCGCAAGCTCCTCCTGCCTCGCTTCCATGGCGAGCGCCTCGGGGCGTTCGAGGCCGGATTCCGGGCGGCGTGCGAGCGGACGATGGAGAGATGGAGCGAGGGCGAGGAGATCGAGCTTCATCCCGAGATGTACCGGTTGACGATGGACTTTCTGTTCGAGGTCCTCATGGGGATCACGGATCGGAAGCGAACGGAGGCGCTGACGAAGGCCTCCGAGGGCCTGATGGCGATGATGTCTCTCTGCGCGGTCGGCGACTGGGTGCGCCACGATCTCGGCCCGCTCTCGCCCTGGGCGTACTTCCTGCGGCGCCGGCGGAAGCTCGACAAGCTGCTGTACGAGGAGATCCGGGCGCATCGAGAGGCGGTCGCGAACGGCTCAGCCGGTGACGACATCCTCTCCATGCTCATCGAGGCGAGGCGGGACGACGGAACCGAGCTGAGCGACGAGGAGATCCGCGACGAGCTCGTGACCCTGATCGTGGCCGGCAGCGAGACCACGGCGACGGCCCTCGCCTGGACCTTCGACCTGGTGCTCCATCGACCCGGCGCGCGCCAGCGGATCGTCGCCGAGGCGGAGCTCGGTGAGTCGGAGTTCACCGATGCGGCCATCAAGGAGTCGCTCCGGCTGCGGCCCCCGGTGATCGCGGCTGGACGGGTGACCGCGAAGACGGTCGACCTGGGGCCCTGGCGGATTCCGGAAGGCGTCCGGATCTGGACGCCGATGAGCTTGATTCAGCGCGATCCCGGGGCCTATGAGAATCCCAACGAGTTCCGCCCGGAGCGTTTCATCGAGGGCAAGCCTCCGGCGTACATGTGGATCCCGTTCGGCGGCGGCGTCCGACGCTGTCTGGGGGCGCCGTTCGCGCTCCTCGAGATGCGCGTCGTGCTGCAGGACGTTCTGTCGCAGCTCAAGCTGACCCCGCTGAGCAAGACCGTGGAGCGCACTCGTGCCGAGGGCGCGATCATCGTCCCGGCCGGCGGCGTGCGGGTCCGAGTCGATAGCGCGCGCGTTGCGGAGCGGCGCGAGAGCAATCCGCTCGATCAGCTGCTGACCGAGAGTGCACGCGAGCCCGCGCCGAGGGACCATCAGTCCGTCTAGACCCTTGGCGGTGCCCCGGATCCGCCCGATTTGCGGCATATAGTGAGCAAGTGAGGGTCCTAGGGGGCTTCTCTTATCTCCATCGCCGTCTGATCGTCGTGATCGCCCTGATCGCGGCCGGCGGCGCCGCGTTCCTCGGTTCCTCGGTTTTCGACAGGGCTCAGCCTTTCGGGTTCACGGACCCGGATTCCGAGAGCTCGCGCGCCTATGAGGAGATCGAGGACGCAACGGGCGAGCAGGCGGTCCCGGCCGTCCTCCTCCTGGTGACCCCCGGCGGCTCGGTCCAGAGCGCCGAGAGCAGAGCGTTTCTCGACAGGACCGCGCGGACCCTGGCGGGAATCGACGGGATCGTTCGCGTCAGCACTCCGGCCGAGGACCCGGGGCTCGTCTCGGACGCGGGCTCCCAGGCTCTGGTCGAGGGGTTCGCAAGCCCATCGGTCGACAACCTCTCCGATATCGGCGAGAAGGTGGATTCGGCCTTCGAGGGCAATGGGGCCGTCGAGGTCGGGGGAACGGCCGTCGCCTCGGTTCAGCTCAACGACGCCACCGAGAGCGACCTCCGCCGAATCGAGCTGTACGCGGCGCCATTCATCCTGCTGATCTCGCTGCTCGTCTTCAGGAGCCTGGTCGCCGCTGTCCTGCCTCTCGTCGTCGGCGGGCTGTCGATCGCCTTCACGCTCGCCGCCCTGCGGCTGCTCAGCGAGGTGATGACCGTCGACATCTTCGCTCTCAACGTCGTCACGGTCCTCGGGCTCGGCCTCGCGATCGACTACAGCCTCTTCATGGTGTCCAGGTACCGCGAGGAGCTGGCTCGCTCGGGTCCAGGGTTGAAGACCATGTGCGACACCGTCGGGCCGATCGGCCGGATGGTCTGCTTCAGCGCCGGAACCGTCGCGGTCGCGGTCGCCTCCCTGTGCATCTTCCCGCAGCCCTTCCTGTACTCGACCGGGGTCGGCTGCGCGGTGGTCGCCCTGGTGTCACTGCTGGTGGTGATCCTCGTGCTGCCTGCGATTCTCGGCCTGCTTGGAACCCGGATCAACTCCCTGAGCATCTCCGATCCGACGCCGGTCCACGGCTCGCCCTTCTGGCGGCGTATCGGTGAGATCGTTCAGGCCAGGCCCGGGATCATCGCGCTCGCGGTCACGGCCGTGATGCTGATCGCGGCGCTCCCCCTGAACCGCATCGAACTCACCCGGGCGGACGCGAGGGTTCTCCCGCGTGACAACAGCGCCCGTCTGGTGGACAGCGCCGTACGGGCGAACTTTCACAACGACCCGGCGGACTCGATCCTGCTGGTCCAATCCGGCAGATCCACATTTCCGCGGTACACGATCAAGACCAAGCCGCCGGTCACCGGCGTTGATCCTCCGCGGGTCCTCCCCGGAGGGGTGAGCGTGGTCGAGGTCCATATGAACGTCGATCCGAACTCCGACCCCGCGACGAATGTGGTCAAGTCGATCCGCGACAGCGGACTCGGGGCATCGACCCTGGTCACAGGCGCGAGCGCCGAACTGGTGGATCAGCGCGCCAGCCTCCGGGCCCATCTACCGCTGGCGGTGGCGATCGTGGTCGCGAGCACGCTGATCGCGATCCTGCTGCTCACCGGTTCGGCCGTCCTCGCCCTGGTGACGCTGGTGGTGAACATGCTGACCATCGGCGTGGCCCTGGGTGTCCTGGTGCTGGTGTTTCAGGACGAGAGGTTCGAGTCGCTCCTGGCCTACAGCGGGGTGGGAGCGCTCGACATCTCGGTGCCGATCCTGCTGTTCGCCGTCATCTTCGGGCTCTCCACCGACTACAGCGTGTTCCTTCTCAGCCGCGTTGCCGAGGCCCGTGAAACCGAGCCCGGTCCGCGAGCAATCGCTCTCGGGCTGGAGCGAAGCGGCAGGATCATCACCGCGGCGGCGATTCTGTTCGCGGTCGCGATGGGTTCATTCGTCTTCTCCCAGATGGTCTTCATCAAGGAGGTCGCCGTCGGAACCGCCCTGGCGGTGCTCGTTGACGCGACCCTGGTCAGGGCGTTCCTCATGCCGGCCCTGATGCAGCTCTGTGGGGAGTTCGCCTGGTGGTCGCCTGGTCCGCTTGCGCGCTTGGCGCGTCTCAGACCCTGACCATCGCGCTGTCGCGCTTCAGCACGTGCACGAGAGCGTCGACCACGCGCTCGTTGAACTGGGTGCCCGCGCTCTTTCGCAGCTCGTGCCGTGCGGCCTTCTCACCGATCGAGCGGCGATATACGCGATCGCTGGTCATCGCCTCATATGCATCGCCCACCGCGAGGATCGCGGCTTCGAGCGGGATCTCCTCAGAGGTCAGGCCCTTCGGGTAGCCCGCTCCATCCGGGCGTTCGTGGTGGGCGAGGATCCACTCGCGAACGTCGTCGAGCTCGCCGCCGACGAGGATCCTGGCGCCCAGCTCCGGATGCCTGCGCATCTGATCCATCTCATCGTCCGTGAGCTTGCCCGGCTTGCCGAGGATCGAGTCCGGCACGCCGATCTTGCCGATGTCGTGGAGGATCCCCGCGAGCCGCACCCTCTGAACCCGGGCCTCGTCGAGGCCGAGCTCCCGCGCCATCATCTCGCACACCAGCCCGACCGTCTGGCTGTGCTTCGCGGTGTAGGAATCGCGTTGGTCGAGCGCCTCGGCGAGGCCGAGCACCGTCGCCAGCTGGGCCTGGCTCTCGACGCTCCTCTTGCCGGCGACCGCGCCGACCGTACTGGTCACCTCGGGGCTGTAGATGACGGCCCTGTCACGACCGAGTGCCTTCGCAGCCTGCAGCGCCCGGTCGGCAACCGCAACCAGCTCGTGCGGGTCGGACGCGTGACCGGGGAACTCCGCGACCCCGGCCGACGCGGTTATCCCCTGCGGGGTGCCGAGCATCGACCCACGCATTCGGGAAAGGATCTTCTCCGCCAATAGGAACGCACCGTTGCCGTCGATCTGTGGCAGCAGCACCGCGAACTCCTGACCACCGGAGCGGGCGACCGTGTCGATCAGCCGGGTCGAATCCTTGATCAGGATGGCCAGCTCCTGCAGGATCTTGTCTCCGCCGCTGATGCCGAGTCGCTCGTTGAGCGACTTGAAGTGGTCGATGTCGATCAGCAGCAGGCTGACCGGCCGCTCATCGGACCGCGCGCGCTCGACCTCCTTCTCCAGGGCCTGCTGGAGACCCATCCGGTTCGGCAGCGCTGTCAGCGGGTCGGTTCTCGACGCCTCGACCAGCCGCCCCATCAGCCGCTCGACGCGCTGGCGCAGGTAGGTAAGGAGGAGGCCGGCGGTGGCGAGAGTCCCGGCGACGATCGAGAAGAAGGCGACGTTGGTATGCGCCGCACCCGGCGGGGGCGTAGGTGTGATGGCGATGGCGACCGCGTAGCAGAGTGCCGCGAAGACGATGTATCCGGCGGCCTCCCAGCGCGACACCGGGTAGTAAAAGACGTAGAACCCGATCCAGAGGAAGAAGATCGCGTAGCCGCTCGAGCTGTCGCCGCTGAAGTACACGGCCATGGTCGTCAGGACGGCCGCGAGGAGGTTGCCGACCTTCAGCACGTTGAACGAGATCCGGTCGCCGAGCATGAGCACGATGATCCCGTAGGCGAGCGCGCTGATCTGGACGCTCAGCAGGCCGGGGACGTTGTAGTAGTCGGGATGCGGCAGGAGTGTCGCGATCGCGCCGTTGATCGCCGCCCCCAGCGCCAGCAGCCCCTGTACCTGGGCGAGGGGCCCAGCGGCCGTTCGCCCAGAGATCAGCTCGCGCGGCGCGGCAACCCCGCCGTCGCTTCTAGGCAGCGCAAGCATCTCGAGCCCACCCGCGTCGTCCGCGGGAAGTCTCCCCGGTTTGCGGCTCATTACAGGGATGATCGGCGGAAAAAACGGGAAAACTTGAGGCTGGACGGAAATATGACATGTCGCTCTCAGTGGGCATGGACCGATATTCGACAGGTACGGGTGGCCTCACGGCCTTCGCGTTGGGTGCAGAAAAGCCTGCTTACTGCAAGATCGAGACCTCTTCCACGGTCGCCCGAGCGTCATACGCCGGTGCGAACGTGAAGCGTCTCCGCGCGACGGGTTCGTCGGCAAGATCGGGGGCCCGGAGGGTGGCCGCGGCGAGAATCGCCTTGATGACCACCTTCATCTCGAGCTGAGCAAAGTTCGCGCCGAGGCATCGCCTAACCCCGCCCCCGAAGGCGAGCCACGGCTCCTCGTTGCTGCCAGAAAGGAAGCGATCGGGCCGGAACTCGTCGGGCTCGGGGTGAAGATCCGGATCGCGGTGGAGCAGGAAGATCGAGACCATCAGGACCGAGCGGCTGGGGATCCGGTAGCCGTTCAGCTCGACGTCTTCCTTCAGCTTCCGGGCCAGGACCGGAACCACCGGCCGAATTCGAAGCACCTCCTTCACGACCGCGTCGAGATACTCGTCGCTCCCGCGGCTGAGCTCGTCCTGGAGGCGGCTCATCACCTCCGGCGACCGGAGCAGCCGCTCGAACGTCCAGGCGAGGGCGCTGGTCGTGGTCTCGTATCCGGCCATGATCATCGTGAGCAGCTCGTCGCGGATCTGCCGGTTGGTCAGCGGGGCGCCGCCCTCGTCCGTCGCCGCGCAGAGGAGTGAGAGACAGTCGGAGACGTCTTCGATGGAGGAGGCCTGCCGCTCGACGATCGCGTCCGAGAAGAGGCCGTCGAGCTCGCCGAGCACCTTCTGCAGGCCGGCGTACGGGGTCACGCCGCCCAACTCATGGCGGAAGTAGGGCAGCAGGGTGAAGGGTGACGAGCATCGCCTCATCATCTCGGGGACGAGCACCCGGAAGCGCTCGAGCCGCTCCTCGGGGCCGGGGCCGAGGGCGAGTCTCAGGATCGCGTCGAGGGAGATCGCCTCCATCTCCTCCTGTAGCTTGAGCGTGTCGCCGGCGCGCCACGATGCCAGCCGCTCGCGCGTCGCGGTCTCAACGGATTTCGCGAATGCGGGACCGTGCTTCGCCCCGAAGGCGGGCAGCAGGATCCGACGGTGCCGCATGTGCTCCTCCCCATCGAGGACGAGGAGCGAGGCGGGGCCCACGACCGGCTTCAGTAGTCCGTTGGCATCGCCCGCGCGGAAGACGCTCGGATCCCCTCTGATCACCCGACGCGCCGCTGTGGGCTCGGCGACGACCACCGTGTTCCGGCCGGGGCCGAGGCGGAGGGAGAAGACGTCGCCGTAGCGCCGTCGGCACGCCTCCATGAAGGAGATCGGCCGGTACATCCACTCGAGCGTCTGGACGAGGCCGGGGCTTCGAGGACCTGGAGGGATGGTCGGTGCAGGGGGCGACATGAGACCCCCTTCGGCGGCCCCCAACGGTCCCAGTGCCGATTCAGTCGCTCGTGACACCCCGGCAGCAGAGTAGAGAGCGCCCTTCCCCTGCACATCAGCAGAACTCCGCATGTTGAATCCGCGCAACGAAGCTTGCGTTGAAGTAAGAAGTAGGAAGTCCTACTATTCACTTTTCCGACCCCGCCGAACTCGGCGAATCAGACCTGCAGAAGGAGAACATGTGTCCACCGCAACCTCCAGCGTGATCAAGCCCGACCACGGCACGCAGCGCAAGCACTTCATCTTCACCGACGAGCACGAGGAGCTTCGCGAGTCGATGCGCTCCTGGGTGCTCAAGGAGCTCACGCCCCATCGCTTCGAGTGGGAGGAGGACGGCTGGCCGGACTCCGTCGTGAAGCGGGCGGGCGAGCTCGGCTTCATCGGGCTCTGCTACCCGGAGGAGTACGGCGGCCAGGGCGGCGACTACTTCTACTCGCTGGTCCGAGCCGAGTGCATGAGCTACTCGGGCTGCGGCGGGCTGAACATGGGGATGGCGGTGCACACCGACATGGCGACGCCGCCGATCCACCTGCTCGGCACCGAGGACCTGAAGCAGCGCTACCTGGTGCCCTCTGTCAAGGGCGAGAAGATCAGCAGCCTCGGGATCACCGAGCCGGGCGCCGGCTCGGATGTCGCCGGCATCCGCACCACAGCCAAGCGCGACGGCGACGAGTACGTCATCGACGGCTCGAAGATCTTCATCACCAACGGTGCGCGCGCGGACTTCATCGTGCTGGTCACCAAGACCGATCCCGACAAGGGCCACGACGGGATCACGCTCTTCGTCGTCGACCTGAAGGACGACGACGGCAACCCCGTGCCCGGCTTCAGCGTCTCCCGGAAGCTGGAGAAGATGGGGATGCACGCCTCCGACACCGCCGAGCTCGCCTTCGAGGACGTCCGTGTCCCGGCGGAGAACATGCTCGGCGAGGAGGGCAAGGGCTTCTATCACATCTCCTGGGAGCTCCAGGGGGAGCGCCTGGTCGGCGCGATCGGATGCGTCTCGGGCGCCGAGCGGGTCTTCGAGCGCACCCTCGAGTACGCCAAGGAGCGTGAGGCCTTCGGGCGCCCGATCGGCCGCTTCCAGGCGATCCGCCACAAGTTCGCCGAGATGTCGACCCAGATCGAAGCCGCGAAGCAGTTCGTCTACACGACCGCCTGGCGCTTCGGCAACGGCGAGTACCCGGTGCGCGAGATCTCGCAGGCGAAGCTCTTCGCCTCACGCCTGATCTGCGACGTCGCCGACGAGTGCATCCAGATCCACGGCGGCTATGGCTACATGAAGGAGTACGAGGTCGAGCGGGCCTACCGCGACGCGCGCCTCAACCGGATCGGCGCGGGCACCGACGAGATCATGCTCGAGGTGATCGGCCGCAGCTACGGGCTCTAGGCGCTCGTCTGGATCGGTTCGGGCGTCGCGCCCACATAGCCGTAGGGGGAGAGGTCCTTGACCTGGCGCACCTCGACCTTGCTGTCGGGCCGCAGCGGGACCTTCTTCGCCCAGCCGATCGCCTCCTCGAAGCTCCCGCAGTCGATCAGGCAGAAGCCGCCGAGCTGCTCCTTGGTCTCGGTGAAGGGGCCATCGGTGACCGCCGGCTCGCCGCCCTCGACGATGCGCACCGTCTTGGCGGTCTCGGGCAGCTCGAGCGCCTGGTTGGCGATCAGCACTCCGGCCTCGATCGCCTCGCGGTCAAAGGCGTTCCAGGCATCCATCCCCTGGCGCATCTCCTCCTCGGTTCCCGCGTACATCTGATCCTGATCGCGGACGAACGTCAACAGGTACTTCATTTCTTCCTCCTCAGCTGTGGCGGCGCCTTTCGCCGCATTCAACCTGACGACGAACGGCAGAGCACCGAATCGACAGGTTCACTGGACGAGTTCACCGTCACGGCTTCTCCGAGCGGCCCGCGAGCGGGCGGACCTCGACGGCACCCCCGGCGACCGGCATCCTCTCGATCCAGCCGACGGCTTCGTCGATGTCCTTGCAGTCGAGCACCATGTACCCGGCGATCTGCTCCTTGGTCTCGGCGAACGGTCCGTCGGTGACGACAACCTTTCCGTTCCTGCCGCGCCGGAGCGTCTTGGCGTCGCTCACGGGGCCGAGAGCGTCGGTGTGGAGAAGCACGCCGGCGTTTTCGATCTCGCCCATGAACTCCCCCATCCTCTGGGCGAACTCGGCCCTCTCCTCGGGGGTCATGCCCTCCATCGAGCTCCCGTCCGTAACCAGGTTGACCATGAACCTCATACGTTCCTCCTCCGCGGGCGCGGCGCCATTCGCCGCGTTCACCCTAGCTACGAACCGCCGATGCCCGAATCGACATTCCCGTCTATAAACGCGGCTCGGTGAGCAATCTCGACCACATCCGCTCCTACTACGAGGCGCTCAACACAGGCCATCCGGATCTGGTCGCCTCGCATTTCACGGACGACGCGGTCCACTACTACACCCGGCTCGGGCCGCACGAGGGCGCCGAGCGCATCGGGATGAACTCCAAGCTCGGGGTTGAGCAGATCGATGGCCAGTGGTATCTCGAGCACGGCATCGAACAGGGCGATGAGGCCGTGATCGAGTGGACGATGACCTGGCGCGATCCGAAGTCGGGCGAGAAGCGCCTCGACCGCGGCACCGAGTGGTTCCTGTTGCGGGACGGCAAGATCGCCGAGGTGCGCGCCTATCACCACGGCAACAAGAAGAATCCGCAGGGCGATCTGCTCGGCTTCGACCACGCCGGCCGCGGCTACACGATGCTCGAGGATTGGCAGGCGCCGGAGAAGAGCGCCGCGGAATGACCGTGATCAAGGACACCGGCCAGCGGGCGCTGCTGCCGCCCTTCGGCGAGGAGCACGAGGAGCTGCGCGAGTCGGTCCGCCGGTTCGTCGCCAAGGAGATCGCGCCGCATGTCGAGGAGTGGGAGGAGGCGCGGGAGTTCCCGCGCGAGCTCTACAACCGCTGCGGGGAGCTCGGCTTCCTCGGCCTCAAGTACGAGACCAAGTACGGCGGCCAGGGTGGCGACTACGTCCACGACGCGGTCTGGGTCGAGGAGCTCTCGCACTCCGGCGGCAGCGGCGGGGTGGCCGCCGGCCTCGGCGCGCACACCGAGATCGCGATGCCGCCGATCTGGAAGTTTGGCACCGAGGAACAGAAGCAGCGCTGGCTGGTTCCCGGGATCAGGGGCGAGCTGATCGGCGCGCTGGGGATCACCGAGCCCGGCGCAGGCTCGGATGTGGCCGCGCTCCGGACCACCGCGCGCAAGGTGGACGGCGGCTACGTGGTCAACGGCTCGAAGACGTTCATTACCAACGGCGTCCGCGCCGACTTGCTGGTCTGCGCTTGCAAGACGACCGAGGAGGGCGGCCACCACGGCATCTCCTTTCTGGTGCTGGAGCGCGACATGCCGGGCTACGAGGTCGTCTCGAAGCTCGAGAAGATGGGCTGGCACTCATCGGACACCGGCGAGCTCTCCTTCACCGACGTCGAGGTGCCCGAGGAGAACCTGCTCGGCGAGCTCAACGAGGGCTTCAAGCTGATCATGGCCAACTTCCAGTGGGAGCGGCTGACGATGGCCCTGGGAGCCGTCGGCGGCATGCAGAGGGTCTTCGAGGAGACCCTCGGGTACGCGAAGGAGCGCGAGGCCTTCGGGCGCCCAATCGGCCGTTTCCAGACGATCCGTCACAAGTTCGCGGAGATGTCGGTGAAGGTCGAGGCCTCCCGCGCGCTCACCTATGCCTGCCTGCGCAAGTTCGCGGCGGGCGGGGACGCGACCCGCGAGGTCACCCAGGCCAAGCTGTTCACGCAGCGGGGGATGTGCGACGTCGCCGACGAGGCGATCCAGATCCACGGCGGCTACGGCTACATGCGCGAGTACGGCGTCGAGCGGGCCTACCGCGACGCCCGCCTCGGCCCGATCGGGGGCGGCACCGACGAGGTGATGAAGGAGATCCTCGGCAGGCAGCTCGGCCTGTAGTCGCGGCGTCGCCCAGCGAAGCGGGCCGGAGATGCTCCCGGCCCTCGCGCGCGGCGTCGACGTCTTCGATGAGCAACGGCATTGATGCCCCCGGAAGGTACCGCGCTAGGTTGGCCGCGTGAGGCGCACCTTCATAGCGCTCGCCGCCGGGATCGCCCTCGCGGACGCCTCGATCGTCACGCTCGGCCTGCCCTCGATCCTGGTCGATCTCGACGCGACGGTCGAGGGCGTTGCCCTGGTGCTCGGCGTCTACACCGCGGTCCTGGCGGTGGCGCTGCTGCCTGCAGCCGCGCTCTGCCGCCGCTTCGGCGACGCGCGCGTCGGGGCGGCCGGCTTCGCGGTGTTCCTGGCGGCTTCGCTCGGCTGCGGCGCCTCGAACTCGCTCGGCCTGCTGCTCGCTCTCCGCGGCGTCCAGGCGCTCGGCGCAGCCGGTGGGCTAATCGCGGCCTTCGCCCTCCTCGACGGAGGCAGGCCGGGCCACGGGCGCCGCATGTGGGTGGCGGCCTCGGTCTTCGGGATCGCCGTTGGCCCTGCGCTCGGCGGCGCGCTCACGCAGGCCTTCTCGTGGCGCGCGATCTTCCTCGCGCAGGCGCCGATCGTGCTGCCCGCGCTGCTGGTCATGCTGCAGGTGGCGCGCACCGAATCGGCGAACGCCCGTGTCCGCGACGACGGCCGCGCCTCCTCCCCGCTCCCCTGGCGCCCGGCGATCGCGCTGGCTCTGCTCTCGGCCTCGCTCACCGCCGTCGTCTTCCTCGTCGTGCTGCTGCTGGTCTCGGGCTGGAGCATCGAGCCGCTGGCGGCGGCGCTGGCGGTGAGCGTCCTGCCGATCTCGGCGATCGCCTCCTCGCGGGTGCCGGGCGACCCCGAGACCAAGGCGATCGCCGGCTGTCTGATGGTGGCGGGCGGGGTCGGCTGCCTGGCCTTGCTGCCCGGCGCCTCGGCCTGGTGGACGGTGGTGCCGCAGGTGCTCGCCGGAGCCGGAATGGGGACGGCGCTGCCGGCCCTCTCCGGCGAGCTGATCCCCGAGCGCACCCGCCAGGACACGGCGAGGCTGCTCTCGATCCGCCATGCAGGGATCGCGGTGGCGCTCGCCGCCCTTGCTCCGCTGATCTCCTCCAACCTGACCTCCACCATCGACACGGCCCGCCTGCAGGGGACCGCCGCCGTGCTCGACGCGAAGCTGCCGCCAGAGGACAAGATCGAGATCGCCCCCGACCTCTTCGGCGGCCTCAACACCGACGACCCGCGAGGCGAGCTGCAGAAGGAGATCGATAAGGCGCAGTCCGGGCTGGAGGGGGACGACGCGGTCGAGATGGGACACCTGGGCGACCGACTTGACGACGTGGTGACAGGCGCCGTCCGCTCGGCCTTCCGGCCCACCTTCATCGTCACGGCGGCCCTCGCCCTGCTCGCGGCCCTCATCCTGCTCACCGGCGCCCTCGGGGTGGCGCGGGCGTTGTCCAGGCGGGCGGTCGCGATGGCCGCCGGCGCGGCGCTGATCGCCGCGGGCGGTTACAGCATCGCCTATGCGAACTCCACCCGGGAGACCGTCAAGATCGCCGATCCCTGCCAGGACCGCGACCTCCCGGATGTCGGCGGGATCACCGGGGCGCTCCAGAACCTCTCGCTCGAGGCGCTCGATCGCGCCGCCTGCCGCTTCGGCTCCAGCCGCGAGGAGCTGCTACTCGCCCTCTTCGACGACCGCCTCCAGCACAAGTTCGAGGAGGAGCACGGCGTCGACCCGCGCTCGGCTCTCTCGCTGATCCAGGGCGTGCTCGGTCTCTGAGGGCTACTGTCCGGCTTCGCCATCAAACGTGTGCCTCGCCTTCGGCTGCGGCGCACCCTCGCATCTGGACGTGAACGAGACGCCGAGCCGCCGCGAGATCATCGAGCAGTTCATCCCGAACTCGCCGCACGCCGCGGAGCTCGGCATCCGGGTCGTCTCGCTCGGCACCGATGAGGCCGTCCTCGAGCTCCCCTTCAAGCCCGAGCTGGCGACGATCGGCCGGGTCGTGCACGGCGGCGCGATCGGCGCCCTGATCGACACGGCGGCGATGGCCGCGGCCTGGGCAACCGACGAGGTGCCGGAGAGCGTCGCCGGATCCACCGTCTCGCTCTCGGTCAACTTCGCTTCGGCCGCCGACGCCGTCGACCTCCGTGCCGAGGCGAGGGTGGCCAAGCGCGGCGCGCGGCTGAGCTTCTGCGAGGTCACGGTGACTGATCCGGAAGGCACGGTGATCGCGCACGGGATCGCCACCTACCGCTTCGGCTAGTGGGCTGGCTCGCGGGCCAAGTTTCATAGAGTCCCCGCCTCGCACACCATCACAAAACGGGTTGCGCGCTGTCGCGCACCCTCGCATGAAAGGCAACGACCTTGGGTTTGCTTGACGGAAAGACCGCGATCATCACCGGCTCGGCGAGAGGGATCGGCCGCGCCACGGCCGAGCTGTTCGCGAAGGAGGGCGCCAAGGTGCTGATCAACGACCTCGATGGCGACGTCGCGGAGGAGGCCGCCAAGGAGATCGAGGGCGAGACCGCCGTCTTCGCGGGGGATCTCACCAAGCCCGGCATGCCCGACGACATGGTCAAGGCCGCGATCGACGCCTTCGGCCAGGTCGACGCAGTGGTCAACAACGCCGGCTACACCTGGGACGGGGTCGTCCACAAGATGAGCGACGAGCAGTTCCAGGCGATGCTCGACATCCACACGATCGTGCCCTTCCGCGTGATCCGCGCCCTGGCCCCGACCTGGCGCGAGGCCGCCAAGAAGGAGGCCCAGGCTGGTGAGGAGGTCTTCCGCAAGCTCGTCAACGTCACCTCGATCTCGGGGACCATGGGGAACGCCGGCCAGGCCAACTACTCGTCGGCGAAGGCCGGCGTCACCGGCCTCACCAAGACCATCGCCAAGGAGTGGGGGCAGTTCAAGATCAACTGCAACGCGGTTGCGTTCGGCTTCGTCGAAACCCGGCTCACCCAGGCGAAGGAGAAGGGCGAGACGATGCAGGCCGCCGGCGAGAGCACCGAGGAGGTCTCGCTCGGGATCCCGGAGCAGATGCGCCAGATGGCCCGGATGACGATCCCGCTGGGTCGCCCGGCGGAGCCCTCCGACGCCGCCGGCCCCGTCATGTTCCTCTGCTCGCAGTACTCCAACTTCATCCAGGGTCAGGTGATCAACGTCACCGGAGGACAGTTCACCGGCATGTACTCCTGACAGGCGTCGGATGG
>DATDJZ010000186.1:0-4325 GCA_036520315.1 Solirubrobacterales bacterium | reverse complement strand
ATGACGAAGCCTGCCTGGTCCTGCAATGCGTCCCGAATCACTCGCCGAGCGATCGGGTCTGGCTCGCCGATGATGACGTGAACGCCGGAAACCTTGAGCTTGGCCATCCCGGGCATCCCTTCCCGGTTGCGCTTTCTTCTGCTTCTGCCGGCTGAATCCACCACACTCAGGGCCAGTTGCTGACCCCGACACGCCGGCAAATCGAATCTATCTTCCCCATCGACGATTCACTGGAAACTGGCCATTCGTATGAAAGCTGTTGACGTCAGCCCTCCCGAGCCTGGACCTCTTCCACGAGACGCATGGCAACCGATCGACTCACAGCCGCTTCACCTTCTCGCACACCGCGGAGGACCCGGGGCAGGATGTCGAGGTCGATCGACTTCAGCAGGAAGCCGGCTGCTCCCGCTTGTAGCGCCTGCAGCTGAGTGGTCTCGTCAGCTTCGGCGGCGAGCATGATGACCCTGATCTCCGGAGAGATGGTGAGAATCTCGCGCATCGCGTCGCCGCCACTCCGATCGGGCAGCGCGAGCTCGAGCAAGACCAAGTCCGGCCGTTGGTCCCTGACCAGCTCGATCCCAGTAGAAGCATCCGGGGCCTCGCCAACGAGCTCGATGTCGCCTTCGGCAGCCAGGCGCATGCGCAACGCATGGCGCCACAGAGGATCGCCATCCACTATGGCGACAGCAAGCGCCGGAGACGATCTCGATGAGGCCGATTTCGGGATCATGGAAACTTAGTACGAGAAGCTGCGGACGCCTATGGGAACTCCCAACCCCCCGGAGGGGTAGAAAACTTCCCCAGTGCAACGCCCCAACCAGGATTCGAACCTGGGGCCTACCCCTTAGGAGTTTTGGCGCCTCACTGCAGGGCACGAATGACTGAACGGAAGCAGCCGGAGCGCCGAGGGCTACTGCTTCGCAAGGAGAGCGACACTCAGGCCGGCGCGCCGACCGAGGCGAGGATCTTCCCCAAGTCGTTCTCGACCAGGATCTTGGGGAGTGCCTTGCCCTCGTCGTCGGGCCAACGAACCAATCGAACCATGCCGTCGGCGACCTCGATCCCCGTCACGTCACCGTCGGGAAACGAGCAACATCCCGTGTTGAAGTAGCACGGAGGCTCGCACGGGATCGGCGCGGGCTCGGTGCTGCGCTCGATCGTCTCTATCCAGCCCAGCTCGGCGCGGAGTCGGGCGATCTTGTCTCGTTCGGTGGGCGACTTCGCCCGGGCGCCGTCCAGTTCCGCCTTCACTTCGGAGAGCGGCCGATGCTCGGGCTTCGGCGGGCTGCTCGTGCCGAAGACCGGCTTGTGCGTATGGCCCGCGATCAGGACTGGCTTCGCCGGGTGTGATCGGGCCCAGCTAAAGAGCGCCTGGTTGTGGCGAGCGCGCAGGTTCCAGTCTGTGGCCGGGGTGGTCGCGCTGAACCCGAATCGCCGCTGGAGCGGCCGCCAGATGTATCGAACGACGAGCTTCGAGAACCAGGCGAAGCGCTGGCTCTCGACCGTCCCCTGGTGACCGTGGACGAGAAAGAGGAGCCCGAGCCTCTCGCCGCCGCTCGTGATCCGGAGCTTCAGCGCCTCGCGCACCCTGAGCTGGGGGTAGTAGCGCCAGAGGCGCTTCTCCACGTCTGCCGGGTGTCCCCAGTAATCGTCGTGGTTTCCCCAGAAGCGCTCGTAGCGGCCCTGGCGATGAAACTCCGCTTCCAGCTCGAGCGCCTCGCTATAGGCCGCGAGAGGCTCGTCGGGAGAGTTCTCCCACAACTCCTCGACGTCGCCAAGCACGTACAGGCGGTGGCCCTCCTCGAGGTAGTAGCCGAGCGCCGCCATGTAGGCGCGCTCGCACAGGCGGAAATCGTCGGCGCCGTCCCGCGCGCCCTTGTGGTGGTCGGAGAAGACGACGAGCTTGGCCGTGTCGAGGTCAAGTTCGTGCTCCTCGGTTGCTTCCTGCTCGAAGGCCTTGCTGAGGCCCTTGGCGATATTGCGCTGGTAGCTGTCGAGCTTCTCGGCCGCAATCTCGGAGCCTAGTCGATCCACTGTGCGACCGACAAAAGCCTGAGCCAGACTGGTGAAGGGGTCCTATCCCCAGGCGGTGGTGAGAACCCGAACGGCGTTACCGGAGCAGATCTTCTCGGCGTCGGCCTCGCCGTAACGCTGACGCAGCTCGGCCTGTAGGGCCGCCATGTGGCCGAGGTGGCCGAGGCCAGTCAGCGCTGGCTTGATCCAACCATCGAGATCTGAGCCGATGCCCACGTGGTCGAGCGACTTTGTGACGTCGTGAATGTGATCGATGTGGGTGCAGACAGCGTCGACCGATGCCTTGAAGTCCGCCGTCTGCCTCTTCCGGAGCGGGCCACCACCGAGGATGTAGTGGGGGCACAGGATGATCCCGATCAGTCCGTGGCGGTCGGCGATTCGGCGGATGGTGTCATCGGAGAGGTTGTACTCGCGTCGGCGCAGACGTCGGAATCGGCATGCCTCGTGCGTAGCCAGAACGGGTATCCGCATATTCGGGTCGCGGTGGTCCATCAGGTCCAGCGTGGCGGCGGTTGCTCGGGAGGACATGTGGGTGATGTCGATCAAGATCCGGAGATCGAGCATCGCCTCCGCCGCAATCCTGCCGAGGTCGCTCAAGCCCTTCCGTGGCTGGCGAAAGATCAGCCGGTAGAGGGCGTCCGGGAGAAATGGAAGCGCCGGCGCGTTGGTCGCGATATCCCGCCAGAAGAGGTGGGCCAGCGTGATGTAGGCCACGCCGCGTGCCGCCAGCTGGCCGACCGCGTTTCGGATCTCCTCCTCAGTGCCACCGAGGTGGTAGCCACCCTCGACGCAGTGGATCAGTACCTTCTCGTCCGCGGCGAGGGCGGCTGTGAGCTCATCCTGCGAATGGGCGACGGCCACCCCAGGATCGGAGGCGATGCTGTCCTCGACCGATTCGAGCTGCCCAAGCAGGGACGGGAGATACTTGCCGTCGGGTGGGTCGCCGTACCCCTTCGAGACGTCCATCTCATCGAGCGGGTTGTGGAGCACCGACAACAGCGCGCCAACGTCGCCTTCTCTCATCAGCTCGATCGTGACCCCCGGTTTCCCGCCCGGCCCTTCGTAATTGAAGAGGCGCGATAGGAAGTTCACGAGGCGCGCTCGCCACAAAGCCTCGCCCCAGCGGAGCAAGCCCTGCTGGGCTGTCCCCTCGTTCCCAGGAATGACGTGCATCGGATAGTGGGCGTGCAAGTCGATGAGCATGGCGATACCGAGCTCTCCCACCGGCGCTAGCGTATGGAGCCACGCTCTCAGGCAAGCCCTGACGAGTCAAGTCGGCCCGAACACGCGAGGCCGCTCAAGAGCTCAATCGGCTTGCACGGATCCTTTGGGAGCGCACGGGAGGCGATTGCAGACGAACCGTCCTCCGCTTCGCGTTTCCGGGTCGGGCATGCGTCAACCCGCCGCACCCACGGCCGGGGCCCCCGCTCCGCTCAGCGTGGCTCCAGGGTCATGGCCATCCTGGTCGCGATGTCCTTTGCCGACTCGTCGCTGTCGCCGGCCTTCTTGGCTACGGCCGCGCGGGTTCGCCATCCGCGGCCGCCCGCGTCGAAGAAGTAGGTGGCAACGGTCGCTGGACCGATGCCCTCGTCGTGCTCGTACCAGAAGAGCAGGGCTTCACGGCCGTCCACGTTCTGCGGGTCGGTTGTGGTTGCGAGGGCGGCGTAGCCGCGCTCTACGCTGCGCATTTCCACGGCCTGATTCATTCGCTCCTCCGGCGACAGGTTGGCTTCCTGAACTTCCTGATCGATCTCCACGGTTCCTTCTCCGCCCGGGTCCTCGAACAGGGTCTTTCTGACGCCACCGACGGTCTCATCCGTCTTCGTCCTGTCCCAATCCACCGGCACGTCGACCGTAAACGTAGACCCCGTGTAGCGCTCGAACTGTAGGTCCGCCAGGTCTCCGCCCCCGGAGTCACCGCCACCGCCGAGCGCAACGATTGCCAGCACCACGCCAAGTACAGCGAGGGCGGCGACTCCGGCGAGCAGCCGCCCGTGGCCGCGGAGCCAATCGCCGGCACGCTCCCGATCGCCGGTACCGGCGGGGATTTGCGTGGGGTCGGTCGACGTCGCCTTGGGCGAAGCCTCGGTCGTCGTGGCGTCACCCGCGGTTGCTGGGGCGACATCGACGGCGGTCGTTTCCGCCAGCAACTCCTCCAGCGCGCTGATCAGTTGCCCAACGTCGTAGCGCCAGCGTTTGTCGCTGAGCTCGAGGGCGTTGCGACGCGCCATCGCCCCCAGCTCCGGCGGCAGATCCCGCCGATCCGGCATTTGCGCACCGGAGACGAGCAC
>DATDJZ010000185.1:0-9490 GCA_036520315.1 Solirubrobacterales bacterium | reverse complement strand
GGTCTGGCGCCTTAGTCGCGCATAGCGAGACTAAGGCGCCAAATTCCGGCTCTCGCCGCTGAGAGTCCATCCGCTTCCGTCGCAAGGATCGGGGCATGCTGCTGCTCACGGTCGTCTGCTCAGATCCCGGGTGCGTCGAGGAGCGCGAGATCGCGGTCGATGATCTCGAGGCAATCGACGAAACGGTCTGCGACTGCAGCCACGGTTTTGTGGTTGTAGCGGTATCGGAGCTCGAGGAGCCGGGCCAAGAGGGTTCGCTGGTCTCGCTGCCCGAACGAGAGTCCGCCCCGAGCCGCCGCGCGGCCTGACCGGTACCAGCCGCCCTTCGGCACCGGACTTAGGCGTGCTGCTCCGCCTCGCGACTCGCACTGCGGATCAGGCGGCGCCAGTCGGTGGTCCTGAAGACGAAGATCAGGGCGAGGGCGGCGAGGAGGACGGTCCAGGCGGCGATCGCGATCTGCTGGCCCACCGAGTAGGTGAGCACCGCGATCGGGCCGGGTCCGACCAGCGTGGCGACGAGCAGCGCCTGCTGGGCGCCGGCGCCGCCGGGGGTCAGCGGCAGCAGGTTGGAGACGGTCTGCACGCTCATCACCAGCAGGACGTTCTGGAACGAGCCCCCGATGTTGAAGGCGTCGAGGAAGAACCAGTAGGAGGCAAAGCGCATCACCCACCCCACCCCCTGCCAGGAGGCGACCGCCCGCAGATAGAGGCTCGGCGTCGCCAGGACGATCGCGCCCTGCTTGATGTGGTCCCAGAACTCCTCGACCCGCCGGGCGAGCACCGCGAAGATGACGACGACCAGGATCCCGAGCGCCGTGATCGTGAACAGCAGCAGGCTCGGATGCTGGGCCCAGAAGGCGATGTCGAAGGCGGGCAGGTCGGGCAGCTCGGGCGGCCGCGGCAGGAGACCCTGGGTGAGCGCGTAGACGAAGACGAGGATCCCCGCGGTTGTATCGAAGACCGAGCCGACGAAGAAGGAGGAGACGACCGTGGTGTAGGTGGAGCGGCGGATCGAGCGCTTGGCGAGGAAGATCTTCACGGCGTCGCCGACCCGGGCGGGGACGATGCTGTTCATCCCGGCGCCCACCAGATAGGCGGCGGTGATCTGCGCGTAGGGCACCGGCCGGTCCGGATACGCCACCCGGAGCGTGTTCTGCCAGGCGCGGCTCCGCGCCAGCAGGTGGGCGAGGTAGAAGGCGAGCGCGATCACCATCGAAGGCCAGGCGATCTCGGAGAGCCGGTGGAAGAACTCCTCGGCGCCGTGCCGGAAGCTGTCGAGGCTGTTGCCGAGGTCTACCGCGAGCAGCTGGGTCATTCAGCCTCGCCCCTGACCTGCTTGGTCTCGGCATTGAACAGCGCACCCAGGAGGAACGCGAGATTGCCGAGCCAGAGCCAGATCAGCAGGGAGATCAAGGCGCCGAGGGTGCCGTACGTCTTGTCATAGGAGCCGAAATGTGAGACGTAGGCGGTGAAGAGCAGCGAGACCGCGAACCAGAGCGCGGTGCCCACCGCCGCTCCGGGGAGGACCGACCTCAGCGAGCGGTCGCCAGGGCGCGGCGTCCGCCGCGGTGCGAGCGCGTAGAAGACCGCGAAGGCGGTGAGCAGCGCCGCGGCCCCGATCGGCCAGCGCAGGTAGCCCACCATCCCCGCGACGGTGCCGGAGAAGCCGGCGGCGTCCGCGATGCTGCCGAAGAGCGGCCCGGCGACCACCACCGCCATGAATGCGATCAGCACGAGCAGCGCGAGCAACATCGTCAATCCGACCCGCACGCCGAGGTTCGGCAGGAAGCTCCGCGAGCGCTTCGCCCGGTTGATTGCCTCGAGAGCGCGCACCCCGGCCCCCACCGCCCCGGAGGCGGAGTAGAGCGCGAGCGCAAGGCCGACGACCAGAAGCACACCGGCGTTCGAACGGCTACGGAGCGAATCCCGCAGCGCGCTGTCGATGGTGTCGATGGCGGTGCCCGGCGCCGCGTCGCGGAGGGTGCTGGAGATGCTCTGGTAGGTCTCCGGGTACGCCCCGAGCAGCGCGAGCAGCGAGACGACGACCAGCAGCGCTGGGAACAGCGAGAGGATCGAGTAGTACGTCATCGCTGCGGCGCGATCCGTGACCTGCACGTCGCCGAAGCGGCTGTAGATCGCCTTGGCGACGGCGATCCACTGGTCCCTACCAGATGGCATCGTGCGCCTCCATCACCCCCAGCGCCGACTCGACGGGCAGCCCATTCAGCGAGCCGCTGAAGGTGCCGAAGGGCGCCTCGTAATCGGATCGCGCCAGCAGGGGGATGCCCTCGTGATGGATGCGCTGCGTCTCAGCGGAGAAGTTGAGGCGAGACTCGTCCTCGAAGTGAATCGACTCCAGCCCCTGGAATTGGACCGGACCGGGCTCGGTGGGCTGGCCGGCGACCCAGATCGCGCGCTCGCTCGAGACCGGCGGGTCGTTGATCCCCGTCACCAGGTTCCAGGCGATCTTGCGGCCGTCGCGTGCGGTCCCCACCCCCGCGGACCAGTTCCAGGACGTGTAACGGCGGTGATAGCCGGCCGAGTTGTCGATCACGCCCAGCCCGTCGATCGGATTGGTCCGGCGGCCGATCCGGACCTCTCCGCGCACCGGCATCCCGGCCGCCTTGCGCGTCCACGAGTAGCCCCCCTCGGCGTTCGGGCACATGCACTCGATCGGATAGGCGTCTTCGAACTCCAGGTCGAACTTGATGCTTCCCGCACGAACGCGAACGGAACGCCCCCGCATGCCGACGTCACGGCGTCGCCCGGGGAGGTCGCGGCGAGTTCGCTCCCATAGCCGGCGCCGCTCACGGTCCCAGATCCCCCAGAAGGTCATTGTGGCCGGTCCGACCTGGACGATCGCGGCGAAGACGATCAGGTTGTCGGCGAAGGCGCCGACCCAGCGCCAGCGCTTGCGCAGCCGGCGCCCGAGGAGGAGCGGCATCGGGTCCGGCGGAACGGGAAGCGAGGGCCGCTCCTCCGCCGCACCGCGCCAGGGCAGCTGGTCGACCTGCTCGGAGATCTGACCGGGCTTCAACCCAGGAAGCGGAGGATCTCGCCCGCGATCTGCTCTCCGCGGTCCTCCTGCAGGAAGTGGGCCGCCCCCTCGATCTTCACCTGATCGGTGACGGTGGGGATCCACTCGACGAAGCGCTCGCCTGATCGCGGGTAGGGAAAGACCGGATCGCTGTCGGAGAAGGCAACCAGCGCGGGCTTCTCCCACCGACCAAGTGCATCGGCGACCTCGCGCATCTCAGCCGCGCCGGGCGCGTCCTGCTCGGTTGGGACGAGCAGCGGGAACTGCGCGGCGCCGGCCTTCGATTCGGGAGTCGGGAAGGGCGCCTCGTAGGCAGCGACCACATCCTCGGGCAGCTCGCTGGTGGTCGCGCCCTGGATCACGAAGCCGACCGGCAGGTCGGGGTTCTTCTCGGCGAACTCGCGCCAGGCCAGGAAGCCCTTCGAGACCCGGCCGGTGAAGATGCCGGTGTTGAGGATCACCAGCGCTCCGACGCGGTCGGCGTTCTGCACCGCCCAGCGCAGACCGATTGGGCCTCCCCAGTCCTGCACTACCACCACGGCGTCGCTCAGGTCCAGGCCTTCGAGCAGTGCGCCGATGAGCTCGAGATGGCGGTCGTACGTGTACCAGCCGCGATCGGTCGGCTTGTCCGAGCGCCCAAACCCCGCGTAGTCGGGGCAGATCACGCGATGGCCAGCCTCGACCAGGGGCCCGAGCATCTTGCGGTAGAGGAAGGCCCAGGTCGGCTCGCCGTGGAAGCAGACGATTGTCCGAGGGCGCGCCGCAGCCGAAGGCGAGGCGCGACCCGTTTGATGTCCGTTGTTGGACTCGTCGACGTAGTGGAGCCGCAGGCCGTCGACCTCGGCGTAGTGCGGCTCCAAGTCGTAGCCGGGGAGGCCGTCGAAGCGCTCGTCGGGGGTCCGGAACACATCCATTGAACCGCGAGGATATGCGGCTTTGCCGCCGCTAACATGCCCGCCCTCGTGGCCGCCGTCGAATCTCCAGCCATGCCTCCGGCGACGCACGATCCCGCCGACGAGGCGATGTGCCACCGGGCGCGAGAGCGCTTCGCCGCCGACCGCAAGCGGGGCGGCCGCGTGCCCAGGCGCCGGCGCCGCCACGCCGCCCTGCCGAACCTGATCATCATCGGCGGGCTCAAGTGCGGGACGACGAGCATCCATCACTACCTGGGGCTTCACCCCGCGGTCGACATGTCGAAGCCGAAGGAGCTCAACTTCTTCGTCGAGGAGCTCAACTGGGACCTGGGGCTCGACTGGTACCGCGGCCGATTCGACGAGGGCTTCCCGGTCCGCGGCGAGTCCTCCCCCCACTACACGAACCTGCCCTACTTCCAGGGCGTTCCCGATCGCATCCACCAGCGCGTCCCGGACGCGAGGCTGATCTACATGGTCCGGGACCCGATCTCGCGCATCCTCTCCCACTGGCGTCATGCGGTCGGCGCCGGCTATGAGACGCGACCGATGGAGGAGGCGCTCGCCCGCGCCGACCAGAGCTACGTCACCCGCTCCCGCTATTGGATGCAGCTCCAGCCCTTCCTCGAGCGCTTCGACCGCTCCCAGATCGAGGTCATCACCCAGGAGGAGCTCCAGTCGAACCGCGAGGAGACGATGCGCAGGGCGTTCCGGTTCGCCGGCGTCGACGAGAGCTTCCACTCCGAGCAGTTCTCGCGCGAGTGGGAGAAGTCCACTGCCAAGGAGTCCGACCGCTACCAGTTCATGGAGAAGCTGATCAAGCTGCCGGGCTTCCGCTCCTTCGACCGCAACTTCGACCGCTTCCCGGAGCGCCTCCGCTGGATGGTCGAGAAGGTCGTCCACGACCCCGAGGCGCCCTCCGCGCCGAAGCCCGAGCTGCCGGACGCGATCCGCGACTCGCTGATCGCCCAGTTCAGCGAGGACGTCGCGGCTCTGCAGCAGTTCGCCGGCCGCGAGTTCTGCGGCTGGAAGCAATACTGATCCCGTCATGAAGATCGCTGTCGCCGCCGACGAGCGCGTGGGCGTCGCCGAGGCGGTCCTCGAGGAGATCCGCAAGCGCGGTCACGAGCCGCTCCCGCACGGCGCCCTCGCCGAGGACGAGCGTGAGGACTGGGCGTGGGCAAGCGAGGCCGCCGCCCGGGACGTCGCCGAGGGGCGCGCCGAGCAGGCAATCGTCTGCTGCTGGACCGGCACGGGCGCCTCGATCGCGGCCAACAAGGTGGACGGGGTCCGCGCGGCGCTCTGCCTCGACGCGCAGACCGCCGACGGAGCCAGGAAGTGGAACGACGCCAACGCTCTGGCGCTCAGCCTGCGGGCGACCTCCGAAGCCGAGCTCGCCGAGATCCTCGACGCCTGGTTCGGTGGCGCGCCGAGCGCCGACGCGGAGGACGCCGCCAACGTCGAGCACATCGCCGAGATCGAGAGCGGATGAGTTCCAGGATTCCGGGGAACACCCACCCAGTCCGCCGGCTGGTCCCCGACGTCGCCGAGACGACCGTCGCGGAGCAGCTCGCCGGCCTCGATCTGGAGCAGCTGGTGCTCGACGAGCGCCCCTACCTGATCCTCAACTTCGCGACCACCCTCGACGGCCGGGCTGCGATCAGCGGCCGCTCCGGGGCAATCGGCAGCGCCACCGACACCGAGATGCTGCAGCGGCTCCGCACGCGGGTCGACGCCGTGATGATCGGCGCGGGCACCATGCGCGCCGAGCGCTACGGCCGAATCGTCTCGGACCCGGACCTCCGCGCCTACCGCGAGCGAACCGGGCTCGGGCATGACCCGCTCGCGGTGATCATCTCCAACCGGCTCGAGCTCCCCTGGGACGCCGGCCTGTTCACGGACGGAGGCGGCCGGGTTGTCATCTTCACGGCATCGGATCAGGAGCCGCCCGAGACGGCCACTCCCGTGACCGTCTTGCGCCATCCCGAGGGGGTTGAGCTCGATCGCGCCCTGGAATGGCTGCGTAAGGAGAGGGGAATCCGTTCGGTCCTTTGTGAGGGGGGGCCGACCCTGCACGGACGTCTGCGCGAGGGCGGCCTCGCCGACGAGCTCTTCCTGACGATCGCACCGAAGATCGCCGGCGGCGAGGGCCCGCGGGTGCTCGAGGGGGCGCTCCCCGACGTCGACGTGGTCGAGCTCGCCTGGCTGCTGGAATCCGAGAGCGAGCTCTTCGCCCGTTACCGCGGGATGTCGTAGGGTCCAGATAATGGACTTCAAGCCCTCACCCGAGGTCGAATCCCTGCTGGAGCGCATCGACGCGTTCATGGACGAGCACGTCTTTCCGGTCGAGGCCGAGGCGATCAAGGCGATCGACGACGAGGTCAGACCTGGGAAGCCCTACCCCGAGATCCTCGTCGGAATCCGGGCCACAGCGAAGGAGCAGGGACTCTGGAACCTGTTTTTGCCCGACGGTGAGTACGGCGCCGGCCTCAGCAACTGGGAGTACGGGATCCTCTGCGAGCAGATGGGGCGCAGCCCGGTTATCGCGCCGATGGCCTTCAACTGCTCGGCGCCAGACACCGGGAACATGGAGATCCTCGTCGATCACGGGACGGACGAGCAGAAGCAGCGCTTCCTTCAGCCGCTGCTCGACGGCGAGGTCCGCAGCTGCTTCTCGATGACCGAGCCCGAGGTCTCGGGCTCCGACCCGACCACGCTCCAGACCCGCGCGGAGCTGACCGACAGCGGCGAGTGGGTGATCAACGGGCACAAGTGGTTCACCTCGGGGGCGAACGGCGCGGACTTCGCGATCGCGATGGTCGTCACCGACCCTGATGCGCCTCCCTACACGCGGGCGAGCATGATCCTGGTGCCCGTCGACACGCCCGGCTTCGAGCTGATCCGCAACGTCTCGGTGATGGGCCACGACCAGGGGCCCGGCCACTGCGAGATCCGCTACGAGGACTGCCGGGTGCCCGAGGCCAACCTCCTCGGTGAGCGTGGCGCCGGCTTCGTGATCGCCCAGGATCGGCTGGGACCGGGCCGGATCCACCACTGCATGCGGGCGATTGGAACCGCCGAGCGCGCCATCGAGATGATGTGCGAACGGGCCAACTCGCGAGACTCCTTCGGCGGTCCGCTGGCCGACAAGCAGTTCGTCCAGGACTTCATCGCCAAGTCGCGGATGGAGGTCGACCAGGCCCGGCTGCTGACCCTCTACGCCGCCTGGCAGATGGACACCGAGGGCAAGCGCCGCGCCCGCCAGGCGATCTCGATGATCAAGGTGGTCGCGGCCAACGTCGTCATGGACGTCCTCGACCGCGCCATCCAGGTGCACGGTTCCCTCGGGATGTCGGACGACACGCCGCTCGCGGGAATGTGGCGCTTCATGCGCATGCTGCGGGTCGCGGACGGCCCCGACGAGGTCCACAAGATGGTGATCGCCCGCCGCGAGCTCAACCGCGCGGCGAAGCGGGCCGAATCACCCGATTCCGGCGAAGCGCCCCGCCACGCCGCGGTCACGGGCACCGACGGCTCCGCCGAGCCGGCCAAGGCCGCCAGCTAGTCAGGGCGCTCAGCGAGCCGGCCGATGATGGCCGTGGCGCGGGCCAGGACCGCCTGGTCGCGCGCCGGCAGCTCCTCGATCGCCGAGACCAGCCACCCGACCCGGCGGCCGCGGTCGTCCTCGAGCGTCTCGCGGCCCGCGGGGGTGAGGTCGACCAGGGCGCGGCGCCGGTCATCCGGATCGGGACGGCGCTTGACGAGGCCGTCCGCCTCGAGCTCACCGACGGTCTGGGCCATGGACTGCGGCCGCACCTTCTCGGCGGCGGCGAGGTCGCTGACGCTGACGGGCCCCTCACGGTCGAAGCGGAGAGGCCGAGCGGGAACTCCTTCGACCCCGCCGAGCTGCCCGACGGCGACGGCACGATCGCCGTCGTCCCCGCCGCTCCCTGACTCAGCAGCGGACCGGCTATGCCAACCGCGCCGCCGCCGCGTTGGCGGCGTCGGCAAGCCGCTCGACCACCTTGGCGAACTCCTGAAAGCCCTCGTCGGTCTTGCCGTACTGGCCCGAGGCGTAGCGGGCGTAGACGCCCTCGAGGATGACCGCCAGCTTCCAGAAGCCGAGGGCGACGAAGAAGTCGATCTGGCTCAGGTCGCGTCCGGATCGCTCCGCGTAGCGCTCGCGCACCTCGTCGCGCGTCGGGAAGCCCGGCGCGATCGTCGCCGGAGCGAAGAGCGGCATGAAGTCGTCGCCGGCCTCGGACCAGTAGACGAGGAGCATGCCCACGTCGGCGAGCGGATCGCCGAGCGTGCAGAGCTCCCAGTCGACCACGGCGGCGACCTTGCCGGAGGGCGAGAGGATCATGTTGTCGAGCCGGTAGTCGCCGTGGACGATGGTCGCCGGCCCCTGCTCCGGGATCCGGGCGGAGAGGAGTTCGTGGACCTCGTCGACTGCCGGCAGCTCGCGCGTCTTCGATTTCTCCCACTGTCCCTGCCAGCGCCGGAGCTGCCGTTCCACGTAGGCCTCCTTGCGGCCCAGGTCCCCGAGACCGACCTGGTCGGGGTCGACCTCGTGGATCGCGACGAGCGTGTCGACGACGCGCTCGCCGATCGTCCTGCGCTCGCCCTGGTCGAAGATCTCGGCGTCCTCAGCGGAGCGCAGGATCGGCCCCTCGACGAAGCCCATCACATAGAAGGGGGCGCCGTTCACGGACTCGTCCTCGCAGAGGCCGACCACCGGTGGCACGGGCACGGGCGTGTCCTGCAGGGCCGCGATCGCTTGGTGCTCGCGCCCCATGTCGTGGGCGGAGCCGAGGCGCCTGCCCAGCGGAGGCCGGCGGAGCGCCCAGGCGTGCCCGGCCAGATCGCGGACCCCGAAAGTCAGGTTCGAGCGCCCACCCGAGATCCGCTCGAAGCTCAGCGGCAGCTCGGCCTCCGGCACGTTCGCCTCGAACCAGCCCTCGACACCGGCGCGGTCGATCCCCTCAGGGGCATCCGCGGTTGCGGCCTCGTTAGCCTCCTCCGCCATGGCGGGCAGCATATGGGCAGCATCGAGATGAGCAAATCGCGCTTTCGCGCCGTCCTCTTCGACTTCGGCGGGGTGCTGACCACCTCAGTCTGGGACAGCTTCGCCGCGTTCCTCCGCGGCGAGGGGCTCGACCCGGACACGATCAAGAACCTCTTCCGCCACGATCCCGAGGCCCTGGCGGACCTTCGCGGGCTGGAGACCGGCGAGCTCACCGAGGGCGAGTTCGAGCAGAAATTCGGCCGCCGCCTCGGGCTGAAGGACCCCGAGGGCCTGATCGACAGCATGTTCGCCGGGATGCAGCCCGACGAGGCGATGGTCGGCGCCTGTAAGGAGATCCGGGCCGCCGGCCTGCTCACCGGCCTGATCACGAACTCCTGGAGCACATCGCACTACGACCGCAAGCTGCTCGCCGAGCTCTTCGACACCGCCGTGATCTCCGCGGAGGTGCACATGCACAAGCCGCAGCCCGAGATCTATCTGCTGGCGGCCGAGCGGCTCGAGGTCGAGCCGGCG
>DATDJZ010000184.1:0-11690 GCA_036520315.1 Solirubrobacterales bacterium | reverse complement strand
GGGATCCCCGCCACGAAGAGGATGGTCAACGTGATCGCCACCAGGACGATGCCCGTGCCCAGATCGGGTTGCAGGAAGACGAGCCCGGCCGGCACGAGGCCCAAGAGCAGCAGCGCGACCGTGGCGCGCAACCCGAACGGGCGCCTGACCCGCTCGTAGACGAACGCCGACAGGGAGATGCAGAGCAGGATCTTGGCGAGCTCGGAGGGCTGGAACTGGAAGAGGGGGAACTCGATCCAGCGGTTTGAGCCGCGCACCGCCGTCCCGACGAGGAAGACGAAGGCGATGGAGCCGACCATGAACCCGTAGATGCCGACCCGCAGCTCGCGTAGCCGCGTGTAGTCGATCCGGCTGACCGCGATCATCAGCGCGATGCCGACCACGCCATAGAGCACTTGCCGTACGACGAAGTAGTTGGGGTTGGCCGCGAGCTCGTGCTGGGTCGAAGACGCCAGGGTGAAGACACTGAACGCGATCAGCCCGATCGAAGCGAAGAGCAGAATCGGATCGACGTAGCGCAGGTTGAGAAACTCGAGCGCGCGCGACCGCTGCGGCGCAATCGTGAATGAGGGCTTGGCGGCTTCCATCAGCCTGGTCCCGCCGCGTGTGCCGCGGCAGTGTCGATGCCGCCTGCGTGCTGGTTGAAGTACCGCTCGAGGATCGTGCGGGCGATCGGCGCCGCCGTCTCGGCGCCGAACCCGCCTCGCTCCACGGTCACCGTGACGACGATCTGCGGGTCGTTATATGGCGCGATGACGCTGTACCAGGACTGGTCCTGCTGGCCCTCTCGCTCGGCGGTGCCGGTCTTGCCGGCGACCGGAATGGGGAAGCTGCCCATAACCGGATACGAGGTGCCGCCGGGCTCGTCGGCGGCGCGATGCAGGCCGTCGAGGATCACGCTTCGCGTCTCGTCCGAGATGCGGAGGTGGCGTTGGGGCGGTGGGTGGATCTTCCTGACTGTCTTGCCCTGGATATTCACGATGCTTCCCCCGACGTGCGGCCGGACGAGGTTGCCGCCGTTCGCGAGCGCGGCATAGGCACGGGCCAGCTGGAGAGGCGTCACCTGCACGTCACCCTGGCCGACGGCGAGGTTGACGTTGTCGCCCTGGTTCCAGGGCCGGTCGATGTAGGGGTTCTTGTGGCTGCGAAAGACGCGGTTGCGCCAGGCCGGCGTTGGGATCAGGCCGGAGGTGGCGTCCGGGATGTCGACCTGCGGTTTGCGGCCCAGGCCGTACCGGAAAGCCCAGTCCTGGATCTGGCCGCCGTTGCCGCTCGCCTGAGCGTGCAGTCCGAGGTCGAAAAAGTAGACGTCCGAGGAGACCTGGAGGGCGGTGCTCATGTCGATCGGCCCGTTGGCCGCCCCGCCGGCGTTGTGGACGACTAGACCGCCGATGTCGAGCGAACCGGTGTCGTCGAAGATCGTGCTCGGAGTGATCAGGCCGTCCTCGAGCGCGGCCGTAGCGGTGATCGGCTTGAACGCCGACCCTGTCGGATACCCCCCCTGGTCGGCACGGTCCACCAGCGGATCGCCGGGCTGGTTGCCGAACGCGTCGTACTGAGCCTTCGTGTGAGGTCGCGTATAGAACGATGGGTCGAAGGTGGGATAGGACCCCATTCCCAGGATCGCGCCGGTGTGGACGTTCATGGCCACGAAGGCCCCCGGCAGGCCCTTGGCGCGGAGCGCGGCTTCGCCCACCTCCTGGATGCCCGAGTCGAGTGTCAGCCTGAGATTGTCGCCCGCCTGCGCGGGCCGGTGGCCGAGGGTGCCGCGTGGGCGCCCGAGCGCGTCGACCTGGATCCGATCAGCCCCGGCGGTGCCGCGCAAGGACTTGTCGTAGGTGTACTCGACGCCCGCCTGGCCGATGATGTCACCCGGCTTCAGCGTCTCGTATTGAGGCCTGGTCAGCTGGTGCGGGCTGATCTGGCCGACCTGGCCCAGGATGTGCGCGGCGAGGGAGCCGTCCGGGTACTTGCGCACATATGTTCGCTCGACGCTGACCCCGGGGTAGCTCTCCTTGTTCTCCAGGAAGTAGAAGAGCAGCTGGCGGTCGAGGCCCTGCTTGAGGACGACCGGGTACCCGGCGTACTGCGGAGTTGCACGAACCCGCTGGCGGATGTCGCGCTGTGAGAGGCCGAGGAGGTCACCAAGCTTGCCGAGCTCGCGGTGACGCTCCGTCTTGTCGTTCGGCAGGTCGGACGGGCGGAGCTGAAGGGTCATCACCGTCCGGTTCTCCACCAGGACCTTACCGTTGCGGTCGAGGACGTCGCCACGTGGCGGGTGGACTCGGACGTCCAGGATGCCGTGATCGTTGGCCAGTGCGCGGTAGTGCTGTCCGTCGAGAATCTGGAGCGACCACAGCCGCAGGACCACCGTCGCGATCGCCGCAACGACGATCGCCCCAAGGATCGCGATGCGAAGATTGAGCCGACTGGTCAGCCGCGGCGGGATGTCCTCTGGACGGTCAATGAGATACATGGCCGCGTCTCCCTCTCAGCCGGCGCTCAGTAGCGCCTCCGTACACGGGAGTTCTTGAGCGCCCTCTTGATCGCCTCGAACTCCTCCAGGGCCTGTCCCGATCCCGTCGCCACGCAAGTCAGCGGCGACTCGGCGAGCCTCGCCGGCATCTGACACTCGTCGCTCATCCGCTCAGCGAACCCGTGCAGCAGGGCGCCGCCGCCGGCCAGCGTCATGCCGCGCTCCATCAGGTCGCCGGCGAGCTCGGGCGGCGTCCGGTCGAGGGTGTCCCTGACCGCCGCAATGATCTGTTGGATCGGATCGTCGAGCGCCTGCCGGATGTCCCCCGAGTTGAGTTTCACCGCCCGGGGCAGCCCGGAGCCGAGGTCGCGGCCGCGGATCTCGATCTCGATCTCGTTGCCGAGCGGATTGGCCGAGCCAGCCTCGTGCTTGATGTCCTCGGCTGTCTGGTGGCCGATCAGGAGCTGATGCTCCCGTTTGCAGAAGTTCATGATCGCCTCATCCATCTCATCGCCGCCGACGCGGACTGATTGGGATACGACGATGTCGCCGAGCGAGATGACCGCGACCTCGGTGGTGCCGCCGCCGATGTCGACGACGAGACTCCCAGTCGGCTCGCTGACCGGCAGGCCTGACCCGATGGCGGCGGCCATCGGCTCTTCGATCAGATAGGCCTCGCGGGCTCCGGCCCCGAGGCATGCCTCCTCCACCGCTCGCTTCTCCACACCGGTCACCCCTGAAGGAACGCACACAACCACCCGCGGATGGGTGAAGCGGGTGTGATTGGCCCGCTTGATGAAGTAGCGGAGCATCGACTCGGTGATCTCGAAGTCTGCGATCACGCCGTCCTTGAGCGGCCGCATCGCGTTGATCGTCGCGGGCGTGCGCCCGAGCATCTGCTTCGCCTCTGCGCCGACGGCGTGCACCTCGCCGGTGGCCGTGTCGATGGCGACCACCGAGGGCTCAGAGAGGACGATGCCGCGGCCGCGCACGTACACGAGCGTGTTGGCCGTGCCGAGATCGACGGCCATGTCACGTGCGGGGCTGATCGTGCTGAGAAGGCTCATGGAGGGGGACGATTAACGATTGCTCATAGAGAAGGACGACTAGCGAATTTCGTCGGAGCCTAGCGGCTCGCGTTAAACGCCCAAAGTCCGGACTTTTTCGGCTGGACGCACGGCACTTCCCTATTCGGGTGCCAGCAGCTCCGGGGCGAGCCGGATCAGGAGGCCGACCGGCAGGCCGATGACGTTGGAGACGTCGCCGCGGACGGTGTCCACCAGCGCCGCGCCGAGGCCCTGGATCGCGTACGAGCCGGCTCGGCCGCGCCACTCGCCGGAGGCCAGGTAGGCGTCGAGCAGGGGGTCATCGAGCTCGCGGAACGCGACCGTCGAGACGTCGACGCCGGTGCGGGGCTCCTGATCGCCGCCCGGCCCGACCAGCGCCAGGCCGCCGAGGACGTGGTGCTCGCTCCCGGAGAGCCGCTCCAGGTGGGTGCGCGCCTCGGCCTCGGTGCTCGGCTGGCCGAGGACCTCTCCGTCGATCACCACCTCGGTGTCGCCGGCGATCACCAGGGCGTCGGGGCTGTCGGCCGCCACTGCCTCGGCTTTGCGGGTCGCGTTCCGGACGACCAGCTCACGGGGCTCACCGTCGGTCCCTTCCTCGACCGCCGGGTCCTGGACTTCGAACTCGATCCCGAGGGCGCCCAGCAGCGCGCGGCGCTGCGGGGACTTGGAGGCGAGGACGATCACGGGTCCGGGCATGGCGCCGAGGGTACGGCGGTGGAGATCATCCGCTGCAGACGAGCCCTACAGCTCGGGGAACCAGAGGGCGATCTCGCGCGCGGCCGACTCGGGTGAGTCAGAGCCGTGCACCAGATTGAAGGTGACCTCGGCGGCGAACTCCCCGCGGATCGAGCCGGCGTCGGCCTCGAGCGGATTGGTCGCGCCGATCAACTGGCGCGCCGCCGCCACCGCGCTCTCCCCCTCGAGCACCATGGCGACCAGAGGGCCGCCCGTGATGAAGGAGACCAGCTCACCGAAGAACGGCTTGTCTCTGTGCTCCTCGTAGTGGGTGTTGGCGAGCTCCTCGCGAGCCTGCATCAGCTTCATCGCGACGAGCTTCAGGCCCTTGCGCTCGAATCGCGCGACGACCTCACCGGTCAGTCCGCGCTCGAAGGCGTCGGGCTTGACGAGGATCAGGGTGCGTTCGGTCGCCATCGGCGCGGGAACCTACAGGTATCCGGCAGGACGGCGCGGTGAAGGGACGAACAGCGGCGATGAAAGGGGGAGAGATCGGCGGAGAAGTCGCCTTTGCTCCGGTATGGGGAGCAAAAGCGACAAATCGCGGCGGGACGGGTGGATTGCCCGGATCGCCGCGAACCAACACGGCGCAATCACGACCACACAGCTGAGCACTGCGGGCAAGAGGAACCAGCGCGGCATCGTCCTCCACCACTCCGCCACGCTCCTCGCTCGCCAGTGGACCCGGCGCGACGGCATCCCGGTGACCACACCCGGCCGAGCGCGCACCGACCTGGAGCAGGCCATGCTCGCCCTCTGCCGCCGGCATCGCCTTTCCCCGCCGGAGGTCAACGTCAAGGTCGATCGGTTCGAGTCGACTTCCTCTGGCGTGCGGAACGGCTCATCGTCGAGGTCGACGGTTGGGTTTCGCATGGCACCCGGTCCGCGCTCGAGGAGGACCGGGCCCGGGATGCGAGGCTGAAGCTGCTCGGCTAGGAGGTTGTCCGGTTCACTTGGCGCCGCCTGACTCTCGACGGCCGGACCGTCGCCAAGACGATCCGCGTGCTCCTTAGGACGCGAGCCGCCTAGCGGCTGGAGCGGCTGGAGCGGGTCGGCTGCTCCTCGCGCGCCGCGACGGGTCGCGGCGTGCGGCGCGTCGGGCCGTCGCTGCGCTCGGTGCGGTCGGCCCGTTCGGTGCGCTCGGCCCGGTCGGCGCGGTCGGCGCGCTCGGCACGCTCGGCTCGGTCGGTTCTGTCGCTTCGTGCGGTTCGCTGCGCCGCGGCCCGGGCCGTCCTCTGACGATCGGTCCGTCGCGGCTCGCGGGCGGGGCGCTCCTTGCGGACCTCGGTCTCGCAGTACGGGCAGATTCCCCACTTCGGATCGAGGGGCTTGTGGCACTTGCGGCAGGGATTGCGCAGGCGCCGCTCGCAGTTCGGGCAGCGCAGGTAGCTGCGCTCGATCGGGTACTCGCAGTGCGGACAGGATTGCTCGATCCGCTGCCGGAGCTCCAACTCGGCGGCTCTGAGCTCCAGCTCGCGCTCCTCGCGGTCCTCGAGAAACTCGGGGGGGCGCAGGATCGTGTAGACGATCGTGCCCAGGTAGGGGAAGACCGACGCGGCCGTCGCGCAGGCGATCAGCACGGGATCCTCGATCCGCCGCCGGGCGTCGAGGTAGGTCCAGTAGATCAGCGCCAGGTAGACGACGATCAGGAAGAGGATCAGCAGGTTGACGACTAGGCCAACGCCGCCGTCGAGTCCGAAGAGTGCGAGGGGCATGGGAATGGAGAGCCGCGAGTGTACGTACTTCCTTACGGGTGCGTGGAACCCTGCCTGCGCCAGGGATTTACGGGGCTTTCGTCGGAATCAGAGGAAGAGCAGGCCGAACACGTAGCCGAAGGCGAAGAAGACGAGGATCACCACCGCGACCACCACGGCGACGAGTCCCATCATCGTCAGGAGCTCTGAGCGGGCCTCTCTGTCCATATCGATGACAGAAGGTAGTGGCTGCCTGCGGCCAGCGCGACCCCACCGCGATCCCTGGCAAATTCTTGTGCCCGCGCCCACGCGTCGAGCGGATCCGCGATCGCCTCGGCCTCGACGCCCGCCCTTTGACAGAGCGCGGCCACCTCGAGCGCCGGCCTGGACCGCCCTCCCGGGCGGCCCGAGCCCTCGATGCGCTCCGGCGGGATCTCGGTGCAGACGAAGCGCGAAACCGCGGGCGCAAGCGCGCTGACGATGCCGGGGGCGTCCTTGCCCTCCAGGATCGCCAGGCAGCAGACGACCTCGCGTCCATCTGCCAGGGCCGGGAGGACCTCGGCGAGTGCCCTCGCTCCGTCGGGGTTGTGCGCTGCGTCGTAGATGACGTCGGGATCGCCTGACTCCAGCTGAGCCCTGCCCGGTATCGACATCTGGAGACGGACTTGGAACGTCGGATCCCAGTCCACCTCACCTACCACCTCACGGGCGGCCGCCAACGCCAGCATCAGATTCTGCGCTTGAAAGCCGAACGTGCCGCCGCCGGTCGCGTAGAGGGGTTTGACATGCCTGGCCTCCGCTTCCCGATTCACCACGGACACGGCCTCCGCTGGAAGGTTCCCGGCGATCAGAGCAGTGTGGTCCCGCAGCACCGCCACCTTCTCGGCGGCGATCTCGGGCAGGGTCTCCCCCAGCCACTCGGTGTGGTCATAGCCGACCGAGGTGAGGACGGTCAGCTGCGACGGGATCACGTTGGTGGCGTCGAGGCGGCCGCCGAGGCCGGCCTCGATCACCGCGTACTGAACGCGGGCCGCAGCGAAGGCTACGAAGGCGGCGGCGGTGAGCAGCTCGAACTGGGTGACCGGACCCTCATCGCCGGCGGATCGGTCCGCGACGTGTGCCGCCTGCTCGGCGCGCTCGAGCGCCTCGGTGAACGGCTCCTCGGAGATCGGCTCGCCCCGGATCAGAACCCGCTCCCGCCACGAGGTGATGTGCGGCGAGACGTAGGCGCCGGTCGAGACCCCGTGGGCCTCGAGCAGGGCGGAGGTCATCCGCGTCACCGAGGTCTTGCCGTTGGTCCCGACCACGTGGATCGAGGCGAAGCGGTTCTGCGGCATCCCGAGCAGCAGGCAGAGCCGCCGCATCCGCTCCAGCCCGAGCTTCCAGCCCAGGACCTCGCGGCGGTGGAGGATCTCTTCGGAGCGGGTGGCTATCCGCCCAGCTCTTCCAGCTCGGCGCGGTACGCGGCCAGCTTGTCCCGCTCCGCGTCGACCACGTCCGCCGGCGCCTTGTCGACGAAGCCCTCGTTGGAGAGCTTGCCCTCGCCCCGTTTCACCTCCGCCCGGAGCTTCTCGCGCCGCTCCTCGATTCGCGCGGCCACGGCGTCGGGATCGATCCCGTCGGTCTCGAGCAGCTCGACGCCGGCGACGCTAGCGATCGGCTCGCCGCCGTCCTCCGAGAACTCGACCCGGGCGAGCCGCGAGACCAGCTCGTGCGGACGCGAGTCGTCCGTCCTCGCGGCCAGCACCTGCTTCACCGGCACCCCGGCCAGATCGCGCCAGCGCCGCAGCGCGCGGGTCAGCGCGATCGCCCGGCCGATCTCGGCCTCCGCGCTCGCGTCGATCAGCCCCTCGTCGGACTCGGGGAACGGATGGATGACCAGCGCCTCCGCGCTCGGCTTGGGCAGGTACGAGTAGATCTCCTCGGTGACGAACGGCATCATCGGATGCGCCAGCGCCAGCACCTGCTCGAGCGCCCAGAGGAGCGTGGCCGACGCGTCCTCGTCACCGTCGTAGAGGCGCGGCTTAACGATCTCCAGGTACCAGTCGCACAGCTCGGACCAGAAGAATTCGTAGAGGTCAAGGGCGGCGTGGGAGAAGTCGTAGGCCTCGATCGAGTCGCTCACGGAACGCACGGCCCGCTGCAGCCGCGAGGCGATCCAGCGGTCCTCCACCATGTCCGTCGCCGGCCTCGCCGCGACGGCACCACCTTCAGGGGGGACTGCGTTGAGCAGGATGAGCCGCGAGGCATTCCACATCTTGTTCGCGAGGTCGCGGCCCTGTTGCACCCGCGCCTCGGAGAAGCGCACGTCCTGGGCGGATGACATCGCGAGCAGGCCGAACCGGAGAGCGTCCGCCCCGTGCCGATCCATCTCCTCGAGCGGGTCGATGCCAGTGCCGAGCGACTTGCTCATCCGCCGCCCGTCCGGCGCCTGGATGATCGAGTGGACGTAGACGTCGGTGAACGGGGCCTCGCCCGTGAACTCGAGCGAGGTCATGATCATCCGCGCGACCCAGAGGAAGATGATGTCCCGGGCCGTGACCATCGTGTCGGTCGGGAAGAAGGCCCTGTACTCGGGCGTGTCGGTGTCCGGCCAGCCGAGCGTCGCGAAGGGCCAGAGCGCCGAGCTGAACCAGGTATCGAGCACGTCGGACTCCTGCTCCCAGCCCTCGCCCTCCGGCGGGTGCTCGCCGACGTAGGTCTCGTCGCCGCGGTACCAGACAGGCAGCCGGTGCCCCCACCAGAGCTGGCGAGAGATGCACCAGGGCCGGATCCGCTCCATCCAGTCGAGGTAGACCATGGTGTGCGGCTCCCCGGGGATGAATCTCACCCGCCCGTCGTCGACCGCGTCGATCGCCGCCTTCGCCATCTCGTCCATCCGGCAGAACCACTGCAGGGAGATCAGCGGCTCGATCCGCTGACCCGACCGGTGCGAGAACGGGACCGAATGCGTGTAGGGCTCCTCGCCGCGGATCAGCCCCTGCTCGCGCAGCTCCGCGACCACCGCGTCGCGCGCCTGCCCTGCGGTCATCCCACGGAAGCGCTCCGGCGCCTCGTCGCTGATCAGCCCATCCTCCCCGATCACGCTGATCTCCGACAGGTTGTGGACGCGGCCGATTTCGAAGTCATTCGGGTCGTGTCCCGGCGTGATCTTGAGTGCGCCGGTGCCGAACTCCGGGTCGACGTGGTCGTCGGCGATGATCGGCAGGCGTCTGCCGACCAGCGGCAGGGTCGCGTGCTTGCCGACCGCGTCCTTGTAGCGGTCGTCGTTCGGGTTCACGGCGACGGCGGTGTCGGCGAGCATCGTCTCGGGTCTCACCGTTGCGACGATCAGATCGCCGCCGTGCTCGAGCGGATAGGCGATCTCATAGAGCGTGTCGGTCACCTCGCGGTTCTCGATCTCGAGATCGGAGATCGCGGAGTGCAGGCCCGGATCCCAGTTGACCATGTAGTTGTCGTGGTAGATCCAGCCCTTGCGGTAGAGCTCGGCGAAGACGCGATAGACCGCCTTCACGTACCCCTCATCGAGCGTGAATCGCTCCCGACCGTAATCGCAGGAGGCACCCAGGCGCTTGTACTGCTCGATGATCGTCGAGCCGTACTGCTCCTTCCACGCCCAGACCCGCTCGGTGAACGCCTCCCGCCCGATCTCCTCACGTGAACTGCCCTGGCTGACCAGCTCCTTCTCGACCACCGCCTGCGTCCCGATCCCCGCGTGGTCCGTGCCGAGGATCCACATCGTGTTGTGCCCGCGCATCCGGTTGAGGCGGATCAGGACGTCCTGGACCGCCCCGTTCAGGGCATGGCCCATGTGGAGCGCGCCGGTGACGTTGGGCGGCGGGATCGCGATCGAGTAGTTGTCAGCCGGGGAGCCCTCGGCCGGAGGGTGGAACCAGCCGCCCTCCATCCAGCGCTTGAAGATGCGCTGCTCGACCGCACCGGGGTCCCAGCGAGTGGTCTGCCCGAGTGTCTTTCGGCGCTCCGCGTCCACGCCGGCGATGTTAATTGCGCCCAGCCGCCGAGCTAGGAGTTGGGCGGCCCGCTCTCCAGCGACTCGAGCACGCCGAGGATCTCGCCGACCCGGCAGACGAGCAGGCGCTCCTCGTCGATCTCCACCCAGACACCGGCAGCCGATGGGAAGACGACGTGGTCGCCGGGCTGCACCGGCATGTCGACCCCGGCGCCCTCCCACCAGTCGAGGCCGGGTCCGACGGCCAGCACGATCCCCTGCTGGGGAGGCGGCTCATCGATGCCCTGGGGCACGACCAGGCCCGAACGTCGCATGCGGTCCTGGTCCAGCTCCTTGACGACCACCTGATCGAACAGGGGCCGCAGCTGGTGCCTCACCGCCTCGACGGGCTCACGGGACGATCGCGTGCTCATGGCCACAGGATAAGAGGTGACCTACTCCGAGAGCCCGGCAGCCTCCAGTGCGGCCTCCCAGGAGAAGTAGATGTTCACCCGTGTAACCAGCCCGTCGCGGATCTGGGCCAGATAGCCGATGGGGCCCTCAACCGGATCGCCGCTCCCCTTGATTTGCCCGCGCTGATGAAGCAGGAGAACGACCTCGTCCTCCCCTACGTCAATCGAGCGCTCGGGCTCGAGTTGGTAGTGGTCGAACAGCTGCGTCCAGTACGCGGCCAGGCGCCGCAGCCCGTCGTGTCCCTTGTAGACCCGATCCTCCAGCCACTCTGGCGGGGCCACCCATTCGAGGTTCGGGTCGAAGAACTCGAGAGCCGCCTCAACACCACCTTCGTTGAACGCATGGATCGCGTTCAGCACGAGAGCGGCCCTCTCCTCCGGCACGCCGAGGAGTATCGCGAATGAAGCCCGCGACGGCGCCGATCCGGGCGGGATGGCCGCTAGGCCGTCTGTTCGCCGAGCGCCGGGTCCTCGAGCACGATCTCGTGCTCGCCGGTGGCGTCGGTGACCAGCATCGGGCGCTGGCCCTTCTCGATCGTCTCCTTGGTGACGACGCACTTCTGCACGTCGCCGCGGGAGGGCAGCTCGAACTGCACGTCGAGCAGGGTCTCCTCGAGGATCGAGCGAAGGCCCCGGGCTCCGGTCTCGCGCTCGAGGGCCCTGTCGGCGATCGCCGCCAGGGAGTCGGGCGCGAAGACCAGCTCGATGTCGTCGAACTTGAAGAAGCGGTGGAACTGGCGGGTGAGGGCGTTGCGTGGCTCGGTGAGGATCGTGATCAGGTCGTCGCGGGTCAGCTGATGGATCGCGGCGACGACTGGAAGGCGGCCGATGAACTCCGGGATCAGGCCGTACTCCATGAGGTCCTCGGGGAGCACCTTCTCGAAGTCCTCTCCGGTGTCCTTGTCGGCGGCGGAGGTCACCTCGGCCCCGAAGCCGACCCCGTGGTTCCCGATCCGCTTCTCGATCACCTCGTCGAGCTGGCCGAACGAGCCACCGCAGACGAAGAGCACGTTCGACGTATCGATCGTCAGGAACTCCTGGTGCGGATGCTTGCGGCCGCCCTGGGGCGGCACCGAGGCGGTGGTCCCCTCGAGGATCTTCAGCAGCGCCTGCTGCACGCCCTCGCCGGAGACGTCGCGTGTGATGGACGGGTTATCGGCCTTGCGGGCGATCTTGTCGATCTCGTCGATGTAGATGATCCCCGTCTCCGCCTTCTTCACGTCGAAGTCGGCGGCCTGGATCAGCTTCAAGAGGATGTTCTCCACGTCCTCGCCGACGTAGCCGGCCTCGGTCAGC
>DATDJZ010000183.1:0-4207 GCA_036520315.1 Solirubrobacterales bacterium | reverse complement strand
GGGCCTCAGCGCATCAGGAGTCGCGGCCACGCTCCGCGAGAGCTCAAGGGGAGGGGGGAAGTAACGTGCAAGGCAACCGCCTAGGAGAGAGAAGTCCTCGCGCGCCGAGCCGGAAATCCGGCGCGCCGAAGCACATCGCAGCGTCGGCGGTGCTCATCGCCTGCGTGTTCGCGTGTGTGCTGAGCTTGGCCCCGGCAAACGGCTCCGGGTTCAGAAGCGACGCGACGAAGACGACGCCGATGGCCGCTGTGCTCTTCCACGACGACTTCGAGTCGGGCGCCTTTTCCAACTGGACCTTGAACAGCGGCCTCGTGACCCAGCACTCGCATGTGTTCCGCGGCTCGTGGGGGGCGGAGGCCACGGCGACCGGTGCCGCCACCCCGGGGCCGTCTGCGTACAAGCAGCTGGCGCAGGATGAGGCCAGCCTCTACTACGAGACGTGGTTCAACATCGTGAGCCAGACGACCAATGTGAACCTGTTCCGGTTCCGCAACAACCTTCTGGGCCACAATGCGATCGCGACGCTCTTCGTCAGCAGCACCGGCAAGCTCGGGCTCCGGAACGACGTAACGGCCACGCCTACGACGAGCACGACCGCCGTTTCCGCCGGAACGTGGCACACGGCCCAGGTGCACGTGACGATCAACGGCACCTTGAGCTCGACGCAGGTCTGGCTCGACGGCAACCCGGTCGCTGACCTGAGCCTGAGCGGGATCGATCTCGGAGTAAACCCGATCGGCCGGCTCGAGCTGGGCGATCCGAGTCCCTCTCGAACCTTCGACGTCGCCTTCGACAACGTCGTCGCCGATCCGATCTTCATCGCGGACTCGGCTGCGCCCTCGGCGCCCCCGAACCTGCACACCACGTCCGTCGCCACGACGAGGATCGACCTCGCCTGGGGTGCGGCGAGCGACGACGTCGGCGTCACGGGCTACCGGATCTTCCGGAACGGCTCGGCCACGCCGATCGCGTCCCTCGGCGGCGCGGCGAGGAGCTACAGCAACACCGGGCTGACCCCCGGGACGACGTACTCGTACACGGTCAAGGCCGTGGACGCGGTGGGCAACGTCTCCGCGGCGAGCGCGGCGGCAACTGCCACCACGCCCAAGCTCAGCCAGACGATCACCTTCGGCGCGCTCCCGAACAAGAGGTTCGGGGCCCCGAACTTCAGCGTCAGCGCAACCGCGTCCTCGGGCCTGCCGGTCTCCTTCACCGCGAGTGGGCGCTGCACGGTGAGCAGTTCGACGGTTCACCTGACAGGCCCAGGTTCCTGCACGGTGACCGCGTCGCAGGCGGGCAACGCGAGCTACAACGCAGCACCCGCTGTCTCGCAGACGTTCTCGATCGCGAAGAAGCCCGCGCTGAAGTGCAGGGTGCCGAAGGTGGTTCGTAAGGGGCTCAGAGCCGCCAAGGTGACGATCAAGCGGAGGCATTGCCGAACGGGAAAGGTGCGCTATGCCTACTCGCGCACCCGCAAGAAGGGAATCGTCATCTCCCAGAGCCGCAGGCCCGGACGGGTGCTGCCGGCCAGGTCGAAGATCAATCTCGTCGTAAGTCGAGGCCGCAAACGCTGACCTTCAGTGGACGCGGTTCCAGAAAAATCCAGGAGAAGGAGCACCGCAGGCACGAGCAAGCCGGAATTGACCCATCTGGACCATCTCCGAAGTGCCTCCGCGCTCGTCACATAGAGGGAGTCGGGCGTCCTCGTCTCCCCAGACCGGGTTGTCCCAAGGGGTCTTCGTCGCCCGGAATGGCGTAGAGAGCCGCCCGGCTCACCCGTGGCGCCAGTCGCGCGCCCAACCCTCGCCCGAACGGAGCTGCCGAGGAAGCTGGGCGAGTCGGCTAAGTCCTGACTCGGCGCGAGAGCCACCCGACGAGCGCACCGACCACCAACCCGGCCTCGGGCGCGAGAGGAACGTCGGTGGTCACGCTGACGAGGATGCCGAGCGCCAGCCCGATCACCGCGCCGACCACTACAAAGAACCACGTTCCTCTCCTGGCTCCGATACCCATGCCGACCATCCTCGCCGTCCCAGGAGCTCGCGGTCAAGGACGCCGAGATTTGCAGTCCTCACCGCAGGGGGCCAGGGCCTCGCCTTGCGCTCTGGCCCCCTGCGGCGACCATCCACCCGGAGCTGCTCGACTCAGGGCAGAACGTTGGCGACGGCCTCCAACGCGCCGCGCACGTTGTCGGAGAGGAGCGTGATCGCACCGATCACCGTTATCGTGATGACGGCCAGAACGACGCCGTACTCGGCCATCGTCTGTCCCTCCTCGTGCCTGCGCAGCGAGTCGGCGGTGACCTGCGCAAAGGTGAAGAGCTTCAGCATCTGATTCACCTCCCTCCGCGCTTTGAGCCGCGCACGAGAGCGCGCGGAAGAGACATCGGGAAGGTCTGCGTAGTGGGAGCGGGGAGCCGCTCGATCTTGCGGGGGGTGCGTCTGGTCACGCCGGGAAGAACCTCCGACCGTCATCGGCGTGACCGCGCCACCTATTCCGCTGTTGCGGGTTCATCGTTCCGATCCGCCGCGGAGCCCATCCCTCGTACTGGTGTCTAGATCGGCATCGCGGTCCAGGTGGCAGTACCACGGGAATCGAGACGTTCGGCCTGCCCGACCTAGTCGTTATGGCGTGATCCCTGGACCTGGCCCCCACCAGTCTGAGGGGGACAGGACGAGGCGGCTGCTCGAGAAAGCGGTTCGTCTCGAATCCGGTCGACAACGACTCGACGCGGCTGGGGAGCCGCGATTTCAGGAGGGGGAACGAACATGAAGGTGAAGCGCAAGTGGTGGGCGATCACCGCGGGACTCCTGGTCCTGCTGGTCGTCTGCTCGACCGCACTCGGAGGCTCGGTCGCGTCGAATCGACGTTTTCAGAGGACTTTCGTGTGCGTGAACAAGCACAACGGCCTGATCAAGGTCATCTCCCGGCGGCAGCACAACCGCTGCGCGCAGGGCTGGAAGCGCTACCGCGTCTCCGATCTCTTCGGCAAGGCGATGCGCGGCGCCAAGGGCGCTCGTGGCTTCGCAGGGCCGCAGGGTCCGCAGGGGCCTGCCGGTCCCGTCGGGCTCGCGGGTCCGCGGGGCGAGCGCGGCTTGCAGGGCTTCCAGGGCCTCCAGGGCCTGACCGGTCCCGCGGGTGCGATCGGCCCGATGGGCCCGATGGGCCCGATGGGCGAGACCGGCCCGGCCGGCGCTGACGGAGCAACCGGTGCGCAGGGCCCCATGGGAGTGATGGGCCCGATGGGCGAAACCGGCCCGATGGGCGCCACCGGCGCACAGGGAGTGCAGGGCGATCCCGGCCAGGACGGCGCGAACGGCCAGGACGGCGCGAACGGCCAGGACGGCGCGATGGGCGCCACCGGTCCCGCCGGCCCGATGGGCGCAACCGGCCCGCAGGGCCTTCAGGGCCTCCAAGGCCTCCAGGGCCCGAAGGGTGACACCGGTGACACCGGTCCGGCCGGCCCGCAGGGCGAGACCGGGTCTACCGGCCCGATGGGTCCGCAGGGCCCCGCGGGCGCCGATGGACTGAACGGGTCCTCGGTGATCACGGCCACCGACACCTCGACGGTGGTGGACGCCAACGCAATCGTCACCGCGACGGCGACCTGCCCCGCGAACCACATCGCCATCTCCGGCGGGTTCTTCGAGGACGGCGCGACGTCGCCGAGCGTGATCGAGAGCCGTGCCACGCCGGCCTTCGCCGGCTGGGTGGCGAAGGCGAAGACGCAGGGGAACTCACAGCAGACCGTGAGCCTGACCGTCTACGCCTACTGCGTGCCCTCCGCGTAGCGAGCCTCTCAGGGGGCCGGCTTCGGCCGGCCCCCGTTCGCTACCGCCGCGGCGGCGCCCTGCCGACGATCTCCGCGAGGACGGCCGAGTAGTCGTCCGGGCCGCGTCCGCTCCGCTCCGCGTCCGCGAGCCACTCCCGCGCCGCGGCTGCGAGCCTCAGGTCGAGCTCGTTCTGCGCGGCGGCTTCGAGGATCAGGTCGGCGTCCTTGCGGGCGAGCGAGACCGAGAACCGCGGCGGGTACTCGCCGGACTCGAATGCAGGCCGGCGCCGCTTCGCCTGCTCACCGAGTGGCGTCGCAGCCAAGACGTCGAAGGCCGCCTCGGCCGGCAGCCCGAGCGCGGTCCCCAGCGCCAGCGCCTCGCCGAGGAGACCCACGACGCCGACGAGCGTCGAGTTCGCCACGAGCTTGGCGGCG
>DATDJZ010000182.1:0-17355 GCA_036520315.1 Solirubrobacterales bacterium | reverse complement strand
CCGCGCTGCTCAAGCAGGCGATCGAGCGCAGCGCGGTGAACGCGATCCTGATCAAGATCAACCAGATCGGCACGCTCACCGAGACGCTCGAGGCGATCCAGATCGCCCGGGACGCCGGTTACACGACGGTGATCTCCCACCGCTCGGGGGAGACCGAGGACACGACCATCGCCGACCTCGCGGTCGGGACCGGCGCGGGCCAGATCAAGACCGGCGCTCCCGCCCGCTCGGACAGGGTCGCGAAGTACAACCGCCTGGTCCGCATCGAGGAGGAGCTGGGCGATCGCGCCAGGTTCGCCGGCGCTTCCGCGTTCGAGCGCTAGCGAGGAGTGGGGGCCCAAACGGCGAATGCCGAGGCATGCCGGCACGACGCGTGCGCAGAAAGTCCGGCCCCAGCCGTGTCCGGTGGGACAAATTGGGGCGGATCGTGCTCGTCCTGGTGCTCTTCGGGGTGCTGGTCTCCTACCTGAACCCGATGGTCAATCTGCTGCAGGCGTGGCAGGGCTCGAAGTCGAGCGACGCCCAGCTTGCCCAGCTCAAGCAGGAGAGGCTGGACCTGACCCGGGAGCTGCGTGAGGTCTCGAGTCAGGCGGCGCTCGAGCGCGAGGCGCGCCGGCTGGGCATGGTGAAGCCCGGCGAGCACGCCTACATCGTGCATGGCCTGGGCAACGACTGACGCCTGAGCGGACCTTAAGGCGCCTGCCCTGTAGTCCGCGGATATGATTCCGCGCCCGACGCGCGCGCCATGTGGGTGTGCGCGTTTTGCGTGATTTGAGCCGATGAGTACGAGCCAGTACCTGCTCGGCGCGGCGGAGCTGGCGGTGATAGCAGCCGCTCTCGGCCTAGGCGCCTACCACCTGCGAGCCCTGCTCGTGCCAGCCTGGATGGGGGCGTTGGCGCGCCTTGCGGAGGTGGTGATCGCGATCTCGATGCTGATCCTCGTCTCGGAGCTCGTCGGCGTGCTCGGGTTGTTCAAGGAGGTGCCGCTGCTCATAGGTTGCGTCGCCGCTGGTGGCGGCGCCGTCCTCTTCGCGCGGCGACGCGGGCTCCCCAAGCCGGTCGAGGCTCCGCAGGGTCGCTCGAGCCCCCTGATGATCGGGATCGGCATCGCGGCCGCCGTCCTGGTCGTCGTCCACTGGGCGCACCCGACCGGCCAGGCGCTCGACCAGGGGATGTACTACCAGGACACCACCTGGTACCACATGTCCTTCTCGGGTCGGTTCTTCCAGACGGGGCATATCGGGCCGCTCCACTTCACCGACCCGCTCAAGCTGGCGGCTTGGTTCTACCCGCAGAACTCGGAGCTGCTGCACGGTGTCGGGATGGTTTTCCTGAAGACCGACTTCCTCTCGCCGCTGATCAACCTGATGTGGTGCGCCCTGTGCCTGCTGGCGGCCTGGTGCGTGGGTCGGCCCTACGCGATCGGCGGCGTCACGGTCCTCGGCGCCGGGGTGGTGCTCGACTCGAACATGATGGTCGGCTCGCAGGCCGGCCAGGCGCCGAACGACGTCGCCGGGCTCTTCTTCCTGATGGCCGCGCTGGCCTTCCTCGTGGACGGTGCGGCGAGTGCCCACGCCGCCCGGGAGGCGGCCAAGGCAGGACGGACGACGGCGAAGCCGGCGGCCGACCGGGAGGTCGCGACTGCCCCCAGCCCCGGAGGCAATCCGAGCACCGAGGAGCTCGAGCTGGGCGTGGTCGAGGACGTGCCGGTGGAGGGCGATCCGCGTGCCCTCGCCACGGTCGGCGCGGGCCCGCTCTTCATGGCCGGGCTCGCGGCCGGGCTCGGGATCGGAACGAAGATCACCCTGCTGGCCACCATCGCCGCGTTCACTGTCGGCGTGATCATTCTCGGTGGCCGGCAACACTGGCTGCGGGCGCTCGGCATCTGGCTGGGCGGGCTGGTGATCACCTGCGGCTTCTGGTACGGGCGCAACTTCGTCTACGCGCTCAACCCGTTCCCGCAGATCCGCAAGATCGGCCCAATCCATCTGCCCGGCCCCGACCAGGTCAGCCTCTACCCGCGGCCGCCGCACAAGCTGGCCGAGTACTACAACGATCCTCTCGTCTGGACCCACAAGCTGACCCCGGTCCTGCACGAGCGGCTCGGGCCGCTCTGGCCGGTGATCCTCGCAGTCGTGATCGTCGCCCTGGTCTGGGCCTTCTTCAAGGGCGGCAGTGCGCTGATGCGGATCCTCGCGGTCACCGGAATGGTGGCCGGGATCGCCTACATCTTCACGCCGCTGACAGCATCGGGGGACCCCTATGACGGGAGCGGGTTCGACGCGAACCTGCGCTACGTCGCACCGGTGCTGACGGTCGGGTTCCTGTTGCTGCCCCTGATCCCCTGGTTCCGGCGCGGCAGGCGGCCGTGGATCCTGATCGGGCTGTTCACCGTTCTCCTCATTCAGGGGACGGTCATCCAGTCGAACTGGGAGTTCAAGCACCATCTCGCCTCGATCGGGCTCGCCTTCCTGATCGTCGGCGTCCCCGCCCTGCTGGTGGCGGGTTTCCGCGCCCGGCTGAGCCCCGTGTTGCTCGTCTCCTTCGGGCTGGTGATGGCGATCACGGCCGTGGCCCTCGGCCGGGTGCGCGAGAACTACTACCTCGACCACCGCTACGTGACGGCCTCACGGCCGCCGCTCGGCGGTGGCTTCCGTGCCTCTCCCGAGTGGCAGCCGCTCCAGGACTGGGGCCGGAAGGCGAGCCACGAGCGGATCGGGGTGTTCGGTCGCGCCTCCGCCTTCGGCCAGTACTTCTTCTACGGCAACGACCTCACCAACTACGTCCAGTACATCGGGGACGAGGGCAACCACGGCACCTTCCGCCCGATCTACACCTGCGCCGACTGGCGCCAGACGATCAACCAGGGCCACTACGACTACATCGTCACGACCCCGGCGATCGGCGTGATCGAGACCGTGGCTCCGCCGCAGAACCTCTGGACCTCCGCCGACGCGAACGTGCGGACGGTGATCCAGTCCGGGCCGGCCGCGGTCTACAAGATCGACGGGCGGCTTGACCCGTCTACCTGCGCCCAGCTCGGCGACGCGGCGCGCGCATGAGCTTCGGCGACTACCTGCAGGGCTCGATCGAGCTGATCGTCGTCGCGGCGGCGATGGCCTATGCCGCCGTCGGCCTGCGCGGCCGGCTTCTGCCCGGCTGGTCGGGGGCATCGGCGCGCCTGGCCGAGGTGGTGCTCGGCCTCTCGCTGCTGGTGGTGACGCTCGAGCTGGTCGGGGTCGTCGGCCTCTACCGGCCTGGCTGGGTCCTACTGGCGGCGATCGTGGTCGGCGCCGGGATCGGATTGGCTCTCAGGCCGCCTCGGCGGGGGCTCGGGCTGCCCGCGGCTCCGGTCACGCCGATCGCGCTGGCCGTGGCGGTCGCGGCGGCCCTGCTGGTGGCGGCCCACTGGGCGATGCCGACGCAGACCGGTCTCGACATCGGCATGTACCTGCCCAACACCACCTGGCACAACGCGCCCTTCGCCGCGCGCTTCGTTCAGGACCACCAGGTGGGTGCCCTCCACTTCACCGAGGTGCTGAACCTGACCGTCTGGTTCTACCCGCAGAACTCCGAGCTGCTCCATTCGGCCGGCGTGCTCTTCCTGGGCAACGACTTCCTTTCGCCGCTGATCAACATCGGCTGGATGTCGCTCTGCCTGCTGGCGGCGTGGTGCTTCGCGCGCCCCTACGGCGGCGGGCCGATCGCGGTCCTGGCGATCGCGCTCGTGCTCGATGCGAACATGCTGCTGCTGTATCAGCCGGGCGACGCGAAGAACGACATCGCAGGCCTCTTCTTCCTGCTCGCCTCCGCGGCGGTGCTCGTCAACGCCGACGCGCAGGCGCGAGCTATGGCAGGGGCCGCTAGGCGGATCGCGGGCGGCGCCGGCGGGACGAGCGTCACGGAGCGCGGCCTCTACTCCGGCGCCGGCGTGCGGCCGGTGCTCCCCACGGGCGCGCTGATCGTGGCCGGCCTCGCCGCGGGATTGGCGCTGGGGACCAAGCTCAACCTGCTCGCGCCGTTCGGCTTCCTCACCCTCGGCGTGATCGCGATCAGTGCCGGCTACCGGTGGCGGGCGACCGGCATCTGGGTGGCGAGTTCGCTGGTCACCGGCGGCTTCTGGTTCGCCAGGAACCTGGTCAATGCGGGCAACCCGCTGCCCTGGATCGACAAGGGGCCGCTGCCCGGGCCCGACCAGCTGGACATCAACATCCGCCACCCGGCGAATGTCGCTCACTACCTGCTGCCTCCGGACGGGGACGTCATCCGCCACCACCTGGTCCCGGGCCTACACGACAGCTTCGGCGACCTCTGGCCGCTGGTGCTCGTCGCGGTCATCGGCGGGTTCCTGCTGGCCATCTTCCGAGGCCGCACGCCGGTGATCCGGATGCTGGGGATCGTCGCCCTGCTCAGCGGCCTCGCCTACCTGGTGACGCCGCTCACCGCCGCCGGGCCGGAGGGCGACCCGACCGCCTTCACCACCAACCTGCGCTACGCCTCGCCCGCGATCGGGCTCGGAGCGATGCTGCTCGCCGTCGACGCCGGCCTGCTCAAGCGCCGCATCCAGCCCTGGCTGCTCGGCGCCCTGGTGATCCTGCTGCTGGTTCAGGCGGTGCCGGTCTGGGATCTGCATGGTCACCTCTGGGCCCGGCACTTCCTGCTCGGCGGGGTCGGGCTCGCGTTCTTCCTGATCCTGGTCCCGGTCGGCCTGGCTCTGCTCGGCCAGCGGGGCTGGGATCCGTGGACGCTGGGAGCGGGTGTGGTGGTTTCTCTGGTCCTGGTGCTGGCGATCGGCTGGCCGAACTCGGACGACTACCTCAAGGACCGCTATCAGGCCTCCACCGCGCCCCGCGACTTCCCGGCCGGAATGAAGGGCGCGCTCGCCTGGTTCAACCAGGCCGATCCGCACGACTCCCGGATCGCCGTCGTCGGCGGTCGCCCGGGCTTCAAGCAGTACATCTTCTACGGCGACGATCTCTCAAACCGCGTCCAGTACGTCGCCAGGCACGGCCCGCACGGCGCCTACCTGCCGATCGCGAGTGAGGCGGCGCAGAAGGGCGAGGCAAACACCGCCGCCGTGCGCACACAGTGCCAGGAGTGGATCTCGGCCCTGAATGACGGCGGGTACCGCTACGCGGTGGTCGGGCCCGACCAGCGGACGCAGTCCGAGGCGCCGGTGGAGGCGCTCTGGACCGAGACGGCCGGCGGCAAGAGGGTGGAGGAGAGAGACGACGTCTCGGTCTTCCAGATCGCGGGATCGCTGAACCCGAGTGTCTGTTCAACGGCGCGGGTGCTCCCACCTGGGGCGGCCAACCCGCAGCCGGCGCATCAGTGAGCTTCGGCGACTACGCCTTCGGCGTCATCGGGCTTGCACTTGTCGCGGTCCCGATGGCGATGGGCGGGGTACGCCTGCGGCGACGCCTGCTCCCCGGCTGGGTCGGGGCTCCGGCGCGACTCGCCGAGGCGGTTCTCGCTGTCGCGCTGCTGACGGTCCTGCTCCAGGTGCTCGGCGCCTTCGGCATCCTCGTCTCGGGCGTCCTGATCCCCTCCGCGCTTGTGGTCGGGCTTGGTCTCTACTTCGGCTTCTGGGTCGACTACGACGGCGACGGGGTCGCTTCGCCGCCGGCGCCGCAGATCCCCTGGCCACAAACCGCGCTCGCGCTCCTGGCCGCAGCATTTGTGGCCGCCCACTGGGCGACCGGCCTGCAGGACGTCTGGGCACGCGGGATGCTCACCTTCGACACGCTCTGGTACCACGGCCCGTTCGCCGCCCGGATCGCGGACACCGGCTCGGTCTGGGGGATGCACTTCACCGACCCTCTCTACCTGAACTGGTTCTACCCGGAGAACTCGGAGCTCCTCCACGGCGCCGGGATCGTCCTCTTCGATCGCGACCTCTTCTCGCCGTTCGTCAACTTCGGCTGGCTTGGGGTCGCGCTGCTCGCCGGCTGGTGCATCGGGCGCCCCTATGGCGTCGCGCCGCTCTCGCTCACGGCGGTCGCGATCGCCATGGACACCGGCCCGATGGTCCCGCGCGAGGCCGGCACCCCGGCCACAGACACGGTCCCCGTGGCAATGCTCTTAGCCGCCGCAGCGATCCTGATCAACGTCTGGGCGGCCCGCGGCCCACGACCAGCGCGGGCAGGGCCTTCCAACGCCCCTTCGGTGTCCGCCCCCGCCGACGCTCCGTCGGCGGCGTCCCTGTTAGGCGCAATCCTCGTCGCCGGCCTCGCGATCGGGATCGCGCTCGGCAGCAAGCTGACGATCTGGGGCGTCGCCGTGGCCTTTGCGATCGGCGTTGCGTTCCTCGTGCCCCGCGAGCTCCGCTGGAAGGCCTTCTGGGTCTTCGTCGGCGGCGTGGCCGCCGTGTCGGCCTTCTGGTTCGTCCGCAACCTCATCCACGCCGGCAACCCGCTGCCCTGGATCAGACACATCGGCCCGATCGACCTGCCCGGCCCGAATCGGGGCCTCGAGGGGAGGACCGACTTCACCGTCGCCCACTACATCTTCTCCAACCCGAGCACGAGCCTCTGGCGCTCCTCCTTCCTCAACCCGATCGAGAACCTGCTCGGCCCGCTCTGGTTCCTGATCCTCGGCGGAGCGTCCGCGGGGGCGATTCTGGCGATCTGGCGGCCGCGCACGGGCGCTGTACGGCTCGCGGGCGTGCTGACCGTCGTCGCCGCGATCGCCTACGTCTTCACGCCGCTCACCGCCGCCGGCCCAGAGGGGCATCCGCTCGCCTTCGGGATCAACCTCCGTTACCTGATCCCCGGCTTCGCGCTCGGGCTGGCGCTGCTTCCGCTCGAGCCTCGGATAGCGCCGGAGCGCTTCCGCCTCCCGCTGATCGCGGGAGGACTGATCGCACTCTTCTTCACCTCCCACTACTCCGACGCCAACGTCGCCTGGGACGGCGCCTTCGCCTCGATCCCCTGGGCGGCTCTGATCGGGATCGTGCTGATCGGCGCCCCGGTCGGTCTCGCCCTCCTGGCCCGGCGGGGCGCCCTCCTGGCGGGCGCCGTCGGCGCGCTGCTCGCCATTGCGATTGCGGCGATCGGCTGGGCGCGCCAGGACGACTACTTCGCTCACCGCTACGACCGGCCCGAGGACTTCCGCTTTCAGCTCGACAAGGCAGTCGCCTGGGCGAAGCCCACCTCCGGGCTTCGCATCGCAGTGGCGGGCACGAGCGGCGCCTACAACCAGTACGGCTTCTATGGCGACGACGTCGACAACTACGTCCAGTACGTCGGCCGTCACCTGCCCGAGGCGGACTTCCAGGCGATCGAGACGTGCGCGGCCTTCCGGCAGGCGGTCAACGTAGGCGACTACGACTACCTGATCACTACGCCGAAGCTCGATCTCAACAACCCGGCGACGGCGAGCCCCTCTCCCGAACGCGGCTGGGTCTGGAACGACCCCGCCCTCGAGGAGATCCTGCACTCCGGTCGCGTCTCCGTGTTCCGGGTCAACGGCCCGCTCATGCCGAGCGGCTGCAGCGCGGGAGACCGGCGCGGGCCGCCGAACCAACCGGGAGGATCAGCCGCGCGCAAGTGAGTAGCACCGGCGACTACATCCTCGGCTCGGTCGGCCTGCTCGCGGTCGTGCTCTCGATGGCGATCGCCGGGCGGACGGCGCGGCGCGCCGCGCTCCCGGGCTGGACAGGGACACCGGGACTGCTGGCGGATGCGGTGATCGCGATCGGCATCCTGGTCGTGATCTCCGAGCTGCTCGGGTTGTTCGGGATCATCGACGGCGTCCTGCTGGTCGCGGCCTGTCTGATCGTCGGGGGAGGGGCGATTCGGCTCGAGCCGATGCTGATCCGCGCCGGTACCCGGGTGACGCACGGGGGCGCGGGGACGGGATCCGATCAGCAGCGCGAGTCCCCGCGCGCAGGTCCCGTCGAGCTCGGCGCGGCGGTCGTCATCGCGCTGATCGTGGTCGCACAGTGGGCCGGGCCGACGCTGCTCGCCCTCGACCGTGGCATCTACGGAGGTGACTCGCTCTGGTACCACCTGCCGCTCGCCGCGCACATCGCCGAGTCCGGCTCGGTCACCTCGCTGCTCTACACCGATCCGCTCTATCTGAACTGGTTCTACCCGCAGGTCTCGGAGCTGGTCCACGCCGGCGGGATCCTGCTCTACGGCAACGACTTCCTGTCGCCGTTGCTCAACCTGGCGTGGCTCGGGCTGGCCCTGTTCGCGGGCTGGTGCATCGGCCGTCCCTACGGCTCCGGCGCGACCTCGCTGGCCGCCGTCGCCTCGGTGATGGCGGCGAACCTGCTCTTCTCACGGCAGCCGGGCAACGCCAACAACGATGTCGTCGCCATCGCCCTCTTCCTCTCCGCTGTGGCCGTGCTCGTCAACAGCCGCTGGCCCGGGCGGCACACGCGATCCGAAGTGGGGTTGCCGCTCGGGGCCCTGATGGTCGCCGGGCTCGCAGCCGGTCTCGCCCTGGGTACGAAGCTGACGGTCGTCCCGCCGATAATCGCGCTGACCGTCGGCGTGATCGTGATCGCGGGCAGGGGGGAGCGTGGCCGGGCCGCGGCGACTTGGCTGGGCGGCATGGTGGTCGGCGGCGGGTACTGGTACGTCCGCAACCTGATCGTCTCCGGCAACCCGTTCCCCTGGCAGGACATCGGGCCGATCCACCACGCGGAGGCGCTGCAGGGCCGCCACCCCTACGCGATCGTCCACTACGCCACCGATACCGACGTCTGGGGCAAGTTCTTCACCCCGGCGCTGCACGAGCGCCTCGGCGAGCTGTGGCCCGCCTACCTGGCGCTCGCCGTGATCGGAGTGGTCCTCGCCCTCTGGCGGGGAGGGCGCATGGAGAGGATGCTCGGCGCGGTCGCGCTGGTGGCGGCGATCGCCTATCTGCTGACGCCGCTCGGGGCCTCAGGCCTCGAGGGGATGCCGGTCGGCTTCCGGCTCAACATCCGCTACCTCGCCCCGGGCCTGATCCTGGCGCTCACCCTGATGGCGATCCCGCCGTTCACGGGCGACCGGGAGGTGTGGCGATTGGGCGGCGCTCAGCGACTCTGGCGGCTCGGCACGCTCACGATCTTCGCCCTCCTGGTGGTGGTCAGCGCGGGCGCGATCGGGGCGATCTACACCGACCGCATTCCAGGAACGGCCGTAATCGTGCTCGCGGTGGTGGCGGTGCCGCTTGGCCTCGTCTTTCTCTCGCGCCGCGGCCTCGCGGCCGTGCCGCTCGCCGGTATCGGAGCGGCCGCCCTGATCGCGCTCGCGGTGGGCGGCCGCCTCGTCCAGGACCACTACCTCGACGAGCGCTACTCCTCGGCGGCGCCCGATTACCCGAAGACCGAGCAACCCGCGGTCGAGCTCGGCCAGGGCCTGGGCGCCGCCTACGACTGGGCGAGGGGAACTCACGATCTGAGGATCGGCCTGTCGGGGACCATGGGCGCGCTCTTCCAGTACGGCCTCTGGGGCGGGGACTCGAGCAACGACGTCCGCTACATCGGCGAGCACGGGCCGCGGGGGTCGTTCAACGAGATCACGCAGTGCCCCGAATGGATCGGGGCGCTCAACGACGGCAACTACGACTACGTCGTCACCACGCCGACCTACCACCAGGACGACCCGGCCGCGGACACCGCTCCCGTCCAGCGTGACTGGATCTCGCGCACTGGGGGTGTCCAGCGGGTCGCCGGCGCGAACCTGGTTGACATCTGGAAGATCACGGGCCCCCTGGACCCGACCGCCTGCGCGGCGCCCACCGGCGGCGCCGCTGCCCCGGCCGGCGCTGTGCTACCCAGCGTCACGGGGGAGTAGGCGGCTTTGCACCAAAGGCGTGCTACCCCTTAGGAGGTGCCGTACCCGCTCGACAACGCCCTCTTCCAGTGGGAGGAGGGGACCCGCCGGCTCCGTGAGCTCTCCGCCGACCCGCGGGTCGCGCGGACGGCGAGGCGGACCGTGGACGCGATCCGCGACGAGCTGCGCCGCCGAATCGGCCCCACCTTCACGGCCCAGGAGCTGGCCGATCTCTACGGCCGCGGCACCGACTGGTGCCTGGAGGCCGCCCGCCGCGCGGCCCCGATGAGCGCGGTCGACCTGGATACCCAGGCGATCGTCGACGGGGCCTTCAACGAGTACCTCCGCGGAGCGAAGGACTACTCCGGCGGACGCGTCATAGCTGAGTAGAAACGGCGCTTCCGCCGCCCGGCACCGTCAGTCCTCGACTCGCTCGAGAACGATCCGCTCTGGTTCGATCGTCACCCGCAGGGCGCGGCGGCCCTCCCAGTGCTCAGCGTAGGTGGGGTCATCCTTGATCGCGGGATCGAACCAGATGCCGTAGCCCTCCTCATCGCCCTGATCGAAGGTGGCCTCGAGACCCTTGCGGCGTCCTCGGCCGCGACGGCCCCGCCGGCGCCGCCGTCTCCGTTGCCCGCCGGCCTCCTCGCCCGCGCCGTCTGACTCGCCCTCGTCGGTGGCATCCTCTTCCTCCTCCGGCTCGGCCTCGCCCAGCTCGGCTTCGATCTCCGCCTCGATCTCGTCGCGGAGGTCGATGTCTCCTGCCGGCTCCTCGCCCTCGGCGGTGAGGCCGTGCCGCTGCCTGAAATCCCGCAGCTGGGAGGCCGAAACGCCGAGCTGATGCGCAATCCAGGCATCGGTGCGGCCCTGCCGCACCCAGGCGCGGATCTGGTTCAGCTGTGGTCGCAGGGACTGACGTGCCATCGCGGCTGACTCTAGTTGATCGACGATTCCCGCCCAGAGAGGGAAAACTCGGCTGCATTCCCTCAGTTGCCACTTGGCAGGCGGGGAATAACCGATTAGGCTACCTACTTCTGGGTAGCCTAAGAATCCGCCCTCCGGGGTGAGCGTCCGAGCTTAGGAGGCGCACGCATGCTGGTACTGACACGCAAGCCGGGCCAGAGCATCATGATCGGCGCCGGCGTTGAAGTTCAGGTGCTCTCCGTGGCAGGAGAGAAGGTTCGCCTTGGCATCACCGCCCCTCGGGACATCTCCATCTTCCGGCACGAGGTCTACGACCGGATCGAGAACGAGGCGAACGAGACCAGTGGCCGTCGCGAGGAGGAGGACGCCGGGACGAACGCTGCGGTCGAGGACGCGCTGGAGCGCCTCGGCGAGCGTTCCTAGACCTAGCCCATCAGCCAGGCGAGCGTCTCGAACATCGCCACGACCACGGTCACGACAGTGATCGTCAGGCAGACGAGGAGAACGCTGAACCGCACCCGGCCGCGCGACTCGTTCCGCGTGATGCGACGGGCCCGCGATCGGTTGACCGCGCGCTTGCGCAGCTGGTCGCGCCGGCGGCGCTCGAGCGCCATCTCCTGCTCGAACGCCAGCTCGATCTGAGCCATGCTCTGTCGCATCCGCATCTGAGCCATCGCAAAAGCCCCCCCCGGGGCGGCCGTGCAAGCTAGCAAAGGATCTTGCACGGGGACTATAGGGGGCACTGTCCCCACAATCCCCGACCAGCCGCGCCCGCCCGAGCCGCCAGTCTCGCGAAGAGCGCGGCGAACGAGTCGTTCGGGGGGATGGTCAGGGTCCGGGCGAGGCCGCGCCTGACGAGCTCGGCGTTGACGAAGAGGGGTTGACGTCCGGGCCTCGCGGCGGGCCGGTAGACGTAGGCGAGCAGCCGCCCGTAGACGTCGCGGCGTTCCGCGTCGAAGCGGAGGGTCACCGCCCGGCCCCCGACGAGCCGCTCGTTGACGTCGTGCGCCCGTGGCCCGCCGCACTGCACCGGGGTGTCGGGTTTGACGGTCTCGGGCGTGTCGATGCCGATGTAGCGGACGGTTTCGTCGTCGCCGTCAGGCATCCGGACGTCGATCGTGTCCCCGTCGACGACGTGGATGACGCGGACGGTGACCGGGCCGCTGGGTTCATCGGAACCGCCGCCGCTTCCGCAGCCGTGCGAGACGGCCAGGACGACGAGAACAGCGGCAATGAAGAGGGGAGCGCGCAGCGCGCCCCGGCGCAACGGTCGAGTCACCCCCCGATGATGCTCAGCAGGCCGGAACTATCCGGCACTTGGCGCCTTCCTCTCGCTATGCGCGAACAAGGCGCCATTTGGCGGGTTGTGCCCTTCTGGCGGGCGGAACCCGCCAAAGCCGGTCGGGACGCCCCTTCATTGCCGATTTCGGTTTCCGGCCCGGCGCTACGGAATGCGCCGGACGTGCTCGAGCAGGCTTTCCTTGATCTGGCCGATGATCTCGAGCGCCTCCGACTTCTCGCGCTGCCAGACGTTGCGGCCGAAGATCACGCCCGAGCCACCCGCCTCCATGATCGTGCGCGTGTGGGTGAGGACGGTTTCGTCGTCCGTCTTCGACCCGCCCGAGAGGACCACCAGGGCCCGTCCCGCCGACTCGACGATCTGGCGCACCGCCTCCTCGGGCGAGACCTCCATCTCGTTGTAGGGGGCGGGCTGGTCCTTGTCCTTCTCTGGGTCGAACTTGGGGAAGTTGAGCTTGACGATGTCGGCGCCCATCTCCATCGCCATGCGGGCGGCGTAGTCGATCGCGTAGAAGGAGTTCTGGCCCCCCTTCTGCTCGATGTACTTGCCGCGCGGATAGGCCCAGATCACCAGCGGCATGCCGTACCGCTCGCAGTCCTCCCGGACGCCCTTGAGCTGGTGCAGGTCCTGGTCCTGCCGGGGGGAGCCCACGTAGAGCGTGTAGCCCACGGCGTCGGCGCCGAGCCGCACGGCGTCCTCGACCGATGCGTTGGTGGTCGAGAGCGCCTCGTCCGAGGGCGGGATGTCCGTCTTGCCGTTGACCTTGAGGATCAGCGGCACCTGCCCCGCGTAATCGGGGTAGTAACGCGTGGCGAGCCCGATCTGACAGGCGAGCGCCGAGTAGCCGGCCTCGGCGGCCAGGCTGAACTGGTACTCGGGATCCTTCGAAGCCGGGTTCGGGAAGAAGTCGCGGGGGCCGTGCTCGATCCCCTGGTCGATGGGGAGCAGCATCAGGGTCCCGTTGCCGGGGCCGTAGTCGAAGAGCAGACGGCGCAACCGCGCGCGCTTGCCGGGCGAGAGCGTTGCGAGCAGCGACTTCTGCTCGGTGATCGCCTTGACTTCCATCTTCTCGATTACCTCCGTGGTTCGGGCGTCGTCGATTGAGTATGCCCGAATTGACTGTCATGGTCTGGTCAGTGCTGGAGCACAATTTCACGGGGACGGCGTTCACCCTCGGCATCGAGGAGGAGCTGATGATCTGCGATGCGGAGAGCCTCGAGCTCGCGCAGGCGATCGACGTGATCCTCGATGACCTGCCCGAGGATCTGCCGGGTGAGGTGAAGCCCGAGCTCATGCAGTCCGTTCTCGAGGTCGCCACCCGGCCCTGCGCGAACATCACCGAGGCCGCAGACCAGCTTCGGCAGCTCCGCCGCTGCGTCCGTGAGGTTGCGGCCCGCAACGGGCTCGCGATCGGCGCCGCCGGCACCCACCCGGCTGCCGCCTATGAGGATCAGCTGATCGTCGACCATCCCCGCTACAAGCAGCTCGCCTCGGAGCTCCGCTGGATCGCCGAGCAGGAGCTGATCTTCGGCACCCACGTCCACGTCGGCATCGACGATGCGGAGAAGGCGATCTACGTGGCCGATGGGATGCGCGGCTACCTGCCGCTGCTGCTCGGGATGTCCACCAACTCGCCGCTTTGGCAGGGCAAGACCACCGGGATGATGTCCTCTCGCACGCCGGTGTTCCGCGCCTTCCCGCGGGTGGGAATCCCGCCCTACTACGGCAACTGGCAGATCTACTCTCACCGTGTCGAGCAGATGATGCGCGGAGGCGCAATCCCGGACTACACCTACCTCTGGTGGGACGTGCGCCCGCATCCCAACCTCGGCACTGTCGAGCTCCGCGTCTTCGACCAGCAGACCAGGGTGGAACACACCATCGGCTTCGCCGCGTTCGCCCTGGCGCTCGCTCACCAGCTCGCCGCCGAGTACGAGGACGGCGTGCCGAGCATCGAGTACCCCCACGAGCTGATCGACGACAACAAGGTCCGGGCGGCACTCGATGGGATCGAGGGGAAGCTGATCGACTTCGACCAGGGCCTCGAGGTGCCGGCCGAGGAGATGACCCTGGGCTTGATCGAGGATCTCCGCGACGACGCCAGGGAGCTCGGCTGTGAGGACGAGCTCGCTCTGCTCGCCGACCTGGTGGAGAACGGCACCGGAGCCCGCCGTCAGCTCAACTGGCTCTCCGACCATGGCGACATCGGCGGACTGATGAGGGAGATCGTGGCCGCCACCGACCCAGACGGCTGATTCTTCGCTGAGACACAGGCATCGGGATGCCTCAGAAAGGCCGCGGTCGAACGTCATCTGGACACTCCAGTACGATTTCAGTAGTTAAGTACGGGATTTTTGCGGCATGAGATACGGAATTCGTACTTATGGCTGGTGATCGGGCGATCGAGAGCGTCCTCGAGCTGCTGGGCAGGCGTTGGTCCCTCCGGCTCGTCTGGGAGCTCCGCCGGAACACCCTCTCCTTCTCGGAGCTCAGGGAGCGGTCCGAAATCAGTCCCTCCGTTCTCTCCGCCCGTCTCCGGGAGCTGGGCGAGGCCGGGGTGGTGGAGCGCGCCGCCGGCCGGCGCTACCAGCTCAGTGGACCGGGGCGCGAACTGGCCCGAATTCTCTATGAGCTCAATCGATGGGCCGAGCGGGCAGGGGTATCCTCGCGGGAGTGAGCTCGCCCGAGCTGAGTGTCGTCTGCCGGTCCTGCGGGGAGGAAGTCAGCCCCTACGTGACCGAGTGCCCCTACTGCGGCACCCGGCTGCGGAAGAGAGCGCCAAAGCTCGAGCTCCGCGGCGACGAGCTCACCCCGCGCGAGTCGCGCCGCGCGCGCCGTCGTCTGGCGCGAGCACAGCGGGTCGAGCGGCTCTCAGCGCGCCCGTACGCCGTGCTCGCCGCGATCCTTATCCCGGCGGTGCTCCTGCTGGTCCGGGTGGCCAGCCCGGCGCTCGACTCCTACGACCTGGGCGCGATCGTCGGTCCGGTCGAGGGCGATTGGTGGCGCTATCTGGCGGCGCCTTTCATCTATCCCGATATCGGCTACCTCTTCGTCGTCTCGATCGGGGTCGCGATCTTCGGCAGTGCGGTCGAGCAGCGACTCGGCATGATCTCCACGGTCGTCCTGATCCTCGCCTGCGGCGGCCTCGGCATGCTGGCCGCCGACGGGATCCAGACCGCCTTCGCCGGCGACAACGACGTCCTGCTGGCCGCGGGTGGCAACGGCGTCGCTCTCGGGCTCCTGAGCGCCTGGGCGGTGATGCGGGCCGCGGAGGTCAGGGCCCATCCGGGCGAGGACGTGGAGGTGATCGGGGCCGCGGTCGCCGCGGCCGTGCTCATCCTTCTGCCGCTGGTCGACGACTACGCAAACGTCTTCGCCGGCCTCGCCGGGGCCCTGATCGGCGCCGGCTGCGGACTGGCCGCCGCCCTGGCCCGTCGCGAGCGCCATCCCGGCTAAGTGACCCGTTCGGGAAGACCTCGCCGGAAGGAGCACTGATGCCCTACGACAAGTTCATCTCGATTACGCCTGAGCTCCACCGCTACTCGGTCGAGCACAGCTCCTTCCGTGACGGCGCCGTGCCCGCCGTCGAGCGGGCGGGCGAGGAGATGGGCGACCTCGCCGCCATGCAGATCGCCGGCGACCAGGCCGCCTTCATGACGATCCTCGTGAGGGCGATCGGCGCCAGCGAGGCGCTCGAGGTCGGGACCTTCCTCGGCTACGGCGCGCTGGCGATCGCCCGTGGGCTGCCTGACGACGGGCACCTGATCTGCTGCGAGCTGGACGAGGGATACGCCGAGCGCGCCCGCGAGCACCTGCGCCAGGCGGGACTCGACGGCAAGGTGGAGATCCGCGTGGGCCCGGCGCTCGAGACGCTGCGGGCGATGGAGCGCAGCGCGCAGTTCGACTTCGCCTTCATCGACGCGGCCAAGACCGAGTACATCGACTACTTCGAGGAGACGCTGCCGCGGCTTCGCTCCAACGGCCTGATCCTGATCGACAACACCCTGCGGGACGGGACCGTGCTCGACCCCGGCGATTCCGAGTCCGCCCGCGTGACCGCCGAGCTCAACGACCGCCTGGCGGAAGACGATCGGGTGGACGTCGCCCTGCTCGGCTTCGCCGACGGCATCACCATGGTCCGCCAGCGGTGAGCGACCTTCCCACTGACGACCGGGGCTGGTTCGAGCTGGTGCTCTCCAACCAGCCGCCGCTCTGGAAGCTGATGGCGGAAGCGTGCGGGGGCGGCGTCTGGGCGGACGGCAATCTCCAGGCGGCGCTGGTCCCCGCCTCGCCAAACCGCTCGTTCTTCAACTCGGTCTTCTACCGAGACACGGATGAGATGCTCGAGACCCTGCCGCGCCTCAGGCAGGCCTACGAGGAGGCCGGGGTCAACGCGTGGACTGTGTGGGCCCCGGCGGATGACGAGCCTGCTCGCGAGGGCCTGGAGGGGGCCGGCCATAAGCTCGACGCCACGCCGCGTGCGATGGGCCTCGAGCTCTCGGAGCTGCGGGTCCCCGACCCGGATCCCGAGCTCGAGATCCGCGAGGAGATGGACATGGAGGTGCTCCGGCGGATCAACGAAACGGCATACGGCTATCCCCAGGGCGATTTCCCGCCGATCAAACCGATGTCCGGCACCGAGTGCTACCTGGGGAGCGTCGACGGGGAGACCGTCGGCACGACCCTCGTCTGGGCCCCCGGAGAGGACGCAGAGATCACCTTCGTCGCCACCCTCCCCGAGGCGCGCGGCCGGGGCATCAGCGGACGGCTCCTCGGCTACGCGCTGGAGCGGCAGCTAGAGCGCGGCAAGTCGGCCTCGACCCTGATCGCGACCAAGCTCGGCTTTCCCGTCTACGAGAAGCTCGGCTATCGCGACGTCGGCGGGCTCGAGATGTGGGAGAGGAGGACATGAGAGGGTGCTCCGTAGGCGAAGCCGAGGAGCAATCCGATTGATGACGAAGCGTCAGCCGTACACCGACGAGCAGATCGACGCCGCGATCGAGGCGATCTCGGAACCGGAGGCCTTCCGCGACGCCGAGCGGCAGGTCGCCCGTGCGGCGCCGGGGCTTCAGAAGATCCTCGCCGAGGCGCTCGGCGCCGGGGGCTGGTTCGGCGAGTCGCACGATTCCGAGGCGCTGAAGGCGGCGACCAACCCGGACGAGGAGGCCCGGCTCACGGCCGTCCGCACCCTGCTCGCCGAGGAGGCGCGCGTGGGGATGATGGTCGGCGTGGCGGTAGGGTGGGCGCTCGCCGAGAGGCTTAGCGAGCAACAGGAGGAGTAGATCGAATGCCAGATGTCGAGTTCGAGGCGAACGGCGGTACCGCGCAGGGCTACCTGGCCGAGCCCGAGGATGAGGGCCCGGG
>DATDJZ010000181.1:0-6872 GCA_036520315.1 Solirubrobacterales bacterium | reverse complement strand
AGGCTCTCCGGGCCGCGTTCAAGCAGTACGCCCACGGAGACTTCAGCCCGATCGGGCTGCTCGGCGACGACTTCGAGCTGGTGGTCAGCCCCGAGGCGCCCGACGCCGGGACTTATCGCGGAGAGGAGGCGAGGCGCTGGCTGCGGGCGTGGGTGGCTTCCTTCGATGGGATGACGATCGAAGCCACCGAGATCCTTGATTGCGGCGACAAGGTCTTCCTCGGGATGGCTCAGCGGGGCCGTCCCCCCGGAAGCGCTGCGGCGATAGAGGGGCACTGGTGGCAGGTTTCGACGTTTCGTGGGGCCGGAATCGTCAAGGCCGAGATGTTTCGTGAGCGCGGGCAGGCGCTCGAAGCCGCCGGGCTGCGGGAGTAGGCCCAGACTCATCAGACCTCGAAGGTCTTGACCTGGATCGGTCGGTTGCGCTTCTCCGCCTTGCTCGCTTTCTTTTGCGCTGGGCGTCTCGCCCGGCGAATCCCTTCCGCCGTCCTCGCGCTCGCCGCTCTCGCCGCTCCCTCTCAAACATCGGGCTGGAGTCGATGATCTTGTTGGCGAGCTCGAAGGACATCCCCTCCGGGATGAACATCCCCGTCCGTCGCTTGATCTCGGTCAGTTGCTTTCGCCGCCTGCTGGTCGGTGGATCCCACTCCCTTCGCATATTCCGTTCCTTTCTTCAGTGCAGGGCCGGTGCGGCCGATATCTAGGTCGGAGCGGTCCTTTCCTACGGGGAATTGGGGGGCCGCTCCTTTTCTGTTTTCGGGGTCTCTTGACCACCCTTCGCGTCCCGTCCTCCAACGCTGGGGCTCCGACATCTCCTCCGAAGTCGCTAGCCCTCCCACGGATCCCACCTCGCCCGGTCCTGCTCCTCCTCCAGGTAGCCCGATTCGGTCCTGGTGGATCAGGGGGGTCTGGCTCCGGCGGTCCCGTTCGAGTCCTGGTCGACCGCGCCCTCCCCGCATCTCTGCTCAAGCTGGGGAAGCTTTTAGAGCTGGTCTGGTGCCGCGGTCGATCGTGCTCGAGATTCGATTCCCTTTGCAGGGGGACGGTTTTTCGCGTAGCCGGTCCCTCCATCCGGGGAGATATCCCTCGGCCTCGGAGTTGTCATCGGCTCCTAGGCCCGCGGCGACTCAGTCGATGGCACCTCCCGGGGGTAGCAATCGCTCTGCTACCCGCTCGGCTGCTACCCCTCGGCTACCCGCTTCGGGTCCCGGGGAGAAGATCTAGGCGGCGGCGATGATCATCCTGATCGCCGCGGGAATAGCTCCAGAACTGCGCTCCGTCGCGGTTTGCCGCAAACTGGCGGGAGCGCGGTCCCGATGGGCACAGCTGGGCTCGAACCAGCGACCTCCGCCTTGTCGAGGCGGCGCTCTCCCAACTGAGCTATGCGCCCGGGGCAGAGAATTTAGCGGCTGGCGGCTGCTACGCGACCGGCGCGGTGGGCGTCTGGACCGCGGCCCCCGAATCCGGCAGGAGGCCCTTCGCTCGCATCGTGATCTTGAAGGTCTCGAGGGTGTCGTACTTCGGCTGCCAGTCGGTCGTCGACTTGAGCTTCTCGGTCGAGACCACCCACGGGTAGCGGATGAAGTCGAGGTTCCCTGCCGGCGCCTCCGTCCGCGGAACGTGGAGCTTCCACATCGCGTTGTTGAAGCGCTTCATGTTCTTCAGGGAGAGGTTGCGCGTCTTCTTGCCGACGATCTCCGCGGCTCGGCCCCAGGTCAGCAGACCGTCCCCGGCCAGGTTGAAGGCGCCCTCGTGCTTGCCGTCGAGCAGCGCGATCAGGGCGGAGACGACGTCGTCCTCGTGCACCAGCTGGAACTCCTCGTCGACCCCGTCGAGGATCGGCACGAAGGGGTTGTTCGCGAAGGCACGCACGATGTAGTTGTCGACGCTCGGGCCGAAGACGATCGAGGGCCGCACGATCGTCATCACCGCGTCCGGGTTCTCGAGTGCCCAGAGCTGGGCGATCCGGTCGGAGTCGGCCTTGTGCTTGGCGTAGGAGAAGTCGGGGGCGCCCCGTACCGGCCAATCCTCGGCGATCGGCTTCGGGTTGTCCGGGAAGGCGCCATAGGCGGTCGCTGACGAGGTCTGGATCACCTGCTTGACGCCGGCGTCCTGGGCAGCCTGCAGGACCGCGGCGGTCCCGTTGACATCGATGTCGTACATCTTCGCCTCGTCGCGGATCGGATTGAGGACGAAGGCGAAGTGCAGGACCGCATCGATCTCGTGCCGCTCCAGCAGCTCCTGCATCTTGCGCCGGTCCCTGATGTCGGCCTTGACGAACTCGTGGTTCGGCCAGGTCCTGGGCGGCGGGCGCAGGTCGACATCGATGATCTTCTCGGTCTCCTCGCGCCCGGAGAGCTCGTCGGTCAGCCGGCCGCCGATGTACCCCGATCCGCCAGTGATCAAGTAGCGCACGCCGGGGATCCTATCCTGGCCGGCCAGCCAATGTCTACGAGCGATCCCTCACCATCGCGGACGTGGGGAGAATCCGCATAGTTACGCAGGGGTCTCCCGCAATCCATGCGAGAACTGCAACCTCTTGCGATTCCTCGTGTTAGGTTCTCTTGACAGGCTCAAGTCGCGCGATCGAAGCGCCGACATTGAGCCGTAAGACTTGAAGGACCGACGGGCCGGTGAAGTGGATTTTGCCGGTGGCACGTCCTTTCGGAAACAAAGGGCCTCCTCACGGGGGCCCTTTTCCGTTCCGCTCAACCTCGAGCGTGAGACCGCCGACGGCGGTGACCTTCACGCGCTCGCCGACGCCCGCCCCGCCAGGGCAGCGCGCGTGCCAGATCTCGCCGCGGAGGCGCACCCTGCCACTGGGGTCACATGTCTCGATCACCTCGGCCGTCGCGCCGATCAGCCCCTCCGCCCCGGTCGTCACGCGGTAGCGGCGCAGGAAGCGGATCCAGAAGCCGACCTCGGCGACCTCGACCACCATCGCCACGACCACCAACGCAAGGCCCCAGGCGGGCGGCAGCACAAAAAGGGCGAGCGCGATCGCGCCGATCAGGAGCATCGGCCGATGCTATGGCGAACAGCGCTAGGCGCTCTGCGGCTGGGTGGGCTGTATCTCGGCGCGCTTTCTCTGCACGCGATCGCGGGCGCGCTCGACGGCGTCGGCCATCGCCCGCTCGCAGCCCGCGATCCGGCCATCGAGCTCGGCGATCCGTCCGCGAAGGGTGCGCATCCGCCTCGTGTGCTCTTCGTAGGCCGCAGCGCCCAGGGCGGACACCTCGGCTGCGCGCCGCTTTCGCAGGCCCCGGAGCTCGCGGCGCAGGCCGAACCTCCGACGGGAGGCCTCAGACCAGGCGACGGCCGAGACCCGTGCCAGTCCCAGCCGCCGCACGCTCGCCCGCGCTCCGCTGACCACGAGGCGCGGCAGCGCGCTCGCGGGCCAGCGGCGGGCCGAGTCCACACCGACCGCCAGCAGGCAGAGGCCCGCCAGCAGCCAGATCACCCCGGCTACCAAGGAACCTGTGATGAGGAGCACGACTCCAAGGATCAGGCCGGCGACGCCGAGGCACAGCGCCAGCGTCGGCGGCACGGCTCCGAAGAGCCTCGTCTCGCCGAACCCGACGCGATCCTTGGGATCCCTCGGATTAGTCGAACCGGTCTCAGCGCCCCGCTCGGTCGTCTCGTCGTCCACCGGCGCATGCCCCCTTCCCACTGGCGACCCGGCGCAAACCAGATCGTCCCCGCTCGGGCGCGGGATAGGGTTGAAACGGCAAAGCGAGGGAGAGGGGAACTCCGTGTCCCTTGAGGAGTGGGCGCTAGTCGCGAGCGTGGTGTTTACCGGCCTGTTTTCAGGCTTGTACGCGATGCTGAACCTGATCCTCCACAAGGTGATGGGCGGCATGGACGGGCCCGAGTTCGCGCGCTTCCTCCGCAGCTTCCTGCCCGTTGCTCGCAAATCTCCGTTCAACTACGTCGTCGTCATCGGGATGGTGGTGGCGCCAGCAGTAGCGCTCATCGCGATGGACGATGCGGGCAGCACGGCGTTCGTCTTGACGGCGATCGGGCTCGTCTTCACGCTCGGTGGAAACGCCGTGGTCTCCAACCGAATCGCCGAGCCCAACTACGACCGTATGCTCGCCTGGGACCCGGATCACATGCCCGGGAGCTGGGAGGCAGTACGGCGGTACTACTTCAAGCTCAACTGGATCCGTGCCTTCTCCACCTGGACGGCCTTCGGGCTCTTCATCGCCGCCCTCGTGGATCTGCTGTAGCCCGGCAATCAGCTAGAGGCGCCTACCGGAACGCCTGTCAGCGTGGCAGCAGCCGTCGGGCGCGGCGCCTGATCGCTCTCGGGTCGAGCAGGCTCGTTGAGCGAACTCCTCCGGCGGTTCGTGGCCCCCCACGGTGCTGGACCCCTATCTGCACGTAGTCGTCGACGACTTCGACCCGGTAGGGGTCGCCAACCGACTCGAACAGCTCGACTAGAGCGCTGACCGGATGGAACGCATGGGTCTCGGAACCCGAGTGATCCCGGCGGGTATGGAGCGAGACGAGCAGCAGACCCTTCGGAGAGACGAGCGACATCAGGGTGCGCGCCATCTGCCTGGTCGACTCCTTCCCAAGGTCCTCGCGGTGGAGATGGCTGATCCCGCGCGAGAAGACCACGTCGAACTCCCCGGGCTCGTAGGGGAGCGGCCCCTCTGCGTCACCGACCCGGAAGTCGATGCCGGGATAGCGGCGGCGCGCCACCTCGATCCCTCCCTCGCTGACGTCGACGCCGCTCACCCGGAGGCCCTGCCCGTCGAAGAGCGATGCCCAGAAGCCATCCCCGCAGGGGATGTCGAGCAGGCGCTCGCCCCGCTTCAGCCCGAAGCTGCCGATGTAGTACTGCCGCACCCAGCGCGTCCACATCCCGCGCTGGCGCTCGTAGCCGAAGCCCTCGCCGCCATAGAGGCGGTCGTAGTGCGAGCACTGCCGCGGATCAGGTGTGTTCATCGTGCCGCGCCGTTCAGCCGAGCGGCCCAGAGTTGGCAGCGCAAACCCAGTAGAGGCGCCCACCGGAATCGAACCGGCAAAACGGCTTTGCAGGCTTCCGATTGCGTTCAATGGGGCGGCATTCAGGCCTGTTCGCCTGTGTCGTTGAACGCCGCATTCGCCCTACGCACGATTTCGACGTTCTCCTCTGACATCGCCGACTCCGACGGCCCATCGGCCTTTGGCGCTCGCTCTACGGGCACCGGGGCGGATACGGTCATCGAGCGCCTTCCGTAGAGCCTCTCGTAGACGTCCCTCTCCGAATCGAGGGCTTCCACCCTCTGCGCTTCAGTTGCCCGCGATGGGCGCAGCAGCGCCACGGACGCCACGGCAATGACGGCAACGCCGAACAGGATGAGAACAATCAGCAACAGCACCGCCCGCCGATCTTAGGAGGGTCCGAGCTTCGAGGTAGAAGGATGCGCGGAGCTACTGCGACAGGCCGGCGGCTTGGAGGGCCTCACCTTCGTCGTAGAACTCGCGTATACGCACGATCATCCCGTCCCGGATCGTGAGCAGCTCGTAATTGGTCGAGCGAACCTCGGCGCCACTCATCACGCCGCGGCCCACTTCGATTGCTTCGACCAGCACCTCATCGCCTCCGCAGTCGATGATCCGCTGGACGTCATATCTGTAGTCAGCGAAGCTTTTCAGCCATTCCTCGAGCCGCTGTCTGACTCCCTCACGGCCCCGGTAAATCGTTCCGTCTTCGGGTGCGCTCCATTCGACCTCGGGATGGCACAACCCCATCGTTCTGGGCATCGCAGCCAGCAGCGCGTCCTTGCCTGTGGCTGGCTCATACCAACGTGTCGCGATCTCGACGTTCTCCTTCGACATCGCCTACGCAGTATCCCGCGACGTCGAGGCCGCGACTCAAGAGACCTCCCGCAGCCCACGCTAACCGACCTCCTCTACGGGAAGGCCAGCCTCCTTCCAGGCGGCGAAGCCGCCCGCAACCTCGGCCGCCCCTCGGCGCAAGGTCGCCTTCGAGCGGATGGCGTGTTGGCAGAGGTAGATCGCGCCGGGCCCCTCCGGGCTGACGATGTGCTTGGCGAGCGAGACCTGTCTCGCCCCAGGCGGGGCTCCGTGGCGGCGTCGCTCGATCCCGGTCCTCAGATCGAGAATCTCCGCGAAGCCGAGCTGGACCGCGCCCCACGCAGCCTCGGGCTCAAGCTGTCGGGCCACGACGTGAGATCCCTCCACTGCCTACTCCGACAGCCCGGCGGCTTCGAGGGCTCCAGCTTCCGAGTGGCCGAGGTTCCATCGCACGACGCGACCGGCGTCAACGGTGAACAGGTGCGCGGTGGGCTGCCGCACCTCGATGCCGCTCCCTCTGCCCTTGCCGATCCAATCCCCGATCACCACAACGCGATCCTCAGCGTCGAGGAACTCACGAGGCTCTGTTCGAAACTCGCCCCAGACTTCGTCCCTGTCCGCGAGCATCGAACGCCTCCCTTCCACCCCGACGTAAGCCTTCGGATTGACCTCACGGTGCGTCGCGTCGAACACGATCTCGGGGTCGAGAAGGTCCAAGATCCCTTCTTGCTCGTCGGCGTTCCATGTACCAAGTACCGTCCGCACGACCTCGACGTTCTCCTCCGACATCGCCACAGTATCCCCTGCCGTAGGGGAGGGTGCGAGGCGAGAACTGCCCGCCCAGAAGACCGTCGGGTGAGCGACCGCGAAGAAACGGAGATTTCACGAATGCCCGCCGCTCTGCCTCCGACAAGACGAACCCCGGCGTTAGCAGGGGCTTCCCTAGAGGCGCACTCGTCTAGTTCTGTCGGAGAATCGGTCAGAGGTCCCAACCGGCGAGTTGATCCCGAGAGTCCGCATCACCCGTCCGCCATGGCAGGCGCGTAGATCATGTTCACCACGCCA
>DATDJZ010000180.1:0-5407 GCA_036520315.1 Solirubrobacterales bacterium | reverse complement strand
AGCCAGGCCCGGGTGATCGCCGGGCGGCCGAAGTGGCCCATGTCCGCGTAGAGCGCCTCGACCCCGGTGAAGGCGAGCACCACGGAGGTCAGCACGAAGAAGCCGGTCGAGCCGCTCTGGAAGAGAAGCTCGAACGCGTAGGTCGGGGAGAGCGCCTTGAGGACCTCCGGGTGCATCGTGATCCCGCGGATCCCGAGGACTGCGATCGTCGCGAACCAGATGAGCATGACCGGGCCGAACACCCTTCCGACCGCCCCGCTGCCCAGCCGCTGCAGGAGAAAGAGGAGAACGATGATGGTCACAGTGATCGGGACGACGTACGAGCCCATCGACGACTCGATCGTCTTTGTCCCCTCCACGGCCGACAGCACCGAGATCGCCGGCGTGATCATGCTGTCGCCGAAGAAGAGGGCCGCGCCGAACACCCCGAGCCCGGCGAGCAGGAACTTCGTCCGCCCCGTGACCGAGTCGCCGGTCTGACGGATCAGGGAGATCAGGGCCATGATCCCTCCCTCCCCGTCGTTGTCGGCGCTCATCACGAGACCGACGTACTTGACGGTGACGATGATCGTCACCGCCCAGAAGATCAGCGACGCCACCCCGTAGACGTGCGCGGTAGTCGCCTCGATAGGATGCGGGTCGCCGGGGTTGAAGGCCGTCTGGATCGTGTAGATCGGGCTCGTCCCGATATCGCCGAAGACGACACCGAGCGCCGCGACCGTGATGGCGCCTCGCCCGAGCGCCCGCTTTGCCTCGCTTTCCATTGCCGGCGCTCTAGGTCCGCTCGCGCAGCAGCAGCTCGGCCATCTGCAGATCGATCGGCCTCGTCACCTTGAGGTTCTCGGCCGGCGCCGGGTGGATCAGGACCCGGCCGCCCCGGCGCTCGACCAGCATGGCGTCGTCGGTGGCGTCGGGCAGCGAGTCGGGATCGGAGAGGGCCTCCCGCAGGGCGTCGGCGCGGAAGGCCTGCGGCGTCTGGACCGCCCAGAGGCCGGTGCGGTCGAGCGTCTCATCGATCTGATCGCCCCCGCTCGCACGCTTGATCGTGTCGGTGACCGGCGCGGCGGCGATCGCGCCGGCCGCATCCTCATCCGAGGCCAGCCGCTCGATCACGGCGTTGACCAACGCCGGCGTCACCAGCGGTCGCGCGGCGTCGTGAACGACCACGATCTCCTCTCCACAGAGCTCCACCGCGTTGGCGACGGACTGGGAGCGGTGCTCCCCGCCTGCCACCGCAACGACTCCCCGCTCCGCAACGGAGCCCTCCTGCCCGGGCGGAACGGCGACGACGATCTCGGTGACGCTCGCGGCGGCGCGAAACGCATCCAGCGACCAGTCGAGCAGGGGCCGCCCTGCGAGCTCGACCATGGCCTTCGGGCTGCCGGCTCCGAGTCGCTCACCGGAGCCGGCAGCCGCGATCACGGCCGATGCGGAGGTGCTAGGCGGTCGCCTTGGCGGCGCCGAAGCGCTCCTCCAGCAGGTCGTCCAGGTAGGCCTCCGCGCCGTCCTCGTCCTTGTCGAGCGCGTACATGAACTCCGACGCGAGGATCTTCTTGGCGCGGGTATACATCTGTTTCTCGCCGGTGGAGAGTCCCTTCTCCCATTCCCTGATCGCGAGGTTGCGAACGACCTCGGCGAGCTCGTAGACGTCGCCAGTCTTGATCTTCTCGCGGTTGTGCTTGAACCGGCGATTCCAATTCTTCGGCATCTCGGAGACCTCGTCGGTGAGGACCCCGATCACCTTCTTGACCTGCTCCTCGTCGATCACGCGGCGCAGGCCGGCGCGGTGGGCGTTCTCGCAGGGAACCATCACGGTCATGTTGTTGTGGAGGATGTTGATGGTCAGGTAGTCCCGCTTCTCGCCCATCATGTCCCTGCTTTCCCTCTTCAGGACCACGCCTGCCCCATGGTGCGGGTAGACGACGTTGTCACCGACCTCAAAGTTGCAGACGGGCGCCTCAAGCTCGAGGTCGGCCACCGGCGCCTCGTCCTCCATAACCTCCTCTGTTACCTCGGGAATTGGTCTCTCCTTTCGTAGAGACGGCCTGACGGGGCCGTCAGCTCTGCAAGTAGCGGTCGACCGGGTCGACCTCCTGAAGTCTCCGTAGTCCCTCGCGGATGTCCTTGGCGCGTCCGGCGCCTACTCCCTCGACGGCCTCGAGGTCGTCGTCGCTCGCGGCCAGGACCTCCTCCAGCCCGCCGAACTCCTGGATGATCCGCTGCACCACCAGCTTTGGCAGGCGCGGGATCCGTCCCAGGACGCGGTACCCGCGGGGGGACACCGGGAAGTCGAGGGTCGAAACCTTGCGGTCATAGCCGAGCAGTTCCGCCAGCCGGCCGAAGTCGAGCAGGTCTTGGTGGGGCATCCGCGCGATGGAGGCGAGGGTGGTCGAGAGATTCTCCTCGGTGTCCTCGACCGAGTAGTCGCGGATCAGCGCGGACTTGTCGGCGGCGACCCCAACCATGGTCTCCTCGAGCTGCATCTCGATCAGCCGGCCCTCGGTGCCGAGCTCGACGATGTAGCGCTCCACCTCCACCGCCATCCGCGTCACCAGCTCCGCGCGCTGGAGCACGGAGAGCACCTCGTATAGAACGGCCGCCCCCTCGAACTCCAGCCGGGTGAGCCTGGTCGAAACCGAGTCGAGCCGGGCGCGGTACTTGTCGAGGGTGGCGAGTCCCTGGTTGGCCTTGGCGAGAACCGCGGGGATGTCCTGGAGGATGTACTTCATCCCGCCGAGGTAGAGCGAGACGACGTCGCGTCGCTCAGAGATCGCGACGACCAGGGCATCGGTCTGCTTCGAGACGCGCTCGGCGGTGCGATGGCGGGTGCCGGTCTCCGACGAGAGGATCGTCGGGTCCGGCATCAGCTGGACGTTGGCACAGACGATCTTGGTCGCCTGCTCGTTGAGGACGATCGCCCCGTCCATCTTCGCCACCTGGTAGAGCAGCGCCGGGGTGTAGTCGATGTCCAAGCTGATGCCCCCTGAAAAGAGAAAGGAGACCTCCTCCGGGTCTCCGATGACGATCAGCCCGCCTGTACGCGAGTGAACGATGTTGTCGATGCCCTCACGGAGCGCCGTCCCGGGGGCGACGATGTCGAGAGCCCGCAGAAGCCGGGGGTCCTGTCGCGCCTCCAACTCCTGTAGATCATCGCCGGGAAGCGCAGACGCCATCGCGGCTGATGGAAGCAGAAAGCAAAGAAGCTTGCTTTGCGGGGAAATCCGCCTTGATAGGTCGGGATGGCCGTTGTCAAGCGGCCCGACGCAGTGGCCGCGCGCCACCGCCCGACAGCGCCGCCTTGACACTGCCCACGGACTCCAGTCCCGCAATCTTCTCCTCGCCCGGGTCGGGGCCCAACACCCGCTCGAGGCCGAACTTGCGCGCCTCCGCGACGCGCCGGTCGGCGTGCCCGACGTAGCGGATCTCCCCGGTGAGGCCGATCTCGCCGAAGCAGGCGAGGGGCTTCCCTCCGGCCTCCAGGGCCCGACCGGAATGAGCCGAGGCCAGCGCCAGGGCGATGGCGAGGTCGGCACCCGGCTCGTCGACCCGGATGCCGCCGGCCACGTTGACGAAGACGTCGGCCGCCGAAAGGGAGATGCCGGCGTGGCGCGTCAGGACCGCGAGCACCAGCGCCAGCCGGTTGCGATCCACTCCAGTCGCGGTGCGGCGGGGCGGCACGATCTCGGTCGGGGCGACCAGCGCCTGCACCTCGACCAGCAGCGGCCGCGTCCCCTCCATTGCGCAGAGCACCACCGAACCGGGTGCCGACTGCGCCTCCCCGACGAAGCGGGCCGACGGGTCGGCGACCTCGACGAGGCCGCCCTCACGCATCTCGAAGACCCCGACCTCACTGGTTGCGCCGAAGCGGTTCTTGAGCGCGCGGATAGTCCGAAAGGTCCGCTCCCGCTCCCCCTCGAAGTGCAGGACGCAGTCGACCAGGTGCTCGAGGGCACGAGGGCCAGCCAGCGAGCCCTCCTTGGTCACGTGACCGATCAGGATCAGCGTCACATCCAATCGCTTGGCGGTCTCGAGCAGCGCCGAAGTCGCCTCCCGCACTGCTCCCACGCTCCCTGGGGCTGAGTCGGGGACCGCGAGGGTCTGCACGGAGTCGATCACGCAGGCCGCGGGCCGCTCGGACTCGAGCGCCGCCAGCACGCTCTCCAGGGAGGGCTCGGCGAGCATCGGAACCGAAAGAGCGGCCTCGCCGAGGCGCTCTGCTCGGCGGCGAACCTGCGCGGCCGATTCCTCGCCGGAGACGTAGAGGACCTGCTGGCCGGCCGCGGCGACGTTGGCGAGGGCCATCCCGGCCAGCGTGCTCTTGCCGATCCCGGGAGCGCCGCCGAGCAGGACGAGCGAGCCGGGCACCAGTCCCCCGCCCAGAACTCGATCGAGCTCAGAGATGCCCGTGCTGAGCCTCTCGGAGCGCTCGGCCTTGACGTCGCGGAGCGCGACCGGCTTCGGTCCGGCCGCCCGCCGGGCGCCGCCGCCACGACGACCCGTCGCCGCGGAGCTCACCTGCTCGAGCGTGTTCCAGGCGCCGCAGCCAGGACACTGCCCCGTCCAGGTGAGCGCGGCATGCCCGCACTCGGAGCATCGGTATGAGGCTGACTTCGCGGCCACTCAACCAGGCTACGTACGAGTCCCGACGACTCCCCCGCATCTCGTGGAGCCTCGGCGTCTACTTCGTGTCGGGATCGACCAGCCTCCCGAAGAGCAGGTCGAAGAGCGGCACGTAGAGGTCGAGCGGTGCCTCGTCCGGATCCACCAGGTGCTGGACCGCGAGTCCGACATCGAGAGCGATCATGGCCGTGGCGATCTGCTGCGGGGGCAGCGGGGGCTTGCGGCCCACCTCCTTGAAGGCGGCCCGGGACTGCTCGGCGAGAACCCCGCGATTGCCGCTCCAGAACGTCGCCGCCAGCTTCCTGAACTCCTCGTCCCGCGCCGCCTGGGTGAGGCACTCGAGCCAGAGCCGGAAGAGCCAGTTCCCGTCCTCGCCCTTCTGCACGTCTCTCACCCGCTCGATCCCCCAGCGAAGGCGCTCGCGCGGCATGCCCGGCTGTTCCTCGGCCTCCTCGGCCATCTCCGCGTAACGCCGGTAGACGCGATCCTGGAGCAGCTCGACGAAGAGCTCGTCCTTGCTCTTGAAGTTCGAGTAGAAGGCGCCGCGTGTGAAGCCGGCCTCGGCGGCGATCTCCTCAACGCTCGAGCCCTGAAGTCCGCGTCGCAAGAACACCCGCTCGGCCGCATCGAGCAGCCGAGCGCGCGTCTCGGCCTGCTTCTCCTTCCGGGTCAACCGACTGGGCGCCCTGGTCGCCTGCTCGGCGGTGGGCATGATCAGAAGGCCGGCTGACTGGGCAGAGGTGAGCCGGCGAAGAAAAAGAACCAGACCTCGAACGCAATGACCCCC
>DATDJZ010000179.1:0-2595 GCA_036520315.1 Solirubrobacterales bacterium | reverse complement strand
TGGAACCAGGTCGGCCGCGAGCTTTGCGGCCGCTTCCTCGACGCCGTCGGCCCCTAGCACCACCCGCGAACGTCCCGGAATACCCCCTATGCGGCACATCGCGGGACGTTCGGGCAGGTGGACTCACGCGACCGTCCCGGGATCTCCCCTACAGGACACAACGCGGGACGTTTGCGGCGGTGGGCGCCGGCGGTTGCCCCGCGCTTACTCCGGCGTCACGTAGGCGCCCGAGAGCCCGCCGTCGACCAGGAAGGTCGAGGCGGTCACGTAGGAGCTCTCGTCGCTCGCCAGGAAGAGGGCCCCCTGAGCGATCTCGCGGGCCTCGGCGAAGCGGCCCATCGGCAGGTGGACGAGGCGGCGCGCAGCCTTCCCCGGGTCCTTCGCGAACAGCTCCTGCAGCAGCGGGGTGTTGACGGGCCCGGGGCAGAGCGCGTTGACGCGAACTCCCTTCTTCCCGAACTCCACGCCGAGCTCGCGGGAGAGGGCGAGGACGCCTCCCTTGGAGGCGGTGTACGAGATCTGCGAAGTCGCCGCGCCCATCACCGCCACGAAGGAGGCTGTATTGATCACCGAGCCGCCTCCCGCGGTAATCAGGTGGGGGATGCCGTGCTTGCAGCAGAGGAAGACCGACTTCAGGTTGACGTCCTGGACCCGCTGCCAGGCCTCGAGCGAGGTGTCGAGCACGGAGACGTCGTCCTCGGGGCTGATCCCAGCGTTGTTGAAGAGCACGTCGATGCGGCCCATCTGATCGGCCGCCTTCCCGTACATCTCGCGAACCTGGTCCTCGTCGGCGACGTCAGCCTGCAGGGCGAGCTCGCCCTCGGCGCCCTCCGCCAGGTCGACCCCGACCACGCGGGCGCCCTGCTCCGCGAACAGCCGGGCGGTCTCTGCGCCGATGCCGCTCGCAGCGCCGGTGATCACGCATACCTTTCCTTCGAGTCGACCGGCCAATCAACCCTCCGTCGCGTAGTAGACGTTCTTGACCTCGGTGTAGGCGTCGAGCGCGTCCGGACCGAGCTCGCGGCCGACGCCGGACTGCTTGAAGCCGCCGAAGGGGGTCGAGACGCGCACCGAGGTATTCGAGTTGATCGAGATCACCCCGCTCTCGATCGCGCGGGCGGTCCGCATCGCCTTGGCGCCGTCGCGGGTCCAGACCGAGCCCGAAAGGCCGTAGATCGTGTCGTTGGCGATCCGGATCGCGTCCGCCTCGTCCTCGAAGGGGATCACGCAGGCGACCGGGCCGAAGATCTCCTCGCGTGCGGGACGGGCGTCATTGGAGACCGGCGCCAGCACCGTCGGCGGGAACCAGTAGCCGGGGCCGTCCGGAACCGAGCCGCGGATCGCGACCGGGGCGTCGCCATTGACATAGGAGGCGACGGTGTGCAGCTGGTCGGCGGAGATCAGCGGGCCCATCTGGGTGGACTCGGAGAGCGGGTCGCCGACGGTGATGGACTTCACCGTTGCCTCGAGCTCCGACATGAACTCGTCCATTGCCGAGCGCTCGACCAGGATCCGTGAGCGGGCGCAGCAATCCTGTCCGGCGTTCCCGAAGACGGCGATCGGCGCCGAAGCGGCGGCCGCGGCGAGGTCGGCGTCGGCGTAGATCACGTTCGCCGACTTGCCCCCAAGCTCCAGGGTGACCCTCTTGATCGTGGCGGCCGCGCCCTCGGCGATCTGGTGACCCACCTCCGTGGAGCCCGTGAAGGCGACTTTGGCGACGTCGGGATGCTCCACGAGCCGCTGCCCGCAGACCGAGCCCGGGCCGGAGATGACGTTGAGAACTCCCTCCGGAATGCCGGCGTCGAGGGCGATCCGCTCGAGCTCGAGCGAGGTCAGCGGCGTGAGCTCGGCTGGCTTCAATACGACGGTGTTGCCGGCCGCAAGGGCGGGCGCCACCTTCCAGGAGGCGATCGTGAGCGGGAAGTTCCAGGGCGTGATCAGCCCGACCACGCCGAGCGGCTCCCTGAACGTCATGTCGACGCCGCCGGCGACCGGAATGGTCTTGCCGGTGAGGCGCTCGGGCGCCCCGGCGTAGTAGCGGAAGGTCTCGACGACCATGCCCATCTCCCCGCGGGCGTCGGAGATCGGCTTGCCGGCGTTGCGGGCCTCGAGCGTCGCCAGGTCCTCGAGTCGCCCCTCGATCGCGTTGGCCAGCCCATGCAGGAGCGCGGAGCGCTCGCCCGGGTTCACCGCTCGCCACTCCGGAAATGCCCGCTTGGCGGCCTCGACCGCGGCGTCGGTCTCCTCGACCCCCGCACGGGGAACCTCCGCCAAAACCTGCTCGGTAGCAGGCTCGATCACCGCAATAGCGTCCTTGCTAGCCACATGCCGACGATATAGGGTCCCGGCGTGGCATCAGGGGAGAAGGGCAAGGAAGCTGCTCCCAGACCCGGTGGTCCAGGCGGGACCCGCGGGATGCTTTCCCTCGACGATCTCCGCAAGGAGGGCGAGGAAGGCACGATCGACACCGTCGTCACCGCCTTCACGGACATGCAGGGGCGGCTGTTCGGCAAGCGGATCGAGATCGACTACTTCCTCGAGGAGGCCGTGGACCACGGCGTGGAGGGCTGCAACTACCTGCTCGCCCTCGACATG
>DATDJZ010000178.1:0-12330 GCA_036520315.1 Solirubrobacterales bacterium | reverse complement strand
TGAAGATGTCAGCGAACACCGCGATGAACAGCCAGACCGCAAGGATCAGGAAGAACAAGGCAATCATCGAGACCAGGAGATCGCCCAGGGTGAAATCGGCTAGGAGCAGCATCGGAACTCCCTTCTCAAGCCTTCTATCGGCCCGTATGTGTGATCTGCTCGTGTGCTCGGGTCCGGAAACTATCGGACCCAAAGGGCTACCGGACTACCACACCCACTCCTCCGTCGCGCGAGAAGCGCGCGCCAGTTCGAAAGTGCTCCTTTCCATGCAAAGCAGCACCCCAGGACTGCGCTCTTCCGACCCTCGCGCTCCCTAGGATTCACAAACCCGAGTTCGCAGGACCGCTCCACGCGAACTTCAGCCACCACGGGCAAGGAGCATGACGACGGAGGTTCCCGAGGTGGCTACATCAACGAGAGACAGCAGGGACGTAATGGCCGACCTGGCCGCGCGGGAGCAGAAGGCAGAACGCGCCCGCGCCGAGGCCCGTGCCGCAGGCGAGCAGGTCGCCAAGATGCAGCAGAAGTTCTCGTCGCTGCAGGAGGAACTGACCCGGCTGTACCAGGCGGACCCGGAGTCCTTCGACCACAACGGTCAGCCGTTGAAGTCCGCGAGCGAAGCGGGCCAGATCGTCAAGCAGATTGGGGAGCTTGATGATCTTGGCGATCTGCAAGCCCGCTATGAACATGCCCGCCAGATCGAGCAGCGGGTCGGAGGATTACGCGGCGGTGCGTGATCTGGTGGCGGACCTGATCTCCGAGGATGGCCGAGAAGGCCAAGGCCGATGAGCGCAAGCAGGGCGAGGAGGAGACCCGGCTGCGAGAGGAGGAGACCCGGACCCCCGAGCAACGACGCAACGACACGCTGGCCGAGATGGTCGGTCACGACCGCAAGCGCCAGGCCGACTGGGCGCTGATCCGCTCACTCCACGGCGGCATAGCTGGTGACGACGTGCCGAGGTCAACAGCGTCGCCGGACTACGGTCCCGGCATCAGGGGCGATCTGCCACCTTCGCCACCCCCGGTGCCGTGGCCGACCGGGTCAGGGTGGATACCGACCGGCGAGGACGACTGACTGCGGGGCGTTCTACTCCGACAACCCGGCGGCTTCGAGGGCTTTCCTCGCCGTTCAGGAGGGGGCAATTTCAACGAGCGCCGGAATGCGCTGGCGGAGCTAGGCCAAGCAGACCTCAGCGGAGCCGTCGTGGAAATGGGCGAAGCCGCCAAAGGTCGCTCCGGGCGGCACTCCACCCGCGATGACATCGTGCACAACGGAAGCTTCCGCTCCGGGGTCCTGAGCACGGTTTGCCCCCGCAAGTCCGGCACAACTGGCGTGGTCATTCGCGGTTGCCGCCGATGCGGAGGCACTCAGCCCCAGCGCCAGCACCAGCGTCGCGAATACAACAACCAATATCCGCTTCATGGAGGGTCCTTCCCTCAGGGGATAGGGGAACTGACCGTACCACCGCATCCCGGCCCTGATCTCGACGTTCTCCTCCGACATCGCCTACTCCGACAGCCCGGCGGCTTCGAGGGCCTCGGCCCTGTCCTGGAAGTGCTCCCAGCGGATGATCCGACCTCGGTAGAACGTCCAGATTTGGGTCCAGTGGCGGTCGATTGGAACGCCGCTCCGCCGCGCATCCGCTCGTGTACGACGACGACGACGCTCGCTCCCGCGTCGATGACCTCATCGGCGTCAAACCGGTACTCCTCCCAGGTGCCCCAGTAGTGGCGGCAGCCCTCGATCACTGCATCGCGCCCGACGATGACCGGGTCGAGGTCCAGAACCCCAAATTGAGCTGGGCGCATATCCCAGACAACGTACTCGTCGAGCATGGCCCAAAAGGCTTCAACGCTCTCGATACCCCGCCGAACCAACTCGACGTTCTCCTGCGACATCGCCTACTCCGACAGCCCGGCGGCTTCGAGGGCTTCCTGGTGATCCCAGAAGAACTCGGCCAGCCCGACCTTGCCCTTTCTGAACGTCGTGACCTGGGTGAACCGCATATCCCCCTCGAGTCCCGACTGCACGCCGGTCATGTGCGCTCGCATTCGCGTGACCACGACGTCACCTGCATCGATCAGATCCTCGATCACCGAGTCGCGGCCCACTGTTTCCGCAAAGCCCTCATAGAAGGAGCGCACTGCGTCCTTTCCGCGAAAGACACGCTCCGGCCAACCCTCGGCGGCTTGGAGCACCACGTCGTCGTCCCACAACCAGCAAACGCATCCATATCGCCCCGGTTCCAGTACTCCAAATCCTTCAGCACCAGCTCCACGTTCTCCCGCGACATCGCCTACTCCTCGAGCCCGGCGGCTTCGAGGGCTTCCTGGTGATCCCAGAAGAACTCCAGCATCACCACCTTGCCCTCGCGCAGGGTGAAAAAGCTTGCACCGGAGAAATCCACTGTCGGGGTTCCACTCTCCTTTCCTCGGCCCTGGAATCGGTTCAGAACCACAACCCGGTCATCGGCACCAACGATCTTCTCGGCCGATACGCGGAGGTTTTCCCACGCCGCAATCCACTCACCGAAGCGACGGCCCATCTCGGTGACGCCTCGCGACAACCTCCTCTCGTGCGGCGGGCTGTACTCAATGTCGGGGTCGGCCCAATCGGCCGACGAGAAGTCGCCCTTTTCCCACGCACGATGAATCGAGCGCACGATCTCCACGTTCTCCTCCTCCGACATCGCCCACGCAGTATCTCGCCCCGAGGGCACGTGCAAAGGCGGCATTCAGAGGCCGTAGCCTCATGGCGGCGCGATGTCCTTCACCGACCTGATCAGTCGTCTGGACGCTCGGCCAGGAGTAAGAGGACGCCAGTTTGAGCGCATCTGCGCCTGGTACCTGCGGAACGCACCGGAGTACCGGGGCCAGTTCAAGAAGGTTTGGCTTTGGTCGGACTGGCCGGACGCCTGGGCCGCTGACGCCGGTATCGACGTAGTCGCGGAGGAACATGACGGCGGCCTCTGGGCGATCCAGGCGAAGGCCTACGACGAGAGCTACGCGATCAAGAAGGCCGACGTGGACTCGTTCCTGTCCGAGTCGAGTCGCCCCGGAATCACCTACCGCCAGGGGATCGCCCACTTGGCGACCAGGCCCGCCATATCGGCGCGGCGGTCGGTAGCCCTCACTCGGCCTTCCTCCCCGGCGCTGATTCGCGCTCCTGGCCCTCGATCCAGGACTCGACCGCCTCGCGCCGGTAGCGCCGGTAGCGGCCCAGGGTGACTGTCGGCAGTTCACCCTTGCGGCTCGCGGCGTAGACCCACGACTTCGGGACGCCGAGGATCTGGGCGACCTGATCGGCGTCCAGGAGGCGATCAGCCATAGCCGCTCACCCCCCGCCCCGAGAAAAGGTGGCCAGAACGACGACCGCGCAGTTTGGCCAGGTTCCCGGGTGCCCGCGTGGGTACTCGCCGCACCGCTTGCAGGCGTTCACGATTCGTCACGACGGCCGGGGGGTGGGGTCTCTGCAACCGTGCAACCGTGCAACTCTTCCGGCTCGGGGAGGATCACCTGATCCTCGGGGAGCGGATCGCCAGGAATCAGCCGATGGGGCCTACCGCGCTTCTCCTCCAGGTTCCGCAGGTAGCCACCATCCAGCGCCTTGCGAACACGGCGGCTAACGGTTCCCCGGTCCAGATCAAGTTCGGTGGCGAGCGCGATCTGGCGGACCCCGTCATCGTGATCGGGAGCCAGCGCCACGACCGCCTGCACGGTCTCCCTGGTCTCAGGGCTTACGCTCCGGCCGACGTGGACCGGCCCAAGGTCGAGCAGACCAGCGACATTAGGTTCCTGGAGGTCGAGGAGGTCGAGGCGCTGCTGGCAGCCGTGCCCGAGGACAGCCCAATGGGCCACACCGACCGGGCGATGTACCTGACGGCCGCGATGGCTGGGTTGCGCCAGGGCGAGTTGCTGGGGCTGCGCTGGCGGGACGTGGACTGGAAATCTGGCCGGATTCGCATCCGCCAGAACTACGTCCGGGGCCACTGGGGCACCCCCAAGTCCCGGCGAGGCTCGCGCTCGGTGCCGATGATCGACCGGGTTGCTGGCGAGTTAGACCGCCACTTCCAGCACTCGGAGTTCCAGGCCGACGACGACCTGGTTTTCCCGCACCCGGTGACCGGCGATGTACTTGGCCACTCGGCGCTGGCGCGGCGCTACAAGATGGCGCTTCGCAGAGCCAAGGTGCGCGACGTGCGGTTTCAGGACCTGCGCCACACGTTCGGCACCAGGATGGCGGCGGTCGGTGTCCCGATGCGGACCCTCCAGGAGTGGATGGGCCACGCCTCGATCAACACGACGCTGATCTACGCCGACTACTCGCCATCGGAGCATGAAAACGCGATGGCCGAGCGAGCATTTGGCACCAATCCTGGCACCAATCTGAGCAGAACTGACAGAAACTCAGATCAACTCAGCGTGCCTGAGAGTGCCGAGGGTGAGCGCGCAGAGCCTGCGGTGTAGGTCTCGATACCTTGTCCGCATGATCGAGGACGTGGCGGCGGACACCGCCGAGCAGCAGGGGGCCTCGGACCTCTCGGATGGCGACCGCCTTTCGCTAGGGGTCGCGGCGAGGCTTTCGCGCTACCTGCAGGTGCTGACCCAGGCGCGCAAGATGGGCAAGAACACGATCTCCTCGCAGGAGCTCTCCGACTACACGCACATCAACTCGACCCAGATCCGGCGCGATCTCTCCGGCTTCGGCAAGTTCGGCAAGCGCGGGGTCGGATACAACGTCGAGTCGCTGGTCAACGAGATCCGCAAGATCCTCCGCACCGCCGGCCAGCACAACATCGCCCTCTTCGGCGCCGGCCACCTCGGCCAGGCGATCGCCAGCTCGGACATATTCGCCGACCACGGGTTCCGCATCGTGGCGATGTTCGACGTCGATCCCAACCTGATCGGCAAGCAGATCGGCGGACTCGAGGTGCGTTCCTTCGACCAGATCGACGAGGTCGTGAAGCGCGAGCAGGTCGTCGTCGGCGTCCTCGCCGTCCCCGCGGGCGCGGCTCAGGAGGTGGCCGACCGCCTGGTCCGCTCCGACGTCAAGATCATCTTCAACTACTCCGAGCGGCTCCTGCAGGTCCCGCCGGACGTGACGGTGCACACGTCGAGTCCGGCCGTCGACCTGCTCTACGCCCTCTACTTCTATTTGACCTGAGGGGCGGGCCCGCGGGTGACAACCGATCCGGAGCCACGGCACGACGCACTTGACCTCGAGGCGGTGCGCGAGATCTTCGAGGCCTCGACCGACTTCACGATCGGGATCGAGGAGGAGTTCGCGATCGTGGATCCGGCGATCCTCGACCTCGAGCATCGCTTCGAGGAATTGCGGGCGGCCTGCCTACGCGACCCCGAACTTGCGCCCGCGGTCAAGGGCGAGCTGATCGACACCGAGATCGAGATCCGCTCAGGGCGCGGTGAGACCTTCGCGGATGCGGCGGACCGGCAGCGGGCGAGACGGGCCCGGCTGTTCGCCGTTGCAGACGAGATGGGACTTGCGCTGGCGGCGATGGGAACCCATCCTTGGGCGAACTACCTCGACCAGCACATCATCAACACGGAGCACTACCGCCGGCTCGAGCAGGATCTGCGCTGGGTCGCGCAGCGCAACAACACCTGGAGCCTGCACGTCCACGTCGGCGTGCGGGGGGCCGATCGTGCCGTCGAGGTCTCGGACCGGATGCGCGAGCTGCTGCCGGCCCTGCTGGCGCTCTCCGCCAACTCCCCGTTCCTCGATCACCGCGACACCGGATTGCACTCGGTACGGACCGAGATCTTCACGCGCACGTTCCCGCGCTGCGGCGTTCACGAGCCATTCGGCGACTGGCGCACCTACGCCGACTTCGTGCAGCTCCTCGAGGACACGGACTCGATAGTCGAGGCCACGCAGCTGTGGTGGAGCGTGCGGCCGCATCACTACTTCGGCACGGTCGAGGTGCGCATCTGCGACGCGCAGACGCGCGGGGATGAGTCGCTCAACCTGGCGGCGTTGATCGCCGCCTGCGTGTCACAGGCGGCGATCGATCTCGACGAGGGCCGCTCGCCGGAGCCGCTTCGTCAGCGCGAGATCGAGGAGAACCTGTGGAGGGCGATCCGCCATGGGATGGATGGTGAGATGATCGATTTCCGGGGCCGCCGGGTGGTGCCCACCAGGACCGTGCTGGAGGAGATCGTCGCCTGGACCGAGCCGGCCAGGCAAAGCCTCGGTCTGGATGTGGAGCTTCCGGAGCGCAATGGTGCCCAGCGCGCATATGCTCGTTTCGCCGAGGGCGCGCCGATCGAGGAGATCTACCGCCACTCGGTGGAGGAGACTCGGAGGACCTACGCACCGGAGGGCGCAGTCAGTGGCAGATGAGGAGCAGCAGGAGGGATCGGCGGGGCCCGAGGGCGCGGCGGGGCAGCCGACCGAGGAGGAGCTTCGGGCACAGCTCGAGGAGGAGATCCGGAAGGTGCGGGTCGAGGACGTGGTCCTGCAGAGCGCGGTCAGCATCCTCAACCTGTCGGCGCGGAGGATCGCGATCGACGAGGAGCGTGATCTCGACCAGGCCAAGGTGGGGATCGATGCGGCTCGCGCGCTGGCCGACCTGGTCAAGCCCGACGCCCAGGCGCAGCTGCGCCAGGCGATCTCGGAGCTGCAGCTGCTCTACGCCAAGCACGCGGGGGAGGGGGCGGCCGCCGAGGAGGGGGCTGAGGGCGCAGAAGGCGCCGGCGAGCAGGGAACTTCGGGGCCTCCCAAGGGCGATTCGGACCTCTGGACGCCGCCGGGTAGCTGACGGATAGACTTCCGCGCCGCTTTCCACGAACCCGACGGGAGCCTTCACCTTGACTGACTTCTTCACCGATTACGGCATCGTTGTCGCGCTCGGTTGCGCGGCCGCGGCGGTTGTCTACGGACTGCTGGTGACCCAGCGACTGCTGGCGAAGTCGCCGGGCAACGAGCTGATGCAGGAGATCTCGGGGGCGGTGCAGGAGGGCGCCAGCGCCTACCTGAAGCGCCAGTACATGATCATCGCCGGGGTCGGCGTGGTCGTCGCGATCCTGCTGATCCCGCTGCAGAACGTGGAGACCGCGATCGGCTTCCTGATCGGGGGCGTGTTTTCCGGGGCCGCAGGGTTCATCGGCATGAACCTGTCTGTGAGGGCCAATGCCCGCGTGGCCGAGGCGGCTCGCGGTGGCATTCCGCCGGCGCTCGACATCGCCTTCAAGGGCGGCTCGGTCACCGGGCTGCTCGTGGTCGGCCTCGCCCTGTTGGGAGTCGCCGGCTACTTCGGAGCGCTACTGATCTTCACGGACCTCTCCGACAAGGACGCGGTCGATGCTCTCGTCGGGCTCGGTTTCGGTGGCTCATTGATCTCCGTCTTCGCCCGTCTGGGCGGCGGCATCTTCACCAAGGCAGCCGACGTCGGGGCGGACCTGGTCGGGAAGATCGAGGCGGGGATCCCCGAGGACGACCCGCGCAACCCGGCGGTGATCGCCGACAACGTCGGCGACAACGTCGGGGACTGCGCCGGGATGGCGGCCGACCTGTTCGAGACCTACGCGGTCACCGCCGTAGCCGTGATGCTCCTCGGCGTGATCCAGTTCCCCGACTTCACCCGCGAGGTGGCGATCTACCCACTGGCGATCGGGGCCGTCGCGATCATCGCCTCGATCATCGGGGCACTCTCGGTCCGCACCCGGACCGGCAACGTCGAGGCGGCGCTCTACAGGGGCCTGGCGGTCTCGGCCGCCCTCTCGGCCGCGGCCTTCTATCCGATCACGAAGTGGCTGATGGAGGACCCGCTCGGCGGCGGGGCGCTCGGCAACACCAGCGTGGCCGACCTCTGGCTATGCGGGTTGATCGGCGTCGGCGTCACCGCCCTGCTCTTCATCCTTACCGACTTCTACACCTCCACCCGGTTCCGCCCGGTGAGGACGATCGCGCGCGCCTCCGAGACCGGCCACGCGACCAACATCATCCAGGGCCTCGCCCAGGGTCTCCAGTCCACCTCGCTGCCCGTCCTGGTGCTCGCCTTCGCGATCCTCGGCGCCTGGAAGCTGGCCGGCGGTGGGACGGATGGCATCTATGGCATTGGGGTCGCGGTGATGGCGCAGCTCTCGCTCACCGGCCTGATCGTGGCGCTGGACGCCTTCGGCCCGATCACCGACAACGCGGGCGGGATCGCCGAGATGGCCGACCTGCCGGAGGAGGTCCGCAACGTCACCGATCCGCTCGACGCGGTCGGCAACACGACGAAGGCGGTCACCAAGGGATACGCGATCGGCTCCGCCGCCCTCGCGGCACTGGTTCTCTTCAACGCCTTCACCAGCGAGTTGCAGGAGGAGGCCGGCGACAAGGTGCTCAGCTTCCAGATCTTCGAGCCGCCGGTGCTGATCGGGCTGCTGATCGGCGGGATGATGGTCTACCTGTTCTCGTCGCTTGCGATCGAGGCGGTCGGAAGGGCCGGCGGCGGAGTGGTCGAGGAGGTGCGCCGTCAGTTCCGAGAGCACCCGGGGATCATGCAGGGGACCGAGAAGCCCGAGTACGGGCACGCGGTGCGGATCGTCACCGCCGCGGCCCAGCGGGAGATGGTTCTGCCCTCGCTGATCCCGATCCTGGTCCCGCTGATCGTCGGGGTGATCTCGTACCAGGCACTCGGTGGGTTGCTGATCGGCGTGATCGTCGTCGGTGTCTTCATGGCGATCTCGATGACCGCCGGGGGCGGTGCGTGGGACAACGCGAAGAAACTGATTGAGGACGGGGCGTTCGGGGGCAAGGGCTCGGAGGCCCACGCGGCGGCGGTCACCGGCGACACGGTCGGCGATCCCTACAAGGACACGGCCGGGCCTGCGATCAACCCGATGATCAAGGTGGCGAACATCGTCGCCATCCTGATCATCCCCATAATCGCCCTATAAGGACGTTCTTGATTCGGCCGCGGTGTGCGTGGCGGCCGCATATGGCGAAGCCGTGAATAGGAAACGATCATCGGCGGACGAGGGCTATCAGCTGGCGGTCCGGATCTTTTCGGTGACGATCATCGGGTTCGGCGTTGCAATGCTGATCGTCACGCTGGCGCGGGGCGGTGGGCCGCTGGCAGTCGGTGTGCTCTTCGGGCTGCTCTTCATCGCCCTCGGCTCGGGGCGGCTCTACCTCTCGATGCGCGGATGAGGGCCGACCGATGATGAGGCGCTGGCTCGGCGTGCCGTTCCTCTACACCGCTGCGTCGGCGGCGGTCGGCTTCTCGATCTACTTCTCGATCGGGGTGGTTGCGGATCACGGGCTGGGCCTGACGCCCGTGATCTTCCTGCTCGCGGGGCTGATGTTCGCGCTCACCTCCCTGTCCTATGTCGAGGGCGGCGCGATGCTCAGGCAGCGGGGCGGCTCGGCGACGTTCGCGCGCCATGCCTTCAACGAGCTGATCAGCTTCATCGCGGGCTGGGCGATCCTGATCGACTACCTGATCGTGATCGCGGCGGCGGCGATCACGGTCTCGCACTACCTGACACCGATCTCGGGGACGTTCGGTGGGGGGGACGTGGAGCTGGCGGTCGCCGCGCTGGTGATCGCGCTGGCGGCGATCCTCAACATCGCCGACGTAACCGGGCGCAACCGGCAGCGGCGGCTGGTCGTGCTGGCCCTGGCGGAACTGGGGCTGCAGCTGCTGGTGATCGTGGTCGGGTTGCTCGTGGTTCTGCATCCGGACCGGCTCACCGACCAGCTCGACCTCTTCAACACGCCGAGCATTCGGGACATCATCTACTCGCTGGTGATCGCGACGATCGCCTACGCGGGGATCGAGGCGGCCAGCGATCTGGCGCCGGACCTCGAGTTCGAGCCGGGAGACCTGAAGAGAGTGCTGGGCGTGGGCGCGATTGCGATCCCGGTGATCTACGCGGGGATCGCGGCGGTGGCGCTGATGGCCGTGCCCGTCGTCCCCGGCCCGGATGGGCCGGAGACCGCTCTGGCGGGCCAGTACATCGAGGAGCCGATCCTGGGGGTGGTCGCGAACTACGACCACGGCTTCCTGTCCGACTTCATGAAGTGGGCGGTGATGCTGGTCGCTGTGCCGGTGCTCTTCTGGGCCGCGAATGGCGCGATGCTCGGCCTTTCGCGGCACGTCTACGTCCTGGCGACGAATCGGCAGATACCGAGCTGGGCCGGGAAGCTTGAGTCGACCTACTCCACTCCCTACATCGCGATCGGGATCGCGGCCGTGCTGGCGCTGGCCCTGGCGATCCCGGGAGATATCCGCTTCCTGGCGCGCGTCTACGCCTTTGGGGCGCTGCTCGCGGTGACGATCGCGCAGATCTCGATCGTCCGATTACGCATCCTCGAACCGGACCTGGAACGTCCCTACCGGGTGCCCTGGAACGTGAGGATCGGCTCGCACGAGCTGCCGCTGCCGGCGATCTTCGGCGCGGTGGTCAGCGGGCTCGCCTGGATCAGCGTCTTCGTGCTGCACCACACTGCCGTCTGGGTGGGCGGAGGCTGGATGGCGTTCGGGCTGGTCTTCTATGTGATCTACCGGCGCTATGTGGAGGGGACGCCGCTGACCAGGCGGGTTCAGGTGCCGGAGGCCTCGCTCAAAAAGCAGCCCGCGGAGGTGGAGTACTCGACGATCCTGGTGCCGGTGTTCGGGACGAAGCTCGATGACGACATCGTCAGCACCGCGGGCCGGCTCGCAGACGCGCAGGTGGGGGAGGGGGAGCGCCCGCCGAGGCTGGACGTGGTCTATGTGGCGGAGCTGCCGCTCACCGTCCCGCTCGACTCGCCGCTGCCGAAGTCGGTGCGGGAGCGGGCCGACCGCGCGCTGGAGCGCGCGCGGGAGGTCGGCGACGAGTACGAGAACGTCGAGGTGACCACGAGTCTGGTCGCGGCGCGGTCGCTGGGGTCGGGAATCGTTCAGGAGGCGCGGGACAAGGGCGCCGAGGTGATCGTGATGGGCGGCGAGCCTCCAACGCGCGTCAGGGGCGGTGCGATCCTCGGCGGAATCGGGGGCGCTCGGCCGGACGAGATCGGAGAGGTGACCGAATACGTGCTCAAGAAGGCCCCCTGCCGGGTGCTGCTCACGGCGCCGCCGGAGGAGGAGCCAGCCGAGGTGACGAGCTAGGCGGGCGCCTTGTCCCGCGCGTGCGAGCGCTGGCGGGTGCGCGGCTTGGCGAGCTCGACGTGCTCCCGCGAGATCGTATTGAGCTCGCGCCCACGCGCGTCCCAGGAGGAAATCCAGGCGAGGAACTCGCGAGCCGGCATCGGCGCCCCGATCAGGAAGCCCTGGGCAGCGTCGCAGCCCATGCCGCGGAGCTGACGCCACGTCTCCTCCGACTCCACTCCCTCTGCCACCACCCGCAGATCCAGCTGGCGCGCGAGGTGGATGGTCGAGCGGACCAGGGCCTTGTCGCCGCGGCGGGCGAGGGCGCGGATCAGGGAGCGGTCGATCTTGAGCTCGTCGACGGCGAGACGCTCCAGGCGACCGAGGGCGATGTGCCCGGTGCCGAAGTCATCGATCGAGATCGAGTTGCCGACCGTCGTGAGCCGTTGCAGTGCCGCGGCGGGATCCGATGCCCTCATCACGGCATCCTCGGGGAGGTCGAAGCGGAGCGCCTCGGACGGCAGCCCGGCATGCGAGAGGATCTCGCGAACGAATTCCTGGGGCCGCTGGTCCGGTTCCGTGAGGACCGCGGCGGGAAGGTTCACAGACAGCTCGAGCTGGAGGCCGGAGCGCCACCAGTCGCCGGCGGCTCGCACCCCGAGCTCGATCACCCGCTCGGTGATGGCGGGCATCAAGCCGCCGGCCTCCGCGATGCCGAGGAAATCGGCGGGCTGGAGAACGCCGCGCTCGGGATGGAACCAGCGCGCCAGTGCCTCGACGCCGGTGACGCGTGCGGTGCGGAGATCCACCGTTGGCAGGAAGTAGGTCTGGATCTCGCCGCGGGGGAGCGCGGCCGCGAGCTCGTCCTGAAGGGTCAGGCGGTCGGGCAGCTTTGGGCCGAGGCCGGGTTCGAAGAGGCTGAGGGCGCGGGCGATCGCCTGGATTTCTTCGCGCTCTGTGGCGGTGAAGGTGTGGCTGGCTCGCGCCAAGACGAGGTGGCCATGGAGCCGGCCGTGTACCGGCACCACGAGGATGACCTCGGAGGTGGCGCTCTCGGTGAGGTCGCCGTCGACGTAGACGCAGAGCTCAGCGTTCACTGCCTCCGCGGCGCGCTTCAGGGCGAGGCGGGTCGCGGCGCCGTCGGTGTCGGCCGTCGAGAGCTCGTCGAGGAGCTCGGCGGTCCGGGAGCTGGAGCCCGTGAGTCGGGTCTCGCCGATCTTGGGTTCGGTCGCGTCCATTTGTCGACTTTCCC
>DATDJZ010000177.1:0-11999 GCA_036520315.1 Solirubrobacterales bacterium | reverse complement strand
CCGCGTAGGTGAGCCAGGAGCCGAGCGAGATCTCAGAGACCTCGATGTCAGAGTCGCCGAGCCTGCGGAACTCCACGCCGCCACCCTACCCAAGCCCGGCGCCCGGCAATCCGGCCCGGCTCAAGGATTGGACTGGCACGGGTAAAAAGAAGGCGTAGCGGGCAAGAGGGGGAGGCGTGAACCTCATGGGGCCCATGGAGGGGTCCCGAGGAGAGCAAGGATGCGACACGGCAAGTGGGGCGCGTCTTTGCCTGGGAAACGCAGCAGGGAGGTGGCCCGGCGGCTAGGTACGCCGGGCCTCTCCCTACAGGCCGGCCGCCTCGCGCGCGGCGTCCCAGCAGGTCGGAGTGCCAGGGCTCCTCGGTCGCGCTGGCGCTCCTCCGGACTCATCTCTGCCGCGATTGGCGGACTCGTAGAACCACTCCCAGAACTCGACGGAGCGAGGATCCATCGGCGGCAGTATCGCCGCTGTCCAGGCGGGCGGAAAGTGCTCAGGAAATCCCTGCTCAGTGCCGATATGGCCGCCATGCGGCAGCACTGCGCTCAATGCCTCACCGAGGTCCTCGCCGACGGCCGTCAGACGCCGGCCGGCGAGCTCCTCTGCGCCCCCTGCTACACGGCCCTCTGGGGCCCGCAGGCGAGTGAGGAGCTCCGCTCCCTGGTGCGGCTCCACACCGGACGCCACGCCAACAACGGTCACGTCGTGTCGCAGCGCGCCTAACCGGGCCCGGTCGCTCGGGGCAGAAGGGGAGAAGTTCCGCCGCCGCTCCCTTAGGAGCGGCAGTGAGTCCCTCCCGTGCCAAGAGCGGATCCTCCGCGGGCGCCAGGTCACAGAACCGGAGCCTGGCGCCTGCGGACAAGCTCAAGCGCGAGATCCAGGCAGTGCTCACCGACGAGCTCCGCTCGGACCAGCACCGCCTGGGCCGGGGCCGTTACGACGGCTTCGCCTACGTCGCCGCCGAGGCCTACTTCCACCTGGCCGGCGGCTACGACGCGGGCCTCCACCCGATGCACCTCGAGCACCGGGGCAAGAGCCACTGGTGGCTGGTCGACGGAGGCGGTCGCGTCATCGACATGACTCTCGCACCCCGGGAGACCTCGAGCTTTCCGTATCAGCGCGGCAAGCGCCGACCCTTCCGCTATACGCCCGCTCGGATCTCTCGTCGAGCACAGACGATCGCGGAGCGAGTCAGTGGGCGAGCTAGGCCAGGTTGGCCCGGCGCGGATAGACGACCTCGGGGTCCGTGATCACGTTGACCAGGGCCGGCTTGCCCGAGGCGAAGGCGCGATCGAGTGCCGGGCGAAGCTCGTCCGGCGCGCGGACCAGCTCCCCGTGGCAACCGAGCGCGGAGACGACCTCGTCGTAGCGCGTCTCCGGGCGGAGCTCGGCCGCAAGCGAGTAGCCGTAGAGGAACTTCATCGGGTGGTGCTCGAGCGCCCAGATGCCGTTGTTCCCCATCACCGCGACGACGGGCAGGTTGTGGCGGGCCATCGTGTCGAACTCCATTCCGGAGAAGCCGAAGGCGCCGTCGCCGACCAGCAGGCAGACCTGCCGCTCGGGGTGGGCAAGCTTTGCGCCGATCGCCTGTCCCGGGCCGGCGCCGAGGCAGCCGTAGGGCCCGGGATCCATCCAGGTACCGGGTTCCCAGGTCTCCCAGACCCGCCCGGCGAAGCTGACGAAGTCGCCGCCGTCGCCGACCACGATCGCGTCGCGGTCGAGGAACTCGCCGAGCTCCTTGTAGACCCGCATCGGGTGGAGCGGGGAGCGGTCGTCATCGAGCATCTCCAGCTCCTCGGTGCGCTTCTCGGTCTCGATCACTCGCAGCCGGTTGACCCAGGCCGAGGTCCGCTGGGGATCGGCATCGACGGATTCACGGATCGCGCTCAGGGCGGCGCCAATGTCGCCGGCCAGGGCGAGGTCGGGCTGTCTCGTCTTCTCGAGCCGCGAGGGCGCGAAATCGAGCTGGATCAGCTTCGACTCCTCCCCGAAGGAGCCGCCGAAGCCGAGCCGGAAGTCGAGCGGCACGCCGATCACCAGCGCGACGTCGCAGCCCTGCAGGGCAGAGCCGCGGGCGCGGGAGAAGTAGAGCTCATGGTCGGGCGGCAGGCAGCCCCGTCCGAGGCCGTTGAGGAAGACCGGAATCCCGAGCGCCTCGGCGAGTTCGCGCAGCTCTGACTCGGCGCGCGCCCAATAGAGGTTGGTGCCGGCCATGATCGCCGGGCGCTCGGCCGCCGCCAGCAGCTTGGCCGCTTCCTCCACCCCGTCCGGGATGCGCTCGGGTACCGGGGCTGGATCCGGGATCTTGCTCTCCGCCTCCGAGAACACGACGTCGAGCGGATAGTCGACGAAGGTCGGGCCGAGGGGCGGCTCGGCGGCCGTGTCGATCGCCTCGGCGGTGGTGCGGGCGATCTTCGCTGGGTCCTTGACCGTGATCGCCGACTTGACCAACGGCTTGACGAAGGGCAGGTGGTCGATTTCCTGGAGCGAGCCGCTCCCCCACCTCATCTCCGGCGCGCGGCCACCGAGCGCCACCAGGGGCACGCCATCGGCCTGCGCCGAGGCGATCGCGCTCATGCCGTTGGTCACCCCGCAGCCCGCGGTGAGCGCGCAGACTCCCGGCTCGCGTGTCGCCTTCGCCCAGCCGATCGCGGCGAAGGCGGCGGACTGCTCGTGGCGGAAGTCGACGACGTCGATCCCCTCCTCCCTGCAGCCGTCGTAGATGGAGAAGAGGTGGCCGCCGGAGAGGGTGAAGAGCTTGGAGGCGCCGCGACTCTTCATGGCCTGGGCGACCAACCGGCCGCCGTGGACGGCGCCGGTGCCCTTGGCGGTGTCCTCGGCCTGCTCGGTCGCCATCAAGGCGAGAGTACTCGCTAGATCTCGTCCAAGGCCCGGCGCGCGGCGTGCGCGTCGAGCTCGGCCTGGTGGACCGCCTCCTCGGCGTCCGAGACCGTCTCGCGAGCCCGCTCCAGCTTGGCCTGCTCGCGCTCCAGCCGCTTCTCAGCCGAAGCCAGCTTGCGCTCGGCCTCCTTGCGGCGCTTCGCCTGCTGCTGACGGGTGCGGCGCTCGGCCGCCTCGCGCTCCCCCTTCTTTCGACCGCGCGCCGGAGCCTTCGGCGTCGCTGAGCCGACCAGCCCGATCCCGGACGCCCGTTGCTCGCGCGTCAGCCATCCCTTCTCGATCGCGTCCGCGACTGCGGGGTCGCTGGTCGCCGCCTGGAGCGTTTCGCCGACCCGGTCGAGGATCTGGGAACCGACCCCGTGTTCGCGGCCGATCGCCTCGGCAGTCCCCAACAGGGAGTCGATCGCCTCCCGCTCCCTGGCTCCGGCCTCCCGGAGCTTCGCGCGGTCGGCCGAGCCGGCGAGCATCTCCTCTTGGGCCGCGCGCAGCTCCTCACCCACCTCCAGCAACCGGCGGACATCCTTGGGCTTCCGCCCCGCCAGCTGGTTGACGAGCCAGGCTGCACGGGAGGGCTTCTTCAGGCCCTTCACCCAGTCGGCCGCCTCCTCATTTCCGTGCGAGCGGAGCGACTTCGCCAGCTCGTTGCGCGCCGGGGTGAACTCCTCGAGCGGCCCGTGAAAGAGCTCGTCGAGCCCCTTCTCGGGCACACCCTTCGGTGGGATTAGAACGGTGCCTTCCACTCGCCCCACAGGATTTACCGAATTGCGGGGTTACAGGTCGCGCCCAACGGGCCGATACGCGTAAGGCGGCCGGGGCAGTACTAGGGGGTTCGTGGGCCGCCGCCTCCCGGATGGGCGGCGGCCCACCGACTTCTCAGGCGGAGGCCAGACCGAGTTTGTGAACCTCAGGACCCGGGCAGCGTGTGCGTCTTGCCGAGACCGCGGTCGGAGCTGCTGCCGGCGCGCCCCACGCCAGGGCCGGGACGCGTGCGGCGGCCGAGTCCGTCGCCGGGCACCGCCGCGCGTCCGAGGCCACCCACCGTAGGATCGCCGAGCGGGTCGTTCACGTCGCTCCCCGGGCCGGTCTCGAGCGCGATCGGAATGATCGGGGCGTAGAGCTCGACCCTGCGGTCATAGCCGCGGATCTCGCGTTCCCCGCGCGGCGCGACCTCGATCGTCTCGGAGAGCAGCTCGCGCGTTTCGCCCGTGATCAGGACGGAGTCGCCGGTGTCGCGGGTGGCGGACTCGACCCGGGAGGCGAGATTGACCGAGTCACCGATCACGCTGAAGGACAGCCGCCCGGCGCCGCCGATCGAGCCGGCCACGACGCTCCCTGAATTGACCCCGACACCAACCTCGAAGCCTCCTGGACGGCGGCTGTTGATCGTCCGGGCCAGCTCCACCGCGCACTGCACCGCGCGGTCGGCGTGCTGGGGGATTCGCTCGGGCGCGCCGAAGACGGCGAGGACCGCGTCGCCGATGAACTGGTCGATATGGCCGCGGTGTCGAGCGACGATTGGAACGATGCACTCGAAGAGCTCGTTGAGCCGCCGCACCACGTCAGGCGCATCGGACTCGGCGGCGGCCGTGGTGAAGTCCCGCACGTCACAGAAGACGAGTGAGACCTCGACCTCCTCTCCTCCCGGCTCGAAGTCGGCGGAGATCAGGTGCTGGGCGACCTCCTCGTCGAGATAGGTCCCGAACGCCTCCCGCAGCCGCTCTCGCTCGGCCAGCCCGTCGACCATCTGGTTGAAGGCCGAGGAGAGCTCGCCGAACTCGTCCGAGGTGGTCACCGGGACGTGCTCGTCGTAGCGCCCCTGGCGGATCCGCTCGGTCGCCGCCTCCAGGTCCTCGATCGGGCGCAGGATCGAGCGGGTGAGCAGCATGGTTAGCTCGAAGCTGACCGTGAAGGAGACGAAAAGCGCAATCAGAACCGCGACAGTGAGCGCATCGGTGCCACCGCCGTCGGAGGTGAGCGCGGCGACAACGATCCCGGTGATCACGTTGATCAGCGGCAGCGAGCCGAGCAGCTTGACCCGCAGCGGCACCGCCGGCCGGTCGATCCGCACCGGTCGGTCGAGGGCCGCGTTGATGTCGAAGAGGATCGGCCGCATCGCGAGCTCGAGCGCCAGGTAATGCAGCGTCCCGGCATAGGCGGCTGTGAGCAGCGCCGCGATCGCGATCGGGAAGAAGGCGAGCCAGCTGAGGCCGAGGATCGCGACCGACGCCACCACCACGGCCACCGTGACCAGCATGGGCACGAAGAAGTCCCGCCGGATCAGCTCGATCGGCAGGTTCACCGCGAGATGCCAGGCCTCGGCCGTCATCTCCGAGGAGCGGTCGCCGCCGATCCACGCCTTGAGCGGCCGCAGCCGCTTCAGCACCCGCGCGAGAACGAACCCCACACCGACCGCGGTCAGCCCGAGGGTGACGCCGAGGATCTTCAGGAAATCGTGCCCGGAGACCGAGTAGTAGAAGCTGAACAGGGCGACGGCGCCCGCGGCGACGAAGAAAGCGCTCTGCAGCTCGACGGTGATGAACACGGACGGGTAGCGCCGGCCGAGCTTGCGGTAGAGCCAGGTCAGGGGGTGAGGATGTGACATGGTCGGCCGCCCATTGTCCCGAACCGGTCAAACGGACCCTTACCCGTAGTAATCACTCACCCCGCCTCAGGTATGTGGGCTACTACTGACCGGGGTTCAGGGGGTTCCGCCGATGCTCGCGTCCGCCAGGCGTGGCACATTCGATCACGGTGTTTCGTCCAGTTGCTCATCGTCACGCTGAAGCGATGCGAGTTGCGAAGGCCACGGCTCGGCCTCAGCCAGCCGAAGACTTGGATGAGGCCGAGTCGCACCTGTCGGTGGTGAGAGAGGCACGGTGCCAATGCGTACGACTCGGAGGGCGCCAGGTTCATCCGCTCTGCCCCGTGCACGGGACGTCCGCCCCTAGAGATTTGGGGACCTAGAGCGAGCGGACGGCGCCAGGAATCGACGTGCCGTCATCTGGACCGAGCCCGTCCCCGGGCCGTCGGTGAGGCCCCGGGCAGGAGAATCGTGTAGTCCATCCGTCCAGAAGGGGCGATCTGCGGAAAACTCCTGACGTGCAGGGCAAGCGCCGGGCCGATGGGCGGTCTAGCCAATGCCCGTCGTCGGTTTCAAGAGCGATGCCCCGGCCGAGCCGAGGGTTCAGCCGCCGAAGCTCGACCCCGAGCTGCCGGTCGTCGCAGCGACTGGCGACGGGGTACCCCACCCGCAGAAGCTGCCCAACCGGCACCGCCGCTTCTACATCCCGCTGCGCCTCAAGCTGCTCTTTGTCGCCCTCTGCAGCCTCGGCTGGGTCGGCTTCTCGCTCTGGCTCGCGATCCCCTGGATAACCGAGCTGGGCCAGTCGATCACGATTCCGCTTGCCGCGGCCGTGATCGCCGGCATCGCGATCATTCCCGGCTACCTCAACGCCCACCTGATCTCCTCGCTCCTCTTCGACAAGGCGCCGCCGCTTCGCTTCGACATCGAGTTCCCGGCGATCACCGTGATCGTCGCCGCGTACAACGAGGCGGAGCGGATCGAGGAGACCCTCCGCTACGCCTCCGCCCAGGACTACCCGGGCGACTTCAACATCATGGTGGCCGACGACGGTTCGACAGACGACACAGTCGAGCGCGCCGCCCTCGCCGCCGAGCTCGACCCGAGGATCGCGGTCCGCCGCTTCCCCCACGGCGGCAAGGCGAACACGCTGAACAACGCGCTCGCCACGGTCGAGACTCCGCTGGTGGCGACGGTCGACGCGGACACGCTGCTCATGCCCGAGGCCGTCAAGCGGTGCGTTGCACGGCTGCTCGTCTCTCCGCAGACCACGGTCGCGGCCGCCGGCGCTGTGTTTGTTCGCAACTCGCGCGCCAACATGCTCACCCAGGCGCAGGAGTGGGACTACTTCCTCGGCATCGCCTCGATCAAGCGACAGCAGGGCCTCTTCCAGGGCACCCTGGTCGCTCAGGGCGCCTTCAGCATTTACAGGACCGAAGCGGTCAAGGAGGTCGGCGGCTGGCCCGATCGGATCGGCGAGGACATCGTCCTCACCTGGGCGATGATGGACAAGGGCGCGGGCGTCACTTACGAGAAGACCGCGGTCGCCTTCACAGGCGCGCCTGAGACGGCCAAGGCGTTCGCCAAGCAGCGCCGCCGCTGGGCCCGGGGGATGATCGAGGGGCTCAGGGAGTACGGCCCGGCGCTGCTCAAGGGGCGCCGCGCCTACGCCCACTCGATCCTCGTCGACTACATCTTCCCCTACGTCGACTTCGTCTACTCGATCGCCTTCCCGGTCGGGATCGTCCTCGCGCTCGGCTTCCAGAACTACGCGATAGTCGGCCCCCTCACCCTGCTCGTCCTGCCGCTCAACATGATCCTCTCGGGGATCATGTTCAAGCTCTCCCGCGATTCCTTCCGCGAGGTCGGCCTACGAGTGCGCCGCAATGTCAAGGGGTTCTTCAGCTATCTGCTGCTCTACCAGCTCTTCATGTCGCCGGTGAGCGTCGTCGGCTACGTACAGGAGCTCTTCCGCACCAAGCGGAACTGGTAACTAGACCGAGCGGACGGCTTCCGGAATCGGCGTGCCGCCGTTGACCAGATCGGAGGCCTTGCCGATCGTGTTGTCCGCCCCGAGGCACTCCGCGAGCACCGCTGCGACGTCGTCGCGCGTGATCTCGGCGTAGTCGACCGTCTCGGCGATCTCCACCTTGCCAGTCCCCGCGTCGTCGGTCAGTCGCCCGGGACGAAGGATCGTGTAGTCGAGCCCGCTCTCCATCAGGTACTTGTCGGCTTCGGACTTGGCCTCCTGGTAGGGACGCATCTGCTCCGACCAGGTCTCCGGCCGGTTCGAGCCGATCGAGCTGACCATCAGGTAGCGGCGGATGCCCTGCTGCTGCGCGGCGTCGGTTAGCTTCACCGCGCCGCCATAGTCGACGGTCCGCTTCCGCGCCGGGCCGCTGCCCGGGCCAGCGCCGGCGGCGAAGACGACGGCGTCCGCGCCCGCCAGCGCGTCGGAGATGTCGTCGACGTTCTCGATGTCGAGCACGATCGGCTCGGCGCCGATCTCCTCCAGGTCCTTGGCCTGCTCGGTCTTGCGGATGATCCCCCGCGGGCTGTCGCCGCGCTCGGCGAGCAGCTTCTCCAGACGTAGCCCAATCTTCCCGTGTCCACCGACGATGACGACGTTCACCTCACCGACGATACTTAAGCCATGGCGACCGCCGACCTGACCGTGATCGGACTCGGCCGCGCCGACCCGAGCGCGGGTGAGTACATCGCCGAGATCCAGCGCCGGCTTGCCGCGCAGGACAAGGTCGGCTACCAGCTGCACGCGATGGGCACCGAGCTCGAGGGGTCGACTCAGGACATCCTCGACGTCGTCGCCGAGCTCCATCGCGTCCCCTTCGAGATGGGACTCCCCCGCGTCTACACGGTCCTCAAGCTGGACGAGCGGCGCGACAAGGAGCAATCACTCGCCGACAAGGTGCGCTCGGTGGAGGAGCGGCTGGAGGGAAAGTAGTGCCGGGGGTGGGATTCGAACCCACACGCCCCACAAGGGGACAACCGGGTTTAAGCCGGTCGCGTCTCACCTGAATTCCGCCACCCCGGCAGGCTCCGCGGATTTTACGTCTGCAGTCTGACCGAACATGTGTTCGTGCATGAGTCATGTGCCAAAGCGATTTCACCACCCGCGCGAGCGACCGGTTGCCGGCCGCACGTACGAGTACGCCCGCTATTGCTTCAAGAACCGATCGCGAGACATCATGAGGATCTTCTGCGACCACCTGGATCTGCTCGGGATCCCCTGGACCCTGACCGGCGCCGAACAAGCCCAAATCGCTCGTAGAGAGGCGGTCCAAGCACTCGACAAGTTTGTCGGGCCCAAGCGTTAACGGGCCGGGCTAGATCGCCAGCGAGTGGTCCTCGAGCGCCTTGGCTAAGAGCTCGCGGAGCTCGTCCCGCTCACGGGCGTCGAGGTTGCCGAGCACATCGTCTTCGACGGTCTCGAGTTGGCGCTCGGCCTTCTCGAGGGCCCGCTGCCCCTTGGGGGTGATCGCGACGATGTGGCGGCGGCGGTCCTTTGGATCGCGCACCCGCTCGATCAGGCCGTTCTCCTCGAGGCCGTTGAGGAGGATGACGCAGTTGTTCGCGTCCATCATCAGCGTCTTGGCGAGCTTCTGCTGCGTGGCCTTGGTGCTCTCGCGCAGATAGCTGAGCGCAACGAGCTCCTTCAGCTTCACGCCGAGAACCTCGGGGGTGGCGCTGCGGTAGACGACGCGGGAGAGGCGCGTCAGCAGGTTCATCGTCCCGGCGACGGATGGTGCTTGCGTGGTCATCTCTCTCCTAATCGTAGCCTGGCCACGGATCATCCTTGACTTAGTGATCGTCCCTGATATAGTGACGATCCGCGTGGCGGCTACGACCAACACAATAGCGACTAATCGGGCCCGGAGCGACCGGCGGCGCTGGATCGCCCTCTTCGTCGTCTGCCTGGGCCAGTTGATGATCATTCTCGACACGACGATCGTCAACGTCGCGCTCCCCGCCATCCAGTCGGACCTCGACTTCAGCCAGTCGAGCCTCACGTGGGTGATCGACGGCTACCTGATCACCTTCGGGAGCCTGCTCTTGCTCGCCGGCCGCCTGGGCGACCTCTTCGGGCGCAAGCGGATCTTCCTCGCCGGCGTCGCTGCCTTCGTCGCCGCCTCGGTCCTCTGCGGCCTCGCCGCCAGCGGCGGCGCCCTGGTAGTCGCCCGCTTCCTGCAGGGCGCCGCCGCCTCCCTCGCCTCCGCGGTGATCATCGCGATCATCGCGGTGGAGTTCCGCGAGCCCGCCGAGCGCGCCAAGGCCATGAGCCTCTACACCTTCGTGATCGCGGGCGGCGCCTCGCTCGGCCTGCTGCTCGGCGGCGTGCTGACCGAGGCGATCAGCTGGCACTGGATCTTCTTCATCAACGTGCCGATCGGCGCGGTCGCCTTCTTCCTCGGCCGCAGGCTGATCGCGGAGAACGAGGGCATCGCTGACCGTGGCAGGATCGACTGGCTCGGCTCGGTCCTGATAACTGCCTCGTCGATCGTCGCGATCTACGCCCTGATCAAGATTCCCGAGTGGGGCTGGACCGGTGACCGGACCCTCGGCCTGCTCGGCGTCGCCGCGCTGCTGCTGGCCGGCTTCATCGCGCTCGAGTCCCGCATCGCCAACCCGATCATGCCCCTCCGCGTACTCGGTCTCCGCAGTCTGATCACGGCCAACCTGGTCCGCGGCTTCCTCGTCACCGGCGCCTACTCGACCTTCTTCCTCGGCTCCCTCTACTTCGAGCACGTCCGCGGCATGAGCCCGATCGAGATCGGCCTCGCCTTCCTGGCGATGAGCGTGGCCCTCGCGACGATGTCGGCCGGGCTGGCGGCGCGGCTGGTGGCGCGCTTCGGCCCCAAGCCCACCCTGATCGCCGGGATCAGCGGGCCCGTGCTCGGGCTGCTGCTCTTCTCCCAGATCGGTCAGTCGACTCCCTACTTCCCCCTGATCCTCGTCTCCCTCGCCCTGCTCGGCATCGGGTTCGGCGCGGCGAACCCGCCGCTGATGATGATGGCGCTCGAAGATGTGCCCGCCCGCGACAGCGGCCTCGCCTCCGGCACGATCCAGGTCTCGATCCAGCTCTCGGCCGCAATCGGCCTCGCTGCACTCGGCACGATCGCGACCGACCGGACCAACGCCCTGGCCTCGCAGGGTCAGAGCCCGGTCGATGCTCTCAGCGGCGGCTACCACCTCGCCTTCCTGATCGCCGCGGGCGCCGCGGCGGTGGGCATCGCGATCGCGATCGTCGGGATGCGGACGCCGCGACCCGCGGAAGTCGAAGGCGAGATCGAGGAGGGCGCCCCGGTCGGGATCGAGGCCGAGGCCGCCGAGCTCCGCCAGGCCGCTTAGGCGAGCCTTAGGCCGATCCGCCAAAATCACGGCACGGAGAGGAGGAATGCCCGCAAATAGCGGGCGAAACGCCCGCTATGGGGCGAGATTTCCCCGGCATTAAGCCTTCCCGTGGCGCAACCAGACCGCTGCTACGGTGTTCCGTTCTAGGCAGGGAGAGCCGCTTCCCCGCCACCCGCCTTGTGGAAGCCTCAACGCTCACACATGCCCAGCGACGCGGGCTCTTTGCCCGGCGCTCGCCGCTCCTCCGCTTTCAGGATGACGAGAAGCTCGTCGCCCTGACCCGCAGGGGCCATCAGCACGCCTTCGACACCCTGGTCGAGCGCTACCAGTCGCGCCTGCTGGGCTTCTGCCGCCAGATGCTCGGCTCGACGGAGGACGCCGAGGACGTCCTCCAGGAGGTCTTCGTGGCGGCGTACAACGCGATGGTCGCAGACGAGCGCCCGATCGCCGTCCGCCCATGGCTCTACCGGATCGCGCGGAACCGCTGCCTGAACCACCTTCGTAAACCCACCGCGGACGGCCAGGACACGATGGACATCCACCCCCACATGAACGGGGTGACGACCCACGAGTGCGTCCAGAACCGCGAGGAGTTCCGCAGCCTGCTCGAGGACGTCGGCCAGCTCCCCGAGACCCAGCGCTCGGCGCTACTGCTGCGGGAGATCGACGCGATGAGCTACGAGGAGATCGCCAAGGCGATGGACACGACCGTCCCCGGCGTGAAGAGTCTCCTGGTCCGAGCCCGGATCGCGCTCGCCGAGTCGAGCCAGTCGCGTCTGCTGACCTGCGACGAGGTCCGGATCGAGCTCGCCGAGGCGGCCGAGGGACTCGCCAAGGTCGGTGGGCCCGCGCGCCGCCACATCAAGGGCTGCGCCGCCTGCCAGGCATTCCGCACGCAGCTTCGCTCCGACACGAAAGCGCTCGCCGCGATCTTCCCGGCTGGTCCTCTGCTGATCCTCAAGGGCACCCTGCTCGCCAAGCTCAGCGGCCTCTTCGGCGGTGGCGGCGGTGGCGCCGCGGCAGGAGCGGGCGGCGGCGGTGCAGCGGGTGCCGGCGCGGCTGGTGCTGGAACCGCCGGCGCGGGTGCTGCCGGCGCGGGCGCTGCCGGCGCGGGCGCAGCCGGAGCCGGCGCTGCCGGCGCGGGAGCGG
>DATDJZ010000176.1:0-10665 GCA_036520315.1 Solirubrobacterales bacterium | reverse complement strand
GCCCGCCGCTGCCGTCTGGGCGCTTGAGCGCGTAGGTGACGACCACCTCGTCCTCGGACTCGATCAGGCGGACAATGTCGATGCCCTGCCCCTGCCCCGCGCCCGGCCAGCAGCGCTCGAAGAACCCGTCCCGGTCGAGCTCGGGATCGGGCGGGCTTGAGAAGAGGAGGTCATCGGTGAGGTGGTTCTCGAAGAAGTCGCGGTCGCCGGCCGAGAACGCCTCGTACAGCTGACGCGCCAACTGCTTCCGGTCGACCCCGTCCATCACGGCTCAGCCTAATCGCCTGCCGAACGCGAGAGCGGCGATCCCACCGAGCCAGACCGGATGCTGGATCAGCCGGAACAGGATTGCTGCGCTCGCCTCCTTCGCCTCGGGCGCAGCCATCACCACCCGCTGCTGCAGCACCGTCCCCAGCGCGAACACCGCGGCAGAGCCCAACGCGAGGATCACGGCCCTGGCCGGACCCTATGGACCGTGTCGGCTACCGACGGCCGACGGCCATGGTGGCGCGGTCGTCCGCCTCCTCGAACTCCTCGATCACGCGCCCCCCGCGGCCGTGGGTGAAAAAGCTGACGGACCAGCGGATCAGGACGAGGATCCGGTTCTGGAAGCCGATCAGATAGAAGATGTGGATCCCCAGCCAGAGGAGCCAGGCGGGGAAGCCGCTCACCCTGAACCCCTTGATGTCCGCCACCGCGCGCACGCGCCCGATGGTCGCGACGTTGCCCTTGTCGCGGTAGTGGAAGGGCTCCGGCCGCTCACCGCGGAGGCGCGTCTTCACCGCCTCGGCCGCGTAGCGCCCCTCCTGCATCGCGACCGGCGCTACGCCGAGCAGCTGCTGCGCCTGTCCCTTGTCGTCGAGCACCCGGACCATGTCGCCGAGCGCGAACACCTCCGGGTGGCCCGGCAGGGTCAGGTCGGGTGCGACGGAGATTCGGCCCGCTCGGTCCACGTCGGCTCCAGTGGCCTCCCCCAGTTGGCGAGCGAGTGACGACGCCGTAACCCCGGCGGCCCAGATCACGGTGCGAGACGGGATCCGCTCCTGGCGTTTGTCCGGATCCTCCGTCGTCACGCCGTGTTCGTCGATCCCGACCACGGTGTGAGCGAGCAACGGCGTCACCCCGAGGTTCTCGAGCGAACGCGTGGCCTTGGCTGAGAGCGACGGTGGAAAGCTGGTCAGCACCCGGTCGACCTGCTCGACCAGCAGCACCCTCGCCTCTGCCGGGTCGATCGAGCGGAACTCGCGACGAAGCGTGCTCCGGGCAAGCTCGCCGATCTGCCCCGCCATCTCAACGCCGGTCGGCCCGCCGCCCACCACAACGAACGTGAGCCACGCCTGGCGGCGCTTCCCGTCGGTCTCGAGCTCCGCCGCCTCAAAGGCGCTCAGGATCTGCGCTCGCACCGCGAGGGCGCTTTCGAGCGACTTGACCTCCTTGGCCACTTCCTCCCATTCGTCGTGGCCGAAGTAGGAGTAGTGCGACCCACCCGCGGCGATCAGGGTGTCGTAGGGGAGGAGGAAGGGCTGCTCGTCTCCGGCCCCAGGCCGGACGCGCACCGCCCGTCCCTCGAGATCGAAGTCGATCACCTCACCCATCAGCACCCGGACATCGCGGCGCCGCCGAAAGATCCAGCGCAGCGGGAAGCAGACCTCAGCGGCCGACAGCGCCCCAGTCGCCACCTGGTAGCTGAGCGGCTGGAAGAGGTGGAAGTTCCGGCGGTCGATGAGCGTCACCTCGACGTTGGCCCGGCGCAGGCCATGCACCGCCTGGAGGCCGCCGAAGCCCCCGCCGATCACCACCACGCGATGTCGTCCGTCCTCCGTCATGTGCCGACTCTCAGACATCTAGCTCCTCGAGCCTCACCCGAAGTCGCTGGAGCGCTCGGAGATTCGCGTTGCGAACGAACGATCGAGCGACGGGGGCGGTCAGGCGATCGAGGACGGTCGCCTCCAGCCACTCGAGCTCGAACTCGATGACCGTTCCGCCACTGGGATCCTCTTCGAGGCGATAGGTGCCGCGCGTACGCCGCCGGCCCTTGGCGCTGACGGACTCCTCGGCGATCATCCCGGGGCGCTCGGCAGCGACGATCTCCATGTCCAGCGGGTCCTTGATCCCGAAGCTCTTGATTTGCATTCGGGCCTTGGCTCCGACGCCACTCGACGGACCCGAAAGCTCCCAGTCGACCAGGAAATGGTTGGTGAACTGCTCGTGGTTGCCGAGCACGTCGAGGAAGTCGTAGATCTGTTCCCGGGACTGCGGGACCTCGATCACGACGCTTACGGGTTTCACGTCGACCTCCCTTTAGCCGCTGAGCGATTGCTCCACGACCCCGCGTCCTCGAGCACGGCCATCGCAGTCCAACTCGGGCGAGGAGGCATCCTACCTCCATAGTCCCACCCTACCCCGGGAATCGGGTCAGACGGGTCTCGTCGGATACGCGCCGAGCCGCTCGCGCACCTTCCTCACCATCACGACGTTCGTGCCGCAGGCCCGGGCGACCCGCGTATCGCATCGGTCGGGGTCGCGGCCGAGCTCGAACTCGATCCGCCCTTCGGCATCCGCCCGCATGCGCTCGGCCGGGGGGTCCTCGTCGGCAAGGGCCGAGGCTCTCGCCTCACCCGCCAGCTTGCGCCGGCAGCCGAGGCAGTAGTAGATGCCGTTCAGCGACGCCCAGTTGGGGGGCACCCTCAACGGATCCGCCACTCCATCCATGAAGCTCGCGGTCATCCCGCAACGGGCACAGGTCCATTCGGATCCGGTCACTCTTCGCCCCACTTCCGTTTCCCTCTCAAATCAATCGCTCGAGGCGTGAGGGCCAGCCGTCGAGCGATGGCGCCGGGCACTTCCTACCCGCAAATCCGCTTCGCAATCAGCAATTGAGCGGTATCTGGAACGAGACCAGTTCAATCGGGTCGGAAACCTCGCCGCGGATCGCATCCGCCTCGAGCACGACCATCACGGTTATCGGCCTCCGGGGACGGCGTTCCACCGACTTCTCGACGAGCTCGCCGATGAGCGCCGCCAGGTTTCCGCGGATCTCCTCCGCGAGGGCTCCGAAGTGCTGGCGAATCGCCTCGCTCGCGCGGACTGGAGCGCTCAGGCCAGGCGTCAGCACGAGGCAGAACTCGTTCGGGTCCGGTAGCTGAGTCTTCGTCTCCATCCCTGGGCACTAAGCACCTACTACGGGGCCCCCAAGCCCCGTTACGACTGTGAGCGGCGGGCAGCCCTGAAAGGAAACCTCTCTTCGGGTAAAGCGCGCGCCCGGCATGTGGACAAGTACTGATGTGCGAAGGGGATAGCGGCCGTACGGTTCGCCCATGGCTCGGGGGTGGGCTCTCACATTTCCGGTTGCTGCGATCGCTGCTCTCGCGTGCGTGTGCCTGCTGGCCGCCTCGCAACCCGCACTGGGAGCCGGCGACTCCGCCCACGCGGCGAGCTCGAAGGCAAAGCGAAGCAAGGCGTGCAAGAAGAAAAACAAGAAGGCCAGGAAGGCCGGCGCCTGCAAGAAACGGGGCCGCGACGCTTCATTTCCGCCCGTCCCTCGCACGGTCACCCTGACCTGGGATTCGGCCGCTGATATCGACCTCGAGGTCTACGACATCAACGGCCACCACTCCGGTCTGCTTGGCGGGAGCATCGTCAACGGGATCCCGGGCGCCACGCACTCGGCCAATGACACCGACGGATTCGGTCCCGAGACCTTCAATGACCCGTCGGGCCGCAGGGTCGGGTACCTGGTCTGTTACCGCTCCGGTCCCCACGCCAACGTCACCCTGACGGACTCCGGCAAGGGAGGCGGCCACTACACCGCCGGCCTCGGGCCGACCGAATCGCCGCCGACCGAGGCCTACAGCACCTCCATGGGCTGGGGCTATCTGCCGGTCGGCGCTCACTGCTGAGCGAACCGGCTCATCACGCCGCTTCGCAATCATGGGGGTATGCAGGCATCGTCCACTCCCGCGCTCGCCCTGCGCGGCCTGACCAAGCGCTACGACGACGGCACCCTCGCCCTCGACGCGCTCGACCTCGAGGTGCCCGCAGGCAGCTTCTTCGGCCTGCTCGGCCCGAACGGGGCCGGCAAGACCACCCTGATCAGCGCGGTCTGCAACCTGATCCGGCTGACCGGGGGCGAGATCTCGGTCTTCGGCGAGCCCGGCGGCTCGATGGAGGCCCGGCAGCTGATCGGCATCGCGGAGCAGGAGCCCAACCTGGACCGCTTTCTGACCGTCTACGAGACGCTCGTCTACCACGGCGGCTACTACGGGATGAACGGCGAGGCGGCCGCCGCCCGCGCCGAGGAGATGATCGACGTCTTCGACCTGCGCGCCAAGCGCGACGTGCGCGCGCCCAAGCTCTCCGGAGGCATGCGCCGCCGCCTGCTGCTCGCCCGGGCGCTGCTGCATGAGCCGCGCCTGGTGATCCTCGACGAGCCGACGGCGGGCGTCGACCTCGAGCTCCGCCACGAGCTCTGGCGCTACATCCGCCGCCTGCACGAGCGCGGCACCACGATCCTGCTCACCACCCACTACCTCGAGGAGGCCGAGGCGCTCTGCGAGGAGATCGCGCTGATCGGCGGCGGGCGGATCATCGCCCGCGACACCGCCGCCGGCCTCAAGGAGACCTTCGACGCCACCACCCTCGAGGACGTCTACATGAAGACCGTCGCCGCCGGCCGTCGCGCCGTGGAGGTCGAGGAGTCGCCCGCGTAGCGCAAACCGTTCGGGTCCCTCGCTCGTAGCTCCCTTCGGGGAGGAGCCAGGCAACTACAGGAAGGGACACGGACCATGCGAATCTCGAAGCGGGTTCCAATTTCGGTCTTCGTCGCAGGGCTCGCCGCGCTCTTGGCCGCGCTCGCGGTCGGGGCGCTGAGTGCGCTCGGCAGCGACGGCGGACACGGCAAGGGACACCCCGGCGGGCAGCTGATCAGGGAATCCCTGGCGCCGTCGGTGCCCACGGACCCGACCTTCCACGGAGTCGCCCCCGGTGGCTCACCGTGGGTCTTGAAGGAGGGCAGCGTGCGCCTCAGCGGCGACCGGCTGGACCTGCGAGTGAAGGGGCTGGTGATCCCGGTCGCCCCCGGGAACGGCACTCCGGGGCCGGTCAACACGATCAGCGCCTCGCTCTACTGCGGCGCCGATTCGGACACGATGGCCGCAGCGACGACCGGGCAGGTGCCCATCGGGCGCGATGGTGACGCCAGGATCCGGGACAACTCGTTCGATGTCCCCTCGACCTGCCTGGCACCGGTGATCCTCGTCAACCCGAACGGGAGCGCCGCCAACTACATCGCGGTCGACGGCTGGAAGATGTAGGCGCGAGCGGCGGGGGCGGCCGCTGCCGAGACCGACGGGATCGGCCGCCCTACCCGCTCTTCCGCTGCATGAAGAACTCGGTGAACTCGCGGCAGCGGCCCTCGGAGTCGAAGCGCATCAAAAAGCAGTTGTCGTAGACCCGCGCGACCGGGCCGCCGGGCTCCTCGCGGTAGGAGCTGGTCCCGGTGGCGACAGCCGCGTCGCCGTCCACCGCGAAGGCGCGGTAGCTCGCCTCGTAGGTGCCTGGGTCGTCGCGGTCCGAAGCGTCGGGGTGGTCCCCCTCCCCCAGCCATGACTCGACCACCGCGTCCCGGCCCTCGATCGGCTCATCGGCGGGGTGGTAGCGATAGCTCACGTCCTCCGCGAACAGCGCCTCGATCAGGTCGCGGTCGTAGGCCTCCCAGGCCTCGACGTAGTCGGCGAGCCAGCGGTCGACGTCCTCCCAGGTCACGCCGCGATCCTAGCCCGCGCGGAGCCTGGCTAGGGTGTCTGCGATGAGCGACGACGGGCGGAAGGTGGGAGTGATCGGCGTCCCGACGAGCGCCGGAGCGTTCGCGCCGGGCCAGGAGCAGGCGCCGGCGGCGCTGCGGCGGGCGGGCCTGGTCGAGCTTCTCCGCGACTCCGGCGTCGAGGTCTCGGACTACGGCGATCGCGAGGTCTGGCGCTGGCGGCCCGACCGCGAGTGCCCGCTCGCCCAGAACCTCGGCAAGGTCGTCGAGATCGTCGACGACACCGCGGCGCGGGTTGTCGAGTCCATCCTCGCCGAGGAGGTCACCCTCGTCCTGGGTGGCGACTGCACGGTCGGAATCGGCACCGTCGCCGGGCACGTCGAGCGCTCCGACAGCGTCGGCCTCATCTACTTCGATCTCCACGCAGACCTCAACATCCCGACCAGCGCTCCGCCGGGCGCCCTCGACTGGATGGGGATGGCCCACATGCTGGGCGACGAGGGCGCCGAGCGCGAGCTGGTCGAGGTCGGTTCGCGCGTGCCGCTGATTGCGCCGGAACAAGTCGTCCTCCTCGCCTGGGGCCCTGAGCAGGCGCGGCCGCACGAGCGCGAGACGATCGACCGGCTCGAGCTCGAGGCGATCCCGGTGGACGAGGTGCGCGACGACCCGCCCGGAGCGGCCAGAAGGGCAGTCGACATCCTCGCCGGTCCGGATCGGCTACTCGTCCACATCGACGTCGACGTCGTCGACTTCACCGACACCCCACTCTCGGAAAACCCGGGCCGGAACGAGGGGATCCCCTACGAGCAGGCGGCGGCCGCGCTGGCGGTGCTGCTCGCCTCGCCCGCCCTCGCCGGCGTCACTGTCACCGAGCTCAACCCGGAACACGTCGAGGAGGGCGCGGGTTCGATCGAGCGCCTCGCCGGTGATCTCGCGGCGGGTCTAACGGGATCTGGGCCTTAAGGTTCGATTCAGTGGAGGAGCGTTGATCGAGAGGGCCGTACCCAACCTGCGCTCGGAGCGGCCGGGGGAGACGCGGGATTTCTTCGTCGGGCTGCTGGGCTTCGAGCCCGTCATGGACCTGGGCTGGGTGGTCACCGTCGCCTCACCTGACAACCCCTCGGCGCAGGTGACGATCATCGCCAACGATGACCCGGCGGCACCGGGAATCTCGGTCGGGGTCGATGACGTCGACGCCGCCCACGCCCGTGCCGTGGAGCAGGGATACGAGATCGCCTATCCGCTGCGCGACGAGGACTGGGGCGTCCGCCGCTTCATGCTGCGCGAGCCGGGGGGCACGATGGTCAACGTGGTCTCACACCGGCAGCGTTGACGCCCGCGGGATAACGCGAGCGACCACATGGACCTCTCGCTAACGCGAATCGAGGCGGCCGTCGAGCAGATCGATCCGGTCTTCCTCGACACCCCCCAGTTCGTCAGCGACCCACTCTCCGAGAGGTTCGGACGTGAGGTCCTGGTCAAGGTCGAGACGCTCAACCCGATCGGCAGCTTCAAGGGGCGCGGCACCTGGCTGCTGGCACGAGAACTCGATCCCTCGCACACCTGGGTGTGCGCGACCGCGGGCAACTTCGGGCAGGGGCTCGCTTACGCCGCCCGGAACCGGGGTGCGTCGGTCCACATCTTCGTCGGACCCGATGCCCCGGAGGGGAAGGTCGCGCGGATGCGCGCACTAGGCGCCGAGGTCGAGGTGCACGAGCGCCCCGAGTCGGCGGCCAGCGAGTACGTGGCCGCGGGCGAGCGCCGGTACCTGGTGGTCGACGGGTTCGAGCCCGCGATTGCCGAGGGCGCCGGGACGATCGGCGTGGAGCTGGGTGCGACGCATCCGATCGATACCGCCGTCATCCAGCTCGGCGACGGAGCGCTGATCACCGGCATCGCCCGCTGGCTCAAATCGCGCTGGCCGGACACCAGGGTCGTGGGCGTGTGCGCGAGCGGCGCTCCCGCCATGGCAGAGAGCTTCGCCGCCGGGCGCCCGATCTCGATGCCCGGCGAAGGGACCATCGCCGGTGCGCTCGCGATCATCGATCCGGTGCCCGAGTCCTTTGCGCGAATCGTGGAGCTGGTGGACGAGGTGGTCCTCGTGGACGACGATGAGATCCAGGCCGCAATGGCGCTCATCGCCGAGTCGACCGGTGTGCTGGTAGAGCCGGCCGGGGCCGCGGGGGTCGCAGCTCTGGCTCGGCACGAGACGCTCGCCGGGGAGCGCGTCGGCGTCCTCCTCACCGGCGCGGCTGCGTAGCCCGCGCGGGACCACGGTTAGTGTGTTTGCGATGAGCGAACACGTCCAGCCGAACCCGTGGCAGGGATTTCTCTGGCTCTCGCGGCGCGAGTGCCACCGCGTGCTGCGCCTCTGGACCCAGACGACGCTCGCGCCGGTCGTCTCCTCCCTGCTCTTCATCGTCGTCTTCGGGCTCTCGCTCGGCGGGCGGATCAAGCAGGTGCAGGGCTTCGACTACGACCAGTTCATCGTCCCCGGCCTGGTCGCGATGGCGATGGCGCAGGCCGCCTACTCCAACAACGCGAGCACCATATTCCAGGGCCGCAACGACCGCTTCATCGACGACGTCCTCGCCGCCCCGATGCACCACTGGCAGGTCAACCTCGGCTACCTGATCGGCGGCGCCTTCCGGGCGCTGATCATCGGCGTCGGCCTGGCCGCCCTCGCGATCCCGATCACTGGCGCCCCCGTCAACCAGTTGGCGCTCCTCATCGTCGCGGTCCTGCTGCTGGTCTGCGGCTTCGGCGCCCTCGGCACGATCGTCGGCATCTACGCCGAGACCTTCGACCACACCAGCTTCATCAACAACATCGTCATCCTCCCCCTCACCTTCCTCGGCGGCGTCTTCTACTCGGTCTCGCGTCTGGGAGCGCCGTGGGAGCAGCTCTCCCACATCAACCCGCTCTTCTACGTCGTGGAGACGATCCGCTATGGCTTCCTCGGCACCTCCGACGTCAGCCCCTGGATCGCGTTCGGTGTGGTCGCGGCGATGTGCCTAGCGCTGCTGGCGTGGAGCCAGTGGCTGTTCACGAGCGGGCGGAAGCTGAAGCCGTAGCTAACTGCCCTGCAACGCCCCAAGCTGCCCCAGATGATGCGGACGAGGAGACTTCGGGCTGGCGAGCGATCCGCCCAGGCCAAGAGGCCAGTAGCCGCCCGTAGGACTAGCGCGCGGTCTGGGAGATGTCCGGTTGCTGCGGCAACAGCCGGTGGCCGTCGACGACGGCGGCCGCGACGTCGGAGAGCTTGGTGTTTGCCCGGCGCGACTGGTCGCGCAGCATCTCGAAGGCGTCAGCGTCGTCGACCGAATGACGCTCCATCAGGATGCCCTTGGCTCGCTCGGTGACGGCGCGGCGGCCGAACGCGCCCTCAAGGTCGTGGTACTCGGTGAACCGGCGCAGCACGATGTCGATCGCGCTCTGCCAATCGTCGACCTCGGAGTCGGTGATGTAGGCGAAGATGCCGCGCTTCGATGCCTCCTTGACGAAGGCGGAATCGGGCGCGTGGATAAGGAGTACCACCGGGCACGCGGCCTCCTTCACGATCTGGTCGATCAGGGCGAGGGCATGCTCCGAGCTCTTGCCGAGGCCGACCAGCGCTACATCGGGTCTCTCCCTGGCGGTTACGGCTCCGACGTCCTTGACGTCGATCTCGCGGGCGATCACCTCATGCCCGAGGTTCGCGACCGTTGATGCGACGAGCGCCAGCCGATCCCTGCGTTCGTTGGCGATCAGCACCCGGAGATGCTCAGTCTCGCGATAGCTCATCGAACGCTCCAGTCAGTCCCGAGTCTATCTCAGGGCAGCGCGCCGCAGAGAGGGCGCCGACGGCATCGCGCCACGCGGCCGTTCATCGAAAACGGGATGGTTCGGGCTTGGGTAGGGGTGTATGGTGGGAATCGCTTCGCCCCAAACTTCGGCGAGCGAGATTTTCCGGCTCCAACACTCGGCCGGTGTATAGGCGTACCGACCTCAAACGGTCCGCGCCATAACCACCGGATGTCAGGAGCCATATGTCTGTCACGACCGAAAAGGCAGCGGACGCCACAGCGATCCGTCCGTTCACGATCGACACCCCCGAGGCGGACCTCGAGGACCTGCGTGCGCGCATCGCGGCCACGCGCTGGCCCGAAAAGGAGACCGTCGAAGATCAGTCGCAGGGCCCGCGGCTGGTGACGATGCAGGCGCTCGCGCGCTATTGGGCGGAAGAGTACGACTGGCGCGAGTGCGAGGAGAAGCTGAAGGCCCTACCGCACTTCATCACCGAGATCGATGGGCTGGATATTCATTTCATTCACGTTCGTTCGGACGATGACGATGCGTTGCCGCTCCTCGTCTGCCACGGATGGCCCGGATCGATCATCGAGCAGCTGAAGATCATCGATCCACTGACCAATCCGACGGCACATGGCGCGAGCGCAGTCGACGCGTTTCATCTGGTGATCCCGTCGATGCCGGGCTACGGGTTCTCAGGCAAACCGGCCGAAACCGGCTGGGACGTCCCGCGCATCGCGCGTGCCTGGGCGGAGCTGATGAAGCGCCTGGGATACGACCGCTACGTCGCCTCGGGCGGCGATTGGGGCGGGCAACTCGTTGATGCGATGGGTGCGCAGGCGCCTCCGGGGTTGCTCGGCATCCACACCAACTTCCCTGGTGCTGTTCGACCCGACGTCTCAGCTGCGGTCCAGTCCGGCGACCCCTCCGGTCTCGATGACGAGGAAACCCGCATCTACGAGGAGCTGCAGGTCTTTTTCGCGACGGACGCGGGCTATGCAATCGAGAGCGCGACCCACCCGCAGGCGCTGTACGGAATTGCGGATTCACCCATCGGCCTGGCCGCCTGGATGCTCGACCACGACGCGACCAGTTTGGCGCTGATCTCTCGCGTC
>DATDJZ010000175.1:0-5072 GCA_036520315.1 Solirubrobacterales bacterium | reverse complement strand
CGAGCGCGGGGGCGTTCTGGCTCATCCCCCGGAAGTGATAGCCGGACGGCGGGCCTTCAGGGCTGGTCGCTAGGCCTGGCCGATCAGGGCGCCGGTGACGGCGACGATCAGGCCGCCCATCGTCACCTGGACGAGGGAGCTCCGCAGCGAGACGTCGAGGAACCGCTTGCGGACCCAGGCGATCGCGACCAGCTCGCAACCTACGGTGAATGAGGCGACGACCAGGGCAGTGTGCAGGTCGCTGATCACGAAGGGCAGCGCATGAAAGCTGCCGCCGAAGAAGGTTGCGCCGCCAGTGATCATGCCGCGGGAGAGGGAGGTGCCGCGGCCGGTGATCTCGCCGTCGTCGGAGAGGGCCTCGGAGAGTCCCATGCTGATCCCGGCGCCGAGCGCCGCGGCGAGGCCCACGAAGAGGGCGGCGTGCGAGCCTGCGAGGAAGGCGGTGGCGAAGATCGGCGCCAGGGTGGAGACCGTGCCGTCGATCAGGCCGATCAGCGCGGGCTGGACGCGCTGGAGCATGAACCGCTCCTCGTCCGCCGTCCCCATCCTCCCCGCGAGCCTTGCCACCAATTCAGCCACACATGCATATTACAAGTAATTTAAGATAAGGTTCCCCTAAGATGTACGATGTCCTATTAGGTGACCCTGATGGCTGAGGCCCACCCCCACACCCCTCCCCGCGACGACGCCGAGCTAGCCGAGCTGCTCCGCGAGCGCGGACTGCGGGCCACCTCCCAGCGAGTCGTCATGCACCGCCTGCTTCGCGACCACGACAGGCACCTGAGCGCTGAGGAGCTGCTCTCCGAGGCGAGCGAGCGCCTCCCCGGCGTGTCGCTCCCCACCGTCTACGCGACGCTTGAGCTCTTCGAGCAGCTCGGCATCGTGCGGCGGGTGAACGGTGGCGGCGGCACGCTCCTCTGGGACACCCGCGCGGATGCCCACCACCATATGATCTGCCGCAACTGCGGCCGGATCGAGGACATGGACACCTCGATCGATCTCGAGCGCGCCCGTCGCTCCGCCGCCGCCGCCGGCTTCCATCCCGACCGCGCCGAGGTCGTGGTCAGCGGGCTGTGCGCCGCGTGCGCCCGCCGCTAGCGCGGCTCGGGGTAGTGGGACTCCATGATCGAGACCACGGCCCCCTGTGGATCGACCAGCGTCGCCAGCCGGGCCACAGGGACGTCGATGGGGCCGAAGCCGAGCTTCGCTCCGCCTGAGGTCGCCTGCTCGATCGCCCGGTCCGCGTTCTCGACGATGAAGTAGACCTGCCAATGGGCGGGCGTGTCCCCGGGCAGGTCGTCGGAGATCTCCATCAGGCCGCCCATGCCCTCCGGCCAGCGCTGCCCTTCGACCTGCCACATGAGGATGCCGGGCGGTGCCTCCTCGTTGTGGATGGCAGTCCAGCCGAAGACCTGGCCGTAGAAGCTCTTGGCGACCTCGAGGTCACGCGTCAGCAGGTTGTTCCAGGTCCAGGAGCCGGGCTCGTTGACCAGCTCCGCGCCGGGGTGCTTCTGCTGCTGGTTGATCCAGACGAACGCACCGGTCGGGTCCTGCAGCATCGCCACCCGGCCCGACTCATTGGGGAGGTCGACCGGGCCGAAGACCACCTGGCCACCGGCTTCATTCACCTTCTCCGCGGTCGCGTCGGCGTCCTCGACCTTGATGTAGCTCGACCAGGCTGAAGGCTGTCCCTCCTGCTGAGTGGGTCCCATCCCGCCGATCTGCTTTCCATCCTTGACGAAGAATCCGTACCCGCCGGTCTCCTCCGACGAGCCTGGCGCCGGCTCCCAGTCGACGCCGAGGAGCTCCCGGTAGAAGGTCGTCGCCCCGTCGACATCGGTGGTGGCCAGGCTTACCCAGCAGAACTCCCCCGGTGCGTATTCGTTCCGTTCGCTCATCCTCGCCCTCCTTCTATCGCGTTCGCCGGGCTCCCGCGAGCACCACGCGGGCCACGAGGTCGGGATCGTCCCAGGTTGGAACGTGCCCGCAGCCGGGGAGCACGACCTGCTCGACCCGTTTCGGCAGCAGCTTCGCCGGGAGCGGTTTGTTCCGCACGAGGGCGTCTTGATCGGCCCAGGCAAGCGTGATCGGCACCTTGATCGACTTCAGCTCCTCGATCTGGCCGGCTCGCATCAGCGCGCTCGTCTCCTCATAGGCCGGCGCGGTGACGTAGGCCTTGGCGATCGCCTCGGCCTCGCCCGCGCGTAGCCGCTCCGGGTGGTGGATGAATCGGCCGAGCGCCTGTCGGCGGCCTCGGGCCGTCGCCATCAGCGGCCGGAACAGCGGTCGGGCCAAGCGTCCGCGCCTGCGCCGGCGCGCCAGGGTCCGATTCGACTCATCGGGCGAGCGCTTCCAGAAGCCCGCCGGACATAGGGCGATCGCGGCGCTGGCGCCACCTTGGCGAGCGCACTCGACCGCCACCCAGCCCCCGAGCGAGATCCCCGCGACGGCCGGCGTGCCCTCGATCCCGAGGGCGTCATAGAAGTCGAGGACAGCGGTCGCGAGGTTGGCCGCGCGCGGCGAGACCCCCTCGGGGAGCTCCGCCGACTCGCCGAAGCCCGGCATGTCGAGAGCGATCACCTCCCGCTCGGCCGCCAGCCGCTCCATGACCGGCGACCACTGGACGAGACTGCCGCCCAGCGAATGGAGCAGGACCAGCGGGTCGCCGTGTCCCCGCCGCACGTGGTTCAGCCAGACCGCGCCGACGGCCGACCGGAGCTCGTCCTTCATAGCTCCAGGTCGTATTCCAAGTAGGTGCCCGACTCCGCCCCTGTCCGGTCGTAGACCTTCTGCGCCCGATGGTTGTCCGGTGCAGTCAGCCACTCCAGCGCCGGCATGCCGAGCTCGCGGCAGCGCTCGGCGCAGACCTCGATTAGGGCGTCGGCGATCCCCCGCCCCCGGGCCTCCGGGTCGACGAAAAGGTCCTCGAGGTAGCCGATCCTGGCCGCCTTGAGACTCGACCACTTCCAGTCGAGGGTGGCGAAGCCGACCGCCTTCCCTCCGTCACGGGCGATGAAGACCGCACCCTGGCTCGGCTCCGAGATCAGCGTCTCGAACATGCTCCGCAGGCCCTCGTCATTCGGCTCGGTCTCGTAGAACTCGCAGTAGGCCCGGATCATCGGCAGCATCTCCTCGATCTCGTCGGTCCGTGCCGGACGAATCTCGACACCCTCCGCCGGCTTGCGCGGCTCCTCGGCGACCGGTTCTTCCGCCATGCGCCGATACTAGGCTCTCGACGTGCTCAGCCGGAAGCATTGCCTGCTCGCCCTCGGAATCGCCCTCCTCGCCGGCTGCGGCAGCCGTGAGAGCGCCGGGCAGGAGGCCGGCATCAGTACCGGTGAGGGCGTCACACGGCAGATCTCGGGCCGCTGGACGGGCGAGCTCCGCCAGCAGGGGCTGAAGCCCTTCGAGGTCGGCGTCGATATCGGGGCGGACTCGACGGCCAAGGTCGCCTACACGGGCATCGAATGCGGCGGCGACTGGACCCTCGACAGGGCTGAGGCCTCCACACCGCCCCGATACCTCTTCACCGAGAAGATCGACGAGGGGGCGGGCAAGACCTGCAAAGGCAAGGGCACGGTCGCGCTCGTACCGATCCAGCGCCACGCACCCAACGGGCCCGCCTACATCCAGATGAACTACAGCTTCACCGGCGGCGGCGTCACCAGCCTGGGGCTGCTTCATCGAACCGACGCCTCACACCTCGCGCCGGTCTTCAAGGAGGCCGGGCTCACCCAGCCCTGATCCGGGGGGTTCGTGCCCAAGGAAGGCGCGGGCCGGCCCCGAATAGAGAGGCTCGGCATGCCTCAAATCGACTCTCCCGCACGCGCGATCGCCCGCAACGTCCTCGTAATCGTGGGCGTTCTGCTGACTCTCTACGTCATCTACCTGCTGCGGAGGCCGATCAGCTGGCTGATCATCGCCGCCTTCCTGGCCATCGCCGTGGCCGGGCCAGTCAATTTCTTCCAGCGCTACATGAAGCGAGGGCTCGCCATCGCGCTCACGTACCTGTGTGTGCTGGCGATCCCGATCGGCCTCGGAGCTGTGCTCCTTCCGCCGATCGTCAACCAGGTCAGCGACGTCGCCACTAACGCCCCGAGCTACGTCAACGACGTCGAGGACTACGTCCAGAAGAACAAGACGCTCAACGACCTGAACGAGAAATACGACATCACCCAGAAGCTCTCTGACGAGGCGGAGAGGCTGCCGAGCAAGGCCGGCGACGCCGCCAAGGTGCTGCGCGACATCGGCTTCGGACTGGTCAGCTCGATCTTCGCGGGGGTGACGATCCTGATCCTGAGCATCTTCATGGTGGCTGCCGGGCCGAGATGGATAGAGGGCTTCATTCGGATGCAGAGACCGGAGCACGCCGAGCGGATCGAGCGGACGCTACGCCGGATCGCGAACGCCGTCGGCAATTACGTGGGCGGAGCGCTCCTGCAGGCGACGATTGCCGGCGTCGCCTCATTCATCATGCTCAAGATCCTCGGAGTCCCCTTCGCGGGCCCGCTGGCGGTCGTCATCTTCGTCTTCGACCTGATCCCCGTGGTCGGCGCGACGATCGGGGCAATCCTGGTCGGCATCGTCACAGCCTTCGTCAACTTCCCTATCGCCCTGATCATCTGGGTCGTCTTCGCAATCGTCTACCAGCAGGTCGAGAACTACGTGATCCAGCCGCAGATCCAGAAACGGGCGACGAAGGTCGAAGCGTTCATCATCCTCGTGGCGGTGCTGTTCGGCAGCACGCTGTTCGGCGTCCTCGGCGCGATCCTCGCGGTGCCGTTCGCGGCGTCGATCCAGATCGCCGTGGCCGAGTACCTCGAATACCGCCGGGAGGTCGCTGCCGCCGAGCAGGAGGCCGGGGGACCCACTCCGGCACCTCCGCCGGAGGGGCCGACTCCCGCTCCCGAGGCGACCTAGCTCTGGGCGACGGCCTCGGGCAGGTCTGCGTCTGAGGCCCCCTCGAGGGCCCGCTTGAGGATGTCGCGGAGGGTCCTCTGATCCTGCTCAGAAAGTGAGGCGATCGCCGGCGGTGGCTCGGCCATCCGCTTCGTGATCTCGGTTCTCATCCA
>DATDJZ010000174.1:0-23961 GCA_036520315.1 Solirubrobacterales bacterium | reverse complement strand
GCCAGCGCCTCGCCTCCTCTCCGCGATAAGTCCCGGCGTCGGGCGCCTCGGGGCTGACCACCAGCTCGAAGTCGTCGCCGAGCAGCCCGATCGGGCTGAAGTCTCCGTGGGCGTACTGCTTGAACGCGGCCCGGAGAGCCTGGACGTTCACCTCCGACATCGCCGACGCGAGCTAGGCGAGGGCGTCGCACAGCACCTGGTCGCCCAGGAAGATCTCGCTGTGCTTACGGCCCCCGGCGTAGAAGACCCCAATCCTTCGTTTCATGAGCAACTCCTTCTCCCTGCCCCATTCCCCTGTCGGCGTCAGCCTATCCCCTGGGCGTCTGGCGAAGTCCTTGAAGCCGTACCGATTTCATACGGATTTCAAGCTGCTGTGGGCGCTGAGGCCGAGGAAAGATCGGCCAAGGAGGGTCGAGATGGCGATTCGCAGGCTCAGAAAACCGCTGCGCGCTCCGGCTCAGGGGCCAAGCTCAGCGGGCACCCGCCTGCGGCGCCCGGGCAAGGCCCGCGCGGCCGCAGCGGTGATCCTGCGGAACCTCCGCTTGGACGCCAGAGCCGGCTGCTCGGCGGCGCGGATCCGGGCCGCTCGCAACCGCAGCATCTCCGCAAGATCGGCGGTCGGATGGAACGGATCGGCCAGCACCTCGCCACTCTCCAGCTCGATCGCCGCCCATGGCTCCCCTTCGACCTCGCCCATCAGGAAGCTCCCCGACGGCAGACGCTTGCTGTGGGTCGCTGTTGGACCCGCCACGACCGTATACCGACCCAAGAGGTGTCAACCGTGACATCGCCCACGCAGTAGCTCGCGCATAAGTAGAGGCGAGCGACCCCTCCCGCCAAGTTCTCTGCGCAGGACCCGAGGGGATCGGGCCTGCGCTCAGGGCCTTGTCCAGGGGGCCGCTCGCATTACGGAAGATGCCCTGACCGTTGGAGGGTCAAACGGTGCGGGGAAGATGCGAAGGGGAGGGTCGCGCCACCAATTCCACGCCTGCAGAAACCGCCGAATGCCTGAGTAACAAAACAACTCCCCCCGACAGGAATGGAGGCGTGAGATCGGACCGTGAGGAGATGATCCGCATCCTCGAGGAGATCATCCGCGACCCGGACACGAACGCGACCGCCAGATGCACGGCGATCAGGACCCTGCGGGAGGGCCCGCAGCCGCCGGCGGCCGAGGCGTTCGCCCACCTGTACCCGGACGTGGAGCGAAGGCGCACAGGTCGCGGCAACAAACGGCTGACGCCTGAGCGATGAGTGACCGCCGGGAGAGCGGCTTCACACTTCACCCGCGGAGCGGTCTTATCCTCCACGGCGACCCCCTGGCACTCCCGAACACGGCTGAGGACATCCCGGACTCGGAGTGGCGCGAGCTTGGCTCGATCGACCCCGTCACCGGGGCAAACGCAGGTCGCCTGGACGCTGGCGAGCACCCGGATGCCGCTGTCGGAGGTCTGGCGGTGGCGATTATGGGGTGATCGAGTCGGCCCCACCGAGACCGTCTGCGAGCTGAAGGCCGTCGACGCCAAGACCAGGGGGGCCTCGACCGCGACCACCAGCGCAAAGTGCCGGGTGCCGCTCAGTGCCGAACCAGATCGCATAACGGTTGCGGACACAAAGCGCGGGTACTGTCTGATTAGATGCCCAAAGCTGGAGGAGCGATGCGAGCCAGGAGGGCCAGACATCGTCGCGGAACACTCGCCGTCGCGGCGGTGATCGCGCTCGCCGTGGTGATGGTCCCCGCCCTGGCGCTCGCTCACATCGAGCGCGCCTCCTACTGGCCCGACCCGGCCCCCGACAACTCGGTGAGCCCGCCGGCTGGCGGCTCCGTCCCCGCTGTGCGGGACCTGGACAGCGCTCTCAAGAAGAACAAGCCCGGGACGACCCGAGTGGTCTGCCAGCCGGATTCGATGCAGCGGCTCGACGCGGACCTCGCCACGGCCCAGACGACCGGCTACAGGATCCGCCCCTCGCAGCCGCCGATCAAGTTGAGCAGCAAGGAGGCCAAGACACTCCGGCACCTCAACGCCAAGCTTCTCAAGCAGTGCGACTACAGCTCCATCCAGGACGCGGTCACCGCCTCGCAGAACAACGACCGTGTCGAGATCATGCCCGGCCTCTACACCGAGCCGAAGTCGCGCGCCAAGCCCACGAACGATCCGGCTTGCGACCAGTACGAGATCACGAACGACAGGAACCAGGCGGGCGCCGTCTCCTACGCCTACCAGTACCACTGCCCGAACGACCAGAACCTCATCGCCGTGCTGGGCCGCTCCCTGACCGACATCCCGGTTCCTCAGCCGCCAAGGCTCGACCGCCACGGGATCGCGGACGCCGGCGCCTGTATCCGCTGCAACCTCCAGATCCAGGGCACGGGCGCCTCACCTGACGCCGTCACGATCGACGCGGGCAACACCGCATCGGGCGACGGCGCGCCGATCGGATCTGTCAAGGACGTCGGCATCCGCGCCGACCGCGCCGACGGCTTCGTCGTCGACAATCTCAAGGTCCGCCATGCGCGGGAGCACGACATCTACGTGATCGAGACCGACGGTTCCCACCTGACCCGCTTCAAGGTTCCCTTCGCCGGCGAGTACGGCCTGCTCACCTTCGTCGCCGACCACTCCCTGATTGAGAACTGCGATGGCTGGGGGGCCGGAGACTCCGCCCTCTACCCCGGCGCCAGCGCCGACCTCGGCGAGGCCTTGCCGCCGGACCAGCGCCGCTACGGCACCGAGCTCCGCAACTGCGACATGCGCCACAGCGCGCTCGGCTACTCGGGGACTGACGGCAACGCCGTCTGGGTCCACGACAACGAGATCTACGACAACACAACGGGCTTCTCGACCGACGTCTTCACAGCGCCCGGACACCCCGGCTTCCCTCAGGACTCCGACCTGATCGAGAACAACAACATCTACTCGAACAACTTCAACACCTTCCTGCCGGCCTGCGCCCCGGGTCAGAAACCCGGACCGCCAGTCCCGGGTCAGTCGGCCAGCTCACCCGGTGGCAATTGCTCCGATGTGGAACCGACCGTTCCCGTCCCAGTTGGCCTCGGCCTCTGGATCGCGGGCGGCAACGCCAACATCGTTCGCAACAACCGCTTCTGGGACAACTGGCGGCGCGGCACGATGCTCTTCGCGGTGCCCGACATCTTCGTCTGCAGCGATCCGAACAACCAGGTCGCCGGCTGCAACCCGCAGCCGCCGGTCGACCACACCACCTCCGCGACGTCCTACCGCAACCAGTTCTACGGCAACAAGATGGGCGTGTCGTCCGCCGGCAGCGTCCAGCCCAACGGCGAGGACTTCTGGTGGGATCAGGGTGGGTTGATCGTGGACCCGAGCTTCAACAGCGGCAACTGCTGGTTTAACAACACCGGAAAGGACGGCACCGCGGCGAGCGTGACGGGTACGCCATCGCCGACCGGCACCCCGCCGGACAATCTGCCCTCTGACTGCAACAACAGCCCGCTGATCGGCGGCAGCGGCCACGGTCAGACCGCAGAGCTTCTAGCGTGCAACACGGGGGCTCCGAGCTGCCCGTGGTTCACAACCCCGCCCAAGCCCTAGCCAGGATCACGGGTCGGCTTCGATCCCGCCCCCCGGCGATCTGGATCGTGCCCTTGCTTCATCGCGGAGCACAATCGCCTCTTCTTCTAAGCGAAGTCGCCGCGCCGCGGGAGTAGCGGAGCAGTCACTGCGGCTTGGCGCGAGAAGCAATCGCCTGCTCGACGAGTGTTCCGCGAACCGCTGCTTTCCATGCAAAGCAGCACTCCTCTGGAGTGCGTGCTTCCGACCACCGCGCTCATCAGGATTTCGCTAACCCGAGTTCGCAGGACCGCTCCACGCAAACTTCCGCCACCACCGGCTAGGAGCAGGACCACGGAGGTCCCGAGGTGGCTGCATCAGCAACAGAATCACCAACGTCAGCACTTCACGGTGTGATGAGTCCGGGCCTACTCCGACAGGCCCGCGGCTTCGAGGGCTTCGGCCCTGTCAGGTATCCGTAAGCGCGAAGGACCTTGCCGTCTCGGATCGTCCATGTGGTCGCCCACTGAAGGTTGGTCTTCATGTCGGTGTGCCTCATGCGTCCCTGCGTTCGCTGCACGCTGACGAGGGTCTCGCCGTCAGGGGCTTCGATGATCTCCTCTATCTCATGGTGAAGACCGCTGACGACCTCCCATTGCTCGGCTGCCCATTGGCGCACCCCATCGTGCCCGCGATATGGGCCCGTGACCGGGAACTCGGGCGCATTCCAGATCTCCACCCCCTCGTCGAGCAGATGGATCGAGGCCTCCAAATTCTCGGTTTCCAAGTCTGCCCACAGACGGCGCACGATCTCGACGTTCTCCTCCGACATCGCCTACTCCGACAGCCCTGCAGCGTCGAGGGCCTCGGCGGGGTCGAGGAACTCGCTAACGCGAACCGCCTTGCCGTTCTTGAGGTCGACTACCCAGCCGGCAGCCGACTCGGCCTCAGCGCCATTTCCCTTGCCCTTGATGCGCAAGCGCCCGAGCGCGACGATTCGGTTTTCCAGATCCCGAATCTCGACGATCTCGGGCTTGATCCAGTCGAGGGCGCCGTACAGATCTCGGAATGCCTCACGGACGCCGTCGTGTCCCCAGTACACCGCCGCTTCCCCGCCCAGCATCACCTGAAAGCGCGGGCGGAACTCAATCGCCGGGTCCGCCATCTCCAGCATCGCTTCGGCATCCAGGCGCTTGACCGCCTCGAACCCACGCTTGAGGGTTTCCACGTTCTCCTCCGACATCGCCTACCCCGACAATGCCTACGCGGGGGCTGGCCCCTCAAGGGACTGCAGCGCCTTCGCCGCATCGATGTAGTTGCGGAAATAGACGAGCTTGCCGGCCCGGAACTGCTGGACGTGGGCGAACGGCAGCTCCACCTGGACCCCTGTGGACCGGGCCCGCGCCCGCCACGTGCCCAGCACCACCAGCTTGTCGCCCGCCGCCAGGAACTCCTCGGGTTCTGGGAGCGGGTCTTGCCACAGGCCGCCCACAGTCTCAAAGAACGCCAGCACCTCTACGGGACCATGAAGAGCGCCGCCGCCCGGGAGAGTGTCGGGCACATGCCACTCAACCTCGGGGTCCCACGTGTCCAAGAACGCCGGATCGTTCTCCCCGAACATTCGGTAGCTATCTCGCGCCAATGCCACGAGCTCCTCGCTGATCGGGTCAAACGCCGGTGTCACGACCAATCGACCGTAGCGGGATGTCGGGTCGCGCACAGATTCGATACGGCGCTGACTCTCGACCTTCTCCGAGATCGCCGACCTAGTATCCCCCGGCGTAGGGGAGGGTGCGAGACGAGAACTGCCCGCTCAAACAACCGCCGGGTGCGTTCGTGTAAAGAAAACGGATGCGGATCGGGACGTTTTCCCGGTGAGTGAGCCTGAGACCGACCTGATCGAGGCGATCCGCAACGGACTGCCTCCCGGAGTCGAGTTCGACGGGCGCGAGGAGACGCTCCTCAGCTTGGCGGCGAGGCAGGCCCGCGATGTGGAACGCGCCGAGGCCGATCTCGAAGAACGCGGCTATCTCGTCGCCGGCAGCCAAGGCCAGCGGGTGGTCAACCCGAGTCTGAGCGAAGCTCGCCAGGGCCGGGTCGTTCTCGGGCGCTTGCTCGGCCAGTTGGACCTGCCCGAGTCAACCAGGGAAGCGGTGAGGAGCGCCCGACACGCCGCTGAGACCCGCTGGGAGAGGGCCTCATGACCCGGCTCGGAAGCAGCCTGCCGGGGAAGCAGGTCGACCTGGCGCAGGCGTTTCGCTTCCTGGCAGTGGCTCCGAGCTACCGCGAGCTCGGGCTGGTGGTGAACTGGCTCCGCGAGGCGGGAGTCGAGGAGGTCATCTATGACGACGATCTGGTCGAGCTTGCCGAAGCCAACGGCTCGGGATGGCATGAGGCGCTCGATCTGGTCAGCGCTGTCGCTTACGGGGTCGAGGTCCTGTGGGCAGGTCCTCGTAAGGCCCGTTCCATGAAGCCGCTGAGCGAATGACCAACGACCGCCCGGAGCGCCGCTTCCAATGGACCTGCGCACCGGTCCCATTGCTCGACCGTCCCCACCTGCATTCCTCGCGAAGCCCCCTGAACATGCGAAGGCCCGTCGTGTGCCGGGCCTCCGCAGCGAGCCGCAACCCTAGCCAGAACGGCTCTGAAACCGGCGGCCGGGGCGGACGTCGCAGGGGGGCCAACGGCCGCCTGCGGCACGCCGACGGTATATGAACGCGCCTCGTTCGTCATCCCTTTAAAGCGGAGCAGCGCGGTGACGGACAACTGCCCGCCATCGGGTCGCTATTTTCGGCGTGACCGAGGATTGGCGGGTTGCTGAGGAAGGTCGCCCGCCCACCCTTGACACGTCGCTGCGCCACTGAGAGAGTCGCGGCGTTGGAGGTGTGGCGGGCCTGGCTAAGCGCTGGGAAGGAGGTTGGAGAGATGACCCGCAGGATTGGCTTGCTCTCATTGCTCACCGGTGTCGCCGGGCTGTGGCTGGTGGCTCCAAGCGCTGCGTCTGCCGCCGCCACCGTCGGGGCGGCCGACCTGAGCGGGACTCCGGTGGAGCAGTGCGGCGGCCTCGCCCAGACATGCAATTTCGTTCCCCTGAACACCCCGTCGGGGGCCGAGGAGCCCGGCTCGCCCATCACAGGGGTAATCACTTCACTGAGAATGCGCACCACGGGCGGCGCGGTCACTTTCATGATCCGGCCCGTCCGGAAGAACGCCACAATGGCCCTCACCTTCCTAAATGTGGGGCCTGAGGTCGCGTTCCCGGTCGCCGCCGACGGAAATCCCGTCGGCCACATCACCGAGGCAAATGGGGTCCACCTGCCGATAACCGCAGGCGATCGACTGGGCCTTGGCTACACGAACGTATCCCCCGCCCCGATGATTGGAGCGATTGGCGGCGCCAGAGCGTGCGGATCTTCCCAGGGACCCGGAAACACCCATCCGGTCGGAACGGAGAAGACCTACAGCACTGGCTGCCCTGCCGAGCTGCTGGTGCAGGGCACGGCTGAGCCCGATGCAGACCACGACGGCTTCGGCGACGAGACCCAGGACCAATGTCCGACCAACGCGGGCACCCAGGGGCCATGCCCGGTGTCCGCGACGCCGGTGGATGGCTCCGCGAGGCCCGTGGATGGCGAGGACCTGCTCAGCTATGTGACTACCAGCAAGCTGAAGCTCAAGAAACGGATCGCCTATAGGTTCGTGTGCTCGACGGAGTGCCAGGTGACGGCCACTACGACCTTGGTGCTGCGGGGGCCGGACGTCGGTCCAATCGTGGACACAGATTTGTTTCCGGCGGGTCAGGTCATCGAGGTGTTCCTGAAGCCGAACAAGTCAGCTCGCAAATCGATCCGGAGGCACATCGGCGCCTCCAAGCTGCGGACGTCGGTCACCGCGGTCAACCCCAGCCCCTACGGCGAGACTGACACCGATACACGCATCTTCAGGTTCAGGCGCTAGGAACCCAGCTGAGGAGAAGCCATGCGGTGGTGAGGCCTCCCGAGTGGATCAGCGCGTGGAGGACCGCATACCCGAGAGGAGTCCATCAGTTGTCCCTTGCCGCCCCCGAGCCGAAACGGTCATCACGTTCTCTGATGAGGACGACACCGCGACGATCCACACCCAGCAGCAAGAGAGCGACGTAGCCAGGCGCTCCAGCTGCGGACGTCATCGACGGCACCCCTGAGCCTCCCGTCCACGAGCTCCCGGACCGTCTCGACGCCTAGGCGGGGCGATTATCGAACACAAGTTTGTCCAGGGAGTGGACGTTTGTACGAGACCAGAGCACACCCCACCTGGAGCGTTGCTTGTTTGCTCGGTACCCCAGTGTTGGTCCAATTTTCTCAAGAGATCGTTGTCTTCCTGTGTTGAGTCCACTCCTCGCCTCGCGCCTCCTGACCGAGATCAGTGAAAGCCGGAAGAAGATCAGTAAGGAGCGGGGGTGAGGTCTTCAGGCGGCTGGCCGCTGCGGTCAAGACGGAGCCAGGGACGGGCGGGTGGCGAAGGATTGCGAACGAGGTCCTGGTTCCGGTGCTGGTGATCCTGATCGGAGCTCTCTCGGTTGCCTTTGGCATTGCGTTGGTCAAGCAATTCTCGGGCACCGACGGCGGTTATCCGTCGCACCCGTCGCTCAAGGCGGTGTCCGCTCCGCCGGCGGTTGCTCCCGTGGCCGCTGAAGGGGCACAGGGGAAGAGTCGGAAGACAAAAATGTCTGAAAAGAGGAAGACAAGGAGGCCTGAGAAGAAGGTCGCCACCCCGGCCGCAGCTGTGAGTCAGCCTTCGTTCGCTCCGACGACGAAGGAGCCCAGCCCGGCCCCAATCCAACCGGCCAGCGAACCAGTCGCGTCATCACCTGCACCCAGCAGCAGCGGCGCCGGCGGCTCGAACCAACCTCCTCCGCAGGTACAGAACGATCCTCCTCCGCAGGTACAGCATGGCATTGGGGGCGGGGAAGCCTCGCATGGCATTGTGCCGGGGGGCGGATGACCTATCGGCGTCGGCGTTGCTCTCGCGCAAGGCCCTTCGGCTCGGCTGGAGTGCGGCTTGGGTTGATTCGACGCGGGATGGCGCGCTCGTGACGGCAGGTGTCGCGGTCATCCTCGTGACCGCAGCGCCTCCCCGTGCGGTCGCACAGACCCCGCCCTCACAGGCCAGCGCGATGCCGCGCTGAAGAAGTGCAAGAAGTACACGAAGCTCCCCGTCTGACTTGAGCGAAGAAGCCCCCGGTCGAAAGGGGGCCTCTCCGTGCTCCTGCCGTCCAGGGCTGCCACAGGCGGCCCGGAGGGCAAACACTTCTATCACCGCGGTTTGGCCCAGGATTGCACGACCGCCTCGGGGGATACCCTGCGGCGGTGACTTAGGAATCGTCCTGAGTCGACCTCATTCGGTGATGTAGCGGACGGCCCCGGAGATGTCGACCCTCCGGGGTAGCAGGGAGGCCGCAAAGTGAGTGCTGCGGCGAGATTGCACCATCTGTGCCCATCTCGACCTCTCGTTGCAGAGGGGTCTACGAGTAGGAGTCCCAGTACTGCAACTCGGGCAGGGGGTCGAAGGGGGACCCTCCCGAGAACCAGCCCGGGGCCGTCCAGCGCTCGAAGTGCAGGTGGCAGCCGACGGCGTCTCCGGTCGCGCCGACGCGTCCGATCTGCTGGCCGGCGAAGACGTTGGTCCCGGCCGGCGCCCAGCGCGGTCGCTGCAGGTGCATGTAGACGGAGTCGGTGCCGGTCAGGTTGCCGTGCAGGGCCACGTAGTAGCCCGCGCCGGAGGCCTGGAAGGCGTTCACCTTCACCTGGCCGGTCTCGTCAACCACCTCCTTCTGGCCGCAGGACGCCGGGATGTCCTGGCCCTGGTGGATGTGGCCGGAGCGGGGCGCGCCGAAGCGAGCATCGGGTCCACCGAAGTTGTGCTCGCCCGGCACCGGGAAGGCGTGGAGGTGAATGCCGAAGGGCTGGGTCTGGCCGGACGCGCTGGCCCCGGCCGTGTTCGACTTGCCGAGCTTGAGCTGGTAGGTCCCGTCCGGGACGGCGCCCGCCGGCGTCAACCCGTTCCAGGCGACGTCATGAAATTCGGCACCGGCGAAGCTGACGGGCATCACGAAGACGACGTTGCCCGAGGCATCGAGGACCTTGACCTTGGCTTTCCCCGCGTGCCTCGAGCTGGGCCTCAGCGTGGGGCCGCCGTAGCCGGCGACGAAGTAGCTGCCGCTCACCGCGCGCTTCGCGACCAGTTTCCGGATCCGCTTCGCCTCCTTGCGGCTGACCACCGTTCACCGGCCAGCCGCGCTGGGTCTCGAGGGTCTCGACGCTCCTCTTGGTTCCCTTGCCGTAGGCGCCATCGGTCGCGGTCGCAATGCCGAGCCGCGTCAGGGATCGCTGCAGGTAGCGGACGTCCTTGCCCTTGCTGCCGAGGCCCAGAACCCGCGAGCCGAAGGGGTGCTTGTGCTTCGGCTTCGCCTCGGCGGCGGACGGCAGTGCCGCGATCAGCGTAACCGCAAGCACCGCGCATACCACCGTTCTGGGTCTGCCCGAACCCATTGGCCTCCTAGCGGGTGTACGGCGGCCGAGTTGCGCGTCCCTGCAAGCTGGGCGGAAACATCCGCGGATAGCCTTAGCTCGATGGCGACCACGGAGAAGATCCAGGTGAACCTGCCCGACGGCTCCTCGCTCGAGCTGGAGGGTGGCGCGACCGGGGCGGACGCCGCCGCGGCGATCGGCTCCGGGCTTGCCAGGGCGGCGCTCGCAATCAAGGTCGACGGCGAGCTGCGGGACCTCTCGACGCCGCTCTCCGGTGGAGAGGAGATCGAGATCGTCACGGACAAGAGCCCCGAGGCGCTCGAGCTGATTCGCCACGACGCGGCTCACGTCCTCGCGGAGTCCGTCCTCGACCTCTGGCCGGACGCCAAGATCTCGATCGGCCCCCCGATCGAGAACGGCTTCTACTACGACATCGAGTTCCCCGACGGGAGCCCGGGGGAGGAGGACCTGACCAGGATCGAGGAGCGGATGGCCGAGCACGTCAAGGCCGACGAGCCCTTCGAGCGGCGGGAGCTGCCCGCGAAGGAGGCGGTCGATTTCTTCCGCGACCAGGGCCAGGACTACAAGGTCGAGTTGATCGAGGACCTGATCCGAGACGAAGGGGCCGAGACCGTCTCGCTCTACCGCAACGGTCCCTTCGAGGACCTCTGCCGGGGCCCGCACGGTCCCTCGACGGGCCGCATCGGGGCCTTCAAGCTCACCTCGCTGGCCGGCGCCTACTGGCGCGGGGATGAGACCCGGCAGATGCTGACCCGGATATACGGGACCGCGTTCCTCGACAAGAAGGACCTCGAGCAGCACCTGGAGCGTCTCGAGCAGGCTCGCGAGCGCGACCACCGCAGGCTGGGGCCCGAGCTCGATCTGTTCGAGTTCCGCCCGGAGGCCCCCGGAATGCCGTTCTGGCTGCCGCAGGGAACGGTCCTGCTCCGGCTGATCGAGGCCGAGGTGCGAAAGCAGCTTGACGCGGGCGGCTATCTCGAGATCAAGACCCCACAGGTGCTCGACACCGAGCTCTGGCACCGCTCGGGGCACTGGGACAACTACAAGGAGAACATGTTCTTTACCGACGCCTCCGAGCGGGAGAGCACGGGCGAGGATCCTCGGTATGCGCTCAAGCCGATGAACTGCCCTGGCGCCTGCCTGGTCTTCGCCTCCGGCCGCCACTCGTATCGAGAGCTGCCGCTGCGCCTCGCCGAATTCGGCCTCGTCTCCCGCTACGAGCGCGAGGGCGTGCTGCACGGGCTGCTCCGCGTCCGGGCCTTCACCCAGGACGATGGGCACGTGTTCTGCAGCCTCGACCAGGTCACCGACGAGGTCGACTCGATCTGCACTGCGATCGACCAGCTCTATGAGCGCTTCGGCTTTGACGAGATGCGGGTCGAGCTCTCCACCCGCCCCGACAGGTCCATCGGGACGGACGTGCAGTGGAGGCGGGCCGAGGCAGCGCTCCGCGAGGCGCTCGAACGGCAGGGTCGCGAGTACGACGTCAGCCCCGGCGAGGGCACCTTCTACGGGCCGAAGATCGACTTCCACATCACCGACGCCCTGGGGCGCTCCTGGCAGTGCGGCACCTGCCAGCTCGACTTCCAGATGCCGGAGCGCTTCGAGCTGACCTACACGGGAGCCGACAACGCCGAACACCGGCCGGTGATGATCCATCGCGCCCTGCTCGGCTCGATGGAGCGTTTCGCAGGCATCCTGATCGAGCACTATCGCGGTCGCTTCCCGCTCTGGCTGGCACCGACGCAGGCAATCGTTCTGCCGGTGGCCGACCGCCACAACGAGCGGGCCGCCGAGATCGCGGTGCGGATGCGTGGAAGTGGCCTACGCGTTCGGATCGACGAACGCAGCGAGTCCGTCGGGCGCAAGATCCGCGACGCGGAACTCTCCAAGGCGCCCTACATGCTGGTGCTGGGGGACAGGGAGGTCGAATCGGAGACCGTCTCCGTGCGCCACCACGGCGACGGGGATCTTGGCGCGCTCGCCATCGAGGCGCTGATCGAGCGCATGCTCGAGGAGGCGGGCGATTAGCTGCGCATCGTCGCCTTGCCCTGGGATCAGATCAGGCGTCTATACTGGCCGCAATGCCGGGCACCCACACCACGCCGCGCGTCTAAGCGCTCCCGTGCCCGCCTACCCGAACCACTCTCGCCTATCAGTTTGAAGCTCTACCCAATGCGCAGCTAGTGGCGGTCTCCCGCTTCGACCGCCGGCCCCCCGAGCGCGACGCGACTCGTATCAACGAGCGGATCCGCGTGCCCGAGGTGCGCCTGATCGATGAGAACGGCGAGCAGGTCGGGATCGTTCCGACCCCCGATGCCCTGGAAAGGGCTCGCGAGCGCGATCTCGACCTCGTCGAGGTCGCCCCGAACTCGAAGCCGCCGGTCACTCGCATTCTCGACTACTCGAAGTACAAGTACGAGCAGGAGCAGAAGGCCAAGGCTGCCCGCAAGCACCAGCACCAGGTCAACGTGCGGGAGATCAAGCTGCGCCCCAAGATCGCCCAACACGACTACGAGACCAAGCGCGGCCACGTCGAGCGCTTCCTGAAACAGCAGGACAAGGTCAAGGTGACGATCATGTTCCGCGGTCGCGAGCAGAGCCACCCCGAGCGCGGCCGGATGCTGCTCGACCGGCTTCTCCAGGACGTCTCGGACATCGGAGTGATGGAGCAGGCGCCCCTGCAGGAGGGCCGCAACATGACCATGCTGCTGGCCCCGACCCGCAACGCGGGGCAGGAGAAGGAAGCCGCGGCGGGCTAGCGACCGATCGGTCCAGTCCCGCCATGGCCCGTCCGCTCAAGTACGTCGATCCGGATCGGCCGCCCTCCCGCTTCAGCCGCCTCTACGCAGCCGTCTCGAACACCCGGTTCGGTCGCTTCGTCTCGTCCAGGCTTGTCTGGAAGCTCGATCCCCATCTGCTGAGCGTGACCGGTGGTCGTGTGGGCATGGGCCTCGTCCTCCCGACGGCGTTGCTCGAGACGAGAGGCGCGAAGTCGGGCGAGCTGCGTCGCAACGGCGTCCTCTACTTCCACGATGGGGATCGGGTCACGATCGTCGCCTCCAAGCAGGGTCTGCCGGGGAACCCGGCCTGGTTCCACAATCTGCGGGCCAACCCCGACGTCGCCTTCGGCGGGATCCCGATGCGAGCCACCGTCATCACCGACGAGCAGCAAAGGGAACGGCTCTGGAAGCTGGCCGACCGGATCTTTGCGCCCTACGCCGACTATCGGCGGGAGGCGGCCAGGGCGGGGCGGACCATTCCGATCGTCCAGCTCACACCGCAGGAACGGCGCTCCGGCGCGTGAGCCCCGGTGTTAGAGCAAGGACGGAGATGGGCTCTCGACTGGTTATCGGATTGGCGGTGCTGCTCGTGGCGGCCTTGGTTGCACCCACCGCCGACGCGGCGACACAGCTCAGGCAGGTTCGGGTGCCGATCTCGACATCGGCCACGACTCCCCCCACAGGGACGCTGACCCTCGACCTCGTCTTCAAGAACAAGCGCTCCAGCAAGCAGAAGTTCACGCCCCGGCAGCTGACCCGGATCGACTTCGCCCAGGTGCCACTGCAGTGCTTCAACAGCGCCGGCACAGGCACCTCGCAGCTGCCGCTGACCACCACCCTCCAGACGACGATCAAGCTGACCAAGGCCCCGCAGCCGAGCGGGAGGAAGCCGAAGCCCCATCGCTTCGCCTTCCGCTTCGCCTACGCCTTCACCGCCTTCAATGGCACGCTCAGAGGCACCATCGATCGGGCCAACCACGGCCCGAGGCGCCTGCGGTCCCAGGGAACCCTCAGCATCGTGGATCTCGATGCGGATTCGGATCACATGAACTGCAACAGCAACGGTCTCAAGCAGTGGGGTGGCCTGCCCGTGACTCTCGTTCGCTAGCGCAGACGTCTGCTTCAATAGTCGGCTCCGATGCCGAAGATGAAGACCCATTCCGGCTCCAAGAAACGGTTTCGCAAGACCGCCAAGGGCAAGCTGCGCGGCAGGCGCGCCTACTCGAGCCACATCCTCGAGAAGAAGTCACCCGCGCGGAAGCGGCGCTTCAAGCGGCCCTCGAAGATCTCGAAGCCCGACCGCAAGCGGGTCAACACGCTGCTCGCGGGGGGTGGTCGCTGATGCCGCGCGCAACCAACGCCGTCGCGCGCAAGAAGCGCAAGAAGAAGGTGCTGGACCGCGCCAAGGGCTACTACGGGCGCAAGCACTCGAGCTACCGGCTCGCGAACGAGCAGGTGATGCGCTCGGACGCGTACGCCTACCGCGATAGGCGCAACCGCAAGCGGGACTTTCGCCGGCTCTGGATCACGCGGATCAATGCCGCAGCGCGGCAGGAGGGCATGAGCTATTCGGAGCTGATCCACGGCCTGCAGAAGGCCGAGGTCGACGTGAACCGCAAGATGCTCGCCGACATCGCCGTCAACGACCCCGAAGGCTTCCGCCGATTTGTCGAGCTCGCCCGGGAGGCTGCCGCCACCTAGCTCACGGCAGCCAGAGCCAGATTCCCCGGGCGGTCCGCGAGGCGGAGCCGCCCTTTTTTATGACGATCACCAGCCCCCACAACGAGAAGCTCAAGCTGATTCGGCGCCTCGGCCGGCGGCGCAGCCGCGAGCGCGAGGGGCTCTTCGTCGGCGAGGGCGAGGACCTGCTGGCCGCGGCGCGTGACGCCGGTGCGGAGCCGGTCGAGCTCTTGACCGCAGCCGGCGAGGGTCTCGGCGGGACCGAGGTCGAGCCCGCTCTCCTCGCTCGCTTCTCGAAGCTCGGCTCCGGAACCCGCGCGATCGGCGTCTGGCGCGAGGCGTGGGCGGATCGGGCGGAGTCGCCCTGCGTGTACCTGCACGGCGTCTCCGACCCGGGCAACGTCGGAGCGGTGATCCGGAGCGCCCACGCGCTGGTTGGCGGCTCGGTCGTGCTGGGCCCGGACTGCGCCGACCCGTTCGGGCCACAGGCGGTGCGGGCGAGCATGGGCGCGGTGTTCGCCGAGGCGCTGCTGCGTGGTGGGATCGACGCCACCCCGGAGCCGCGGGCGGCGCTGGTCGCCCACGGCGGAGAAGGTCTCAACGCTCTCGAGGAGATGGCGACGATCTGCCTCGGCGCCGAGCGCGACGGCCTCCCCGAGGCGACGGTTGAGCATTGCGACGTCCGTGTGACGATCCCGGTGCGCGAAGGAGCCGAGTCGCTCAACGTCGCCGCCGCGGCTGCGATCGCGCTTCAGCGGATATGCGAGGGTGCCCCGCAGGCGAAGCCGAGGGGCAACCCGTTTGATGGCGAAGCCGAGCAACCGTGACCGTGGTCGAACGGATAGAACAACTCCGGAAGGAGGCGGCCGATGCGATCGGGTCGGCGTCGACGACGGCCGAGCTCGAGGAGTTGCGGGTCCGCTTTCTCGGGCGCAAGGCGGAGCTGACCCAGATCCTCCGCGGCATCGCCGAGCTTCCTGCGGAGGAGCGCGGCGCGGTGGGCAAGGCCGGTAACGAGGCCCGCCGCGAGCTCGAGTGGCTGCTCGACTCTCGCGGGATGGAGCTCGACGCGAGCGAGCTCGGCACCAGGCTGGCCGAGGACGCGATCGACGTCACCCTGCCCGGCGCCCCGCCGGCTCCGGTCGGCGCTCAGAACCCGCTGATCCGCACCCAGCGCGAGATCGAGGACGTCTTCGTCGGCCTCGGCTACCGGGTGATCGAGGGCCCCGAGGTGGAGCTCGACTACTACAACTTCACGGCCCTCAACCATCCGCCCGGGCACCCGGCGCGGATGTCGCAGGACACCTTCTACGTCGACCCGGGGACCCTGCGCTCCGATCTGCGGATCCCCTCGAACGGCGATCAGCTGCCGCCCGGCCCGGAGGACGTGGTCCTCCGCACCCACACCTCCCCGATGCAGGTTCGCGCGATGGAGGCGCAGCCGCCGCCGATCTTCATCGTCGTCCCGGGCCGCTGCTATCGCTCGGACCCCTTCGACGCGACCCACAGCCCGATCTTCCACCAGGTGGAGGGCCTCGCCGTCGGCGAGGACATCACCCTCGCCGACCTGAAGGGGACCCTCGACCAATTCGCACGGGCGATCTTCGGGCCGGAGCGCGAGACCCGCTTCCGGCCCGACTTCTTTCCCTTCACCGAGCCAAGTGTGCAGGTGGACGTCTCGTGCTTCCGTTGCGGTGGGACCGGACACCTGCGCGATGGTTCGCGGGACCCGCTCTGCAAGGGCATCGGCTGGATCGAGATCCTGGGCGCCGGGATGGTTGACCCGAACGTCTTCGGGTTCGTCGCCGAAAACGGATACGACCCGGAGCGTGTCCAGGGCTTCGCCTTCGGCATGGGGATCGAGCGGATCGCGATGCTCAAGTACGGCGTTCCGGACCTCCGCAAGTTCTTCGAGAACGACGTCCGCGTACTGGAGCAGTTCCGATGAAGGTGCCGAGCTCCTGGCTGCGCGCCTACTGCGATCCCGGCCTCTCCGTCGAGCAGGTGGGGGATGAGCTGTCGATGCACTCGATCGAGCTGGAGCGCATCTCCCACGTCGGCGCGCCCTCGGCCGATTCCTTCGTCGTGGGCCGGGTGCTCTCGGTTGAGCAGCATCCCGACGCCGACAAGCTCAGCGTCTGCGAGGTCGATGCGGGGGAGGGCGGCCGGACGATCGTCTGCGGCGCGCGCAACGTCGCCGCCGGGCAGACCGTGCCGGTGGCGCTGCCCGGTGCCGTCATGCCCGACGGCACCAAGCTCGGCAAGGCGAAGCTCCGCGGCATCGAGTCCGACGGGATGATCCTCTCCGAGGCCGAGCTCGAGATCGGCGATGACGCCGACGGAATCGCCGTATTCGAAGAGGACGGCCTGCCTCCGGGAACGCCGCTCTCGGAGGTGATCCCCGTATCGGATCCCGTGATCGAGCTCGAGCCGACCTCGAACCGGGTCGACTGCTTCGGCATCTACGGCGTCGCGCGCGAACTCCATGCGGTCACCGGCGCGGAGCTGGCCGAGGCGCCCTGGGAGGAGGACGCCGAGGCGAGCGGCGATGGCAAGGTCACCGACTACGCCTCGGTAAAGGTCGAGGTGCCGGAGCTCTGCCCGCGCTTCACGGCGCGGGTCTTCACGGATGTGAGCATCGGACCGTCACCGCTCTGGCTCAAGGCGCGGCTGATCGGCGCCGGGATGCGCCCGATCAACAACGTCGTCGACATCACCAACTACGTGATGCTGATGACAGCGCAGCCGCTGCATGCGTACGACCTCGACAGGGTTCCGGACGGGGCGCTCACCATCAGGGGCGCGAGGCAGGGCGAGAAGATGACGACGCTCGACGGGGTGGAGCGGACGCTCGACGAGGACATGGTGCTGGTCTGCGATCGCAGCGGGCCCTCGGGCATCGCCGGAATCATGGGAGGGGAGGTCTCGGAGGTCTCCGATCAGACCACCCGGGTGCTGCTCGAGGTCGCCAACTGGGACGGGGTCAACATCCTCCGGACCTCTCGCAAGCTCGGCCTCCGCTCCGACGCGTCGAATCGGTTCGAGAAGCAGCTGCATCCCGAGCTCGCCATTCAGGGGCAGCGCGTCGCATCTCGCCTCCTGGTCGAGCTCTGCGGCGCCAGGCTCGTTCCAGGGACGATCGATGAGGCGGCGGATATCCCGGAGAAACACCGGCTCGAGCTGCGCACCGAGCGGGCCGACGCCCTGCTGGGAATGTCGATCGAGCCCAAGCTCTGCTCGGAATACCTGAAGCGCCTCGACTTCGAGGTCTCGGGCCGGGGCAAGGCACTGAAGGCGACCGTCCCCTTCCACCGCCACTACGACGTCACCCGCGAGGTCGACCTGATCGAGGAGGTCGGGCGAATTCATGGCTACGCGGACCACCTCCCGTCGACGCTGCCTGCGACGAGTGGCCAGGCCGGAGCCCTGAGCCGCGAGCAGCGTCTCCGCCGCCGAGCCGAGGACGCGATGCAGGACCTTGGCTTCGACGCCGTCGTGGACCTCAGCCTCACCGACCCCCGGATGCCCGACCGCCTCCGGATTCCTGAGGACGAGGTGCGAGCCCAGCCGATCCTCATCTCCAATCCCCTCTCCGCCGACTACTCGGTCGAGCGCACCGCGCTGCTCGGCTCGCTGCTGGATGACGCACGCTACAACCTCGCCCGCGGCGCCGAGCGGGTGGCGCTGTTCGAGTCCGGGCGGGCATATCTGCGCGAGGGATCCTCGCCGCACGACGGCGTTCTGGCCGGGAAGTTCGTGGGCGACCGGCCGACGCCCGCCTTCGAGCCCTGGCGGATCGCGGCGCTGGCGGTCGGCGAGCTCCGCCCCGGAGGCTGGCACGGGGAGCCGGTGTCGGCCGACTTCTACTCGCTCAAGGGGGTGCTCGAAGCGATGGTCACCGAGCTCGGCGTTGCGGTCGAGGTGGTTCCCGGCGAGCAGCCGTTCCTGCATCCGGGCCGAGCCGGGCGGGTCCTGGTCGAGGGCGAGGAGATCGGCTGGCTCGGTGAGATCCACCCGCTCGTCTGCCGCGACTGGGACCTCGAGGCGGCCTTCGGATTCGAGGTCGACCTCGCGCCACTCGTCGCCGCCTCGCCGCTGGGCGAGGAGACCTACGAGGACGTGATCTCCTTCCCCGCGGTCCACCAGGACGTGGCGGTGGTGGTGGATGAGGTCGTGCCGGCCGCCGAGGTGCGCGCGGCGGTGCTCGAGGGCGGGGGAGAGCTGTTGCGCTCGGCCGAGGTCTTCGATCTCTACCGGGGCGAGCAGGTCGGCGAGGGACGCAAGAGCCTGGCACTGCGCCTCACCTTCCGGGCTGCCGACCGGACCCTGACCGACGATGAGGTCGCCGAGCGCCGGAGGGCGATCGAGACGGCGGTGCAGGAGATCGGGGGATCGCTCCGTGAATAGGGTCCTGGTGGCTGGGGCCTCGGGGTACGCCGGGGCGCTCGCTGCCGAGCTGCTCAGGCGGCACCCGAGCCTGGAGCTGGCTCGCGTCACGGCGCGGACCGACACTGGCAGGCGGCTCAGCGAGCTATATCCGCAGTACGGCGTCGACCTGGTCCTCGATGAGCCCACCGCCGAAGACGGGGCGGACGTCGACGCGGCGATCGTCGCCTATCCGCACGGGGTCGCCGCGCCCGTCGTGGCGGCGCTCCACGAGCGGGGCACCAAGGTCGTGGATCTCTCCGCCGACTTCCGCCTGCACGACCTCGCTGCATACGCGCAGTGGTACGGCGAGCATGGAGCGCCCGAGCTCGTCCCGGACGCCGTCTACGGGCTGCCCGAGCTGCACCGCGAGGCGATCGCCGATGCCGACCTCGTGGCCAACCCCGGCTGCTACCCGACCGCCAGCCTGCTCGCCCTGGCGCCACTTGCCGCCGAGGGCCTGATCGAGGACGTCGTCATCGACGCCAAGTCGGGAGTCTCGGGGGCCGGGCGGGCGGCGGCGGAGGAGATGGCGATCGTCAAGGAGTCCGACGACACCAAGCCCTACAAGGTGACGGGTCACCGCCACACCCCCGAGATCGCGCAGGAGCTCGGCGAGCTCGCCGGCACCAACACAAATCGGGTTGCTCCTAACGGAGCACCCTCGCATCAGAAACCCGGGGCTGTGACGTTCGTCCCGCACCTGATGCCCTACGACCAGGGCGAGCTGGTGAGCTGCTACGTGCGGACCTCGGATCCCGTCGACATCTCGCAGCTGCTCGACCTCTACGAGAAGCGCTATGGGGACGAGGCCTTCGTGGAGGTCACCTCCGAGCCGCCGGGCGTCAGCGGGGTGCGTGAGACGAACCTCTGCCGGATCCACCTCGCCCAGAACGAGGCGTCCGGCAGGGTGATGGCCTTCGCGTCGATCGACAACCTCTGGAAAGGTGCGGCATCGCAGGCGATCCAGAACCTCAACCTGATGCTCGGCCTGCCCGAGGGCCAGGGGATTTCGTGAGCCCGGCGACCCGGACCTTCTTCGCATCTCGTTGGGTGACCCCGCCCGAGGGAGTGGATGAGCTCGATCCCGCCCAGCTCGCGCCGGGCTTCCGCGCGGCGGGCTTGGCCTGCGGGCTCAAGGACGGCGGCGCGACGGACGTCGGCGTGCTTGCCTGCGACGAGCCCGGCGTGCGCACGGCCATGGCCCTGACCCGCAACGCAGCCGCAGCCGCTCCGGTGCGGGTCTGCCGGGAGGACTGTGAGGCCGATGCGATCCGGGCCGTGGCGGTCAATTCCGGCAACGCCAACGCGGCCACCGGCGAACAGGGCTACCGCGACGCCCTGGCGATGCGCGACGCGGCGGCCGAGGCGCTCAACGTGGAGCCGAAGACCGTGGCGGTCGCCGAGACCGGCACGATCGGCGTGCCGCTCGACATCGAGGCGGTGACGACGGGAGTCATCGAGGCAGTCCAGGGTCTGTCGGCCAGCGGCGGGGATGACTTCGCTGAGGCGATCATGACCACCGACAAGGGGCCGAAGCGCTGCACAGTCCGAGCCGGTGGCGTCACGCTCTCCGCGCAGGCAAAGGGCGCCGGCATGATCGAGCCGGGCTTCGCCACGATGCTCTGCTTCGTCCAGACCGACGCCGAGCTGGCCGATCCCGACGCAACCCTGCGCTCGGCCCTCGCCGGATCGATGGAGCGGATCACGGTCGACGGCCAGATGAGCACCAACGACACCGTGCTGCTGCAGGCCACAGGTGTGGCCGGATCACCCCTGCCCGAGGGACTGCTCGAAGCGGTCCTACTCCAACTCGCCCTCGAGATCGTGGCCGACGGCGAGGGGGCGACCCGGGTCGGGCGGGTGGAGGTGAATGCGGCGGCTGACGAGGCCGAGGCCGAGCGAGTGGCCCGCGCGATCGCGAATTCGCCGCTGGTGAAGACGGCGCTCTTCGGCCGCGACTCCAATTGGGGCCGGATCGCTCAGGCAGCTGGAATGGCGCTCGCCGGGGAGGAGATCGACGAGCTCGGCCCCGACCGCATCCAGGCGGCGGAGCTGGCCTCGGACGAGGCCGAGGCCGGGCTCTCGATACTGCTGGGCCGGGGCGCGGCGAGCACTCACGTCTACTTCAGCGACCTCACCCACGACTACATCCGGATCAACGCCGAGTACACGACATGAACACCGACTCCTCCTCTGTCGAGACCCTCCTCGAGGCGCTCCCATACATCCGCGAGTTCCACGGGCGCACGATCGTGATCAAGTACGGCGGCGCCGCGATGCGCGACGAGGAGCTCCGCGAGGCCTTCGCCCGGGACGTGGTGCTCCTCAAGTACGTGGGGATGAACCCGGTGATCGTCCACGGCGGCGGCCCGGAGATCACCCACTACATGGAGCGCATGGGGATGGAGGTCAAGTTCGTCGAGGGCCTCCGCGTCTCCGACGCGGAGACGGTGGAGGTCGCGAAGATGGTCCTGCTCGGCAAGATCAACTCGGACATCCTTGTCCGGCTCAGTCGTCACGGCCAGCAGGCGGTCGGACTCGGCGGTGAGGACGGCTCGCTGTTCGAGGTTCGGCCCGTGGCGAACTCCGAGCACGTCGGATTCGTCGGGGAGGTCGAGAAGGTGAACGTCGACGTGATCGATCACATCGCCGAGGACTACGTGCCCGTGATCGCCTCCGTCGGGACCGACCGCGACGGCGCCTCCTACAACGTCAACGCGGACGAAGCGGCGGGCAAGGTGGCGGCCGCGATGCCGGCCCACAAGGCGATCTTCCTCACCGACGTCGACGGCTGGCTCAGCGATCCCGACGATCCCGAGTCGCGCATCTCCACCGCGACCGCCGACGAGGTGCGCGCGGCGCTCGGCGATATCGAGGGAGGAATGCGGCCCAAGCTCGCGGCCTGCGTCGAGGCGATCGGGGGCGGGGTGGAGGCGACCCACATCGTCGATGGCCGCCGCCCGCACACCCTGCTGCTGGAGCTCTTCACCGACGCCGGAATCGGCACCAAGATCACCGCGTGAAGTCCCTGGCCGAGCTGCAGGAGCTCGACGCTCGCTGGGTCATGCAGACCTACGCCCGCGCGCCGGTCCAGTTCGTGCGGGGGGAGGGGGCGAGGGTGTGGGATTCGGAGGGCAATGAATACCTCGACTTCCTGGCGGGCATCTCGGTCTGTTCGGTGGGCCATTGCCATCCCGCCGTGGTCGAGGCGGTGCGCGAACAGGTCGGGAGGCTCACGCACACGTCGAACCTCTTCCTGACGGCGGGAGGGGTGCTGCTGGCCCAGCGGCTCGCCGGCTCGAGCCTGGAGGGCAAGGCGTTCCTCTGCAACTCGGGGACCGAGGCGAACGAGTGCGCGATCAAGCTGGTGCGAAAGCACGCGCACGCACGCGGGATCGCTCATCCGGAGATCGTCGTACTGGAAGGTGCCTTCCACGGGCGGACGATGGGCTCGCTCTCGGGGACGCCCGGCCTGGCCACGAATGAGAGCTTCGCCCCCTACCTGCCGGGATTCCGGGCAGTCCCGCGCGACGACCCGGATGCTCTCCGGGCCGCGGTCGGCGAGAGCACCGCGGCGGTGATGCTCGAGCCCATCCAGGGCGAGACCGGGGTACACGTGATCTCGGACGATCTGATCGCTGCGGCCCGGCAGGCGTGCGACACGGCCGGAGCACTGCTCCTCTTGGACGAGATCCAGACCGGGATGGGCAGGACCGGCTCGCTCTGGGCCTACGAGCAGCTGCCGGTGCGTCCCGATGTGATGACCACCGCGAAGGCGCTCGGGGGCGGGCTGCCCGTCGGCGCCTGCGTGGCTGCGCCCGAGGTCGCCGATGTCCTCGAGCGAGGCGACCATGGCTCCACCTTCGCCGGTGGGCCGCTGATCGCGGCGGCCTCGCTCGTGGCCTTCGACGTGATCGACGATGCCGAGCTGCTGCGACGGGTCCGCGACCTGGGCGCGAGGTTCCGCGAGGGCCTCGAGGGGATCGATGCGATCAGCGAGGTGCGGGGACGCGGCCTGATGGTGGGCGTCGGTCTCGACGGGCTGGACGCCCGCGAGGTGGCGGGACGGCTGCTCGATGGGGGCCTGATCGCAAACCCGATCGGCGCCGACACGCTCCGCTTCCTGCCACCGCTGGTGATCGGCGAGGCCGAGGTCGACGAGGCGCTCGAGATCATCGGCCGGACGCTCCGTTAGGCGGCCGAACCCTCCGGGCGGCCCACTACAGTCGCGGCCGTGGACACGCGCACCCGCTGGACCATCGGCATCCTGGTCGCCCTGGTGATCGGCCTCGGCGTCGCGCTGATCATCGTCGCCGCGGACGACTCCGACGACTCGGGCAGCGGCGGCACGACCACCAGCCGCCGGACGGCGACGCTCACCGAGCCGACGACGACGAGCTCGCAGACGACCACCACCTCCACCGGGACAACGCCGAGCGGTGGCACCGGTGTTCCCGGCGGCACCACGACGCCGGGGGGCGGCTCGGGCGGTCTCTAGCGGCCGCGCCATCAGGGTTTGAAGGCGCCCAGGCCGTTGCTTTGCATGGAAAGGAGTGCTCTTCGACCCTGGCGCTCGCTTCTCGCGAAGGAGGACTAGACTGGTTCCTCGGGTCGAGCATCCGTTCGACCGAAGTAGTGCCCCGCGTTTTCGCAGTCGTTGCCTCCGGGCACCCTCCGCGTTCGCAGTGCACCCACACGGAGGTACCGAGATGGCCACAGGAACGGTGAAGTGGTTCAGCGATGACAAGGGCTTCGGATTCATCACGCCGGATGACTCCGGCAAGGACGTGTTCGTGCACCACAGCGCGATCCAGGGCGAGGGTTTCAAGTCGCTAACCGAGGGCGCAAAGGTGAGCTACGACGTCGAGCAGGGCGACAAGGGCCCGGCGGCCGCGAACGTCCAGGCGGGTTAAGGAGAAGAGGCATGGCCTCAGGCAGCAAGCGGAAGACCACGATGGCGAAGCTCAACCGTGAACGCAAGGTCCGCGAGCGTCGGCTTGAGAAGCAGGC
>DATDJZ010000173.1:0-9059 GCA_036520315.1 Solirubrobacterales bacterium | reverse complement strand
CCACTCCGGACGCCCTGCCCGAGGTGCTCGCCGAGCCCACCGTCTCGATGATGGGCAAGTACGGCGTCCTCAACGAGCGCGAGCTCGAGTCCCGCTACGAGGTCTGGCTCGAGCAGTACATCATCCGCGCCAACATCGAGGCCGAGACCGCGGACTCGATCGCGCGCACGATGATCCTGCCGGCCGCCCTCCGCCACCTCGCGCTTGGGGACGAGTCGGGGGTCGGTGCGATCACCGACGAGGCCACCCCGCTGGTCGACGAGCTGATCGCGGCGATCAAGGAGCTCGACGAGGCGAACGAGTACCCGGAGGGCATCGAGGGCATGGACCTCGCCATCTACGCCCGCGACCAGCAGCTCGCCGCGATGGAGCGCGTCCGCGAGGCAGCGGACAAGCTGGAGAAGATCGTCGCCGACGACCTCTGGCCGCTGCCGAAGTACGCCGAGATGCTGTTCATTCGCTAGACCTGTCGCATCGCAGATAGCGAGGTACAGATCCGCGACGCCGAGCTCGGCGACCACGGCTGGGTGCTCGAGCGCCATGCCTACCTCTTCGAGGATCAGGAGGTCTGGGGCGAGCCGTTCATCGCCATGATCGCGCGGTTGATCGCCGAATACCTCGCGGACAACGACCCCGAGCGCGAGGCGGCCTGGATCGCGGAGCTCGACGGCGATCGCGTCGGATCCGTCTACTGCATGCGGCGCTCCCACGAGGTCGCGCAGCTGCGCCTGATGTTCGTCGAGCGCGAGGCGCGCGGGCACGGGGTCGGCAGCAAGATGGTCGAGCACTGCATCGCCTTCGCCCGCGAGCGCGGCTACGAGCGAATGATGCTCTCGACCGTCAGTCCCCTGGAGAGCGCGAGGCGGATCTACGACGCCGCGGGCTTCACCCAGACCAAGGAGAAGCCGGACCCCGCCTTCCCGGACGGGGCCCTCGCCCAGGAGATGTGGCTCGACCTCAAGCGGTGACCTGCTCGAGCAGCTCGTCGATCGAGGCGTCCATCGCCGCGGCGAGCTCGTCGGAGTCGGGGAGCATCTCACTGGCCGCGTAGAGGCCGAAGCAGGCTCGATCGCCGATCGTGGTCATCCCGATCGACACGGCGTGCTGGTCGGCGATCGGCACCACGGGATAGGCCGCCTCCAGCTCGCAGCCGAGCATGTACATCGGCTGGCGCGGGCCGGGGATGTTGGAGACGGTGAGGTTGAAGGTCTTGGGGCTGGCGATCCGGCGGGTGATTACGTGCTGCGCCGGCCGCGGCAAGTATTTGACTGCGGTCATCACCTCGTCGCCGCCCTCCGGAATGCCGGCCTCCTTGCGCTCGGTCATCTCCAGGCGAACGTCCTGCAGCCGCCGGATCGGGTCGGGCTCATCACAGGGGATGTCCACGAAGACGAACGAGATCCGGTTACCCAGCTCTGCCGTCTCGCCCTCCCTGACGTTCACGGGCACCATCGTCTTGAGCGGTACCGGGTCTCGGTCGTGGCTGCGCATGAAGCTCCGCATCCCGCCTGCCGACACGGCGAGCAGGACGTCATTCACCGACGCCCCCATCGGCCGGCCGATCCTCTTCAGGTCCTCGAGCGGGCGGCTGAACCAGGCCAGATGCCGGGCCCCGGTGATCGGCTGGTTCACGGGTTCGCGCGCCTCGCTGTGACGCAGCGACTCGGCGAGCGCGTCGCGGGCGCGGCGCACGGGCTCGATCAGCTCTCCGATCCGCGCCGGCGAACGCACGAGGCGCGCCGGCAGCTTGGCGAGCGAGGCCTCCTCCCTGACCAGGTCGAGCACGCCGCCGAGCAGCCGCCGGGCCGCGCCCGGCGCACTCCTCGGCAACCAGTGGTCGGTTTCCGCGGGCGGGGGATCGGAGGTGGGGTCGAGAAGGAGGGAGCCGAGCTCGACCGCCGCGATGCCGTCGACCATGCAGTGATGCGCCTTGCCCACCACGCCGATGCGGCCGTCCTCGAGTCGATCGGCGATGCAGATCTGCCACAGGGGGCGATCGCGGCGCAACTGTGTGGACGTGCAGCCGTCTGCGAGGTCCTCGAGCCGGGTCGCGCTCGAGGGGACCACGTGCCGGTTGACGTCGAAGCGCTCGTCATCGATCCAGATCGGAGCATTCAGGCCGAAGGGCACCGAGGCGATCCGCTGTCGGTAGCGCGGCGCTCGGCAGAGCCTGCCGGCGATGTGATCGCGCAGATCGTCGAATCGAGGCGCCTGGCCTTCCTCCGGCCGCCTGAATACTGCCGCCCAACCGACGTGCATGTGGGCACTCGCGTTCTCGACTGCCAGGAAGGAATCGTCGAGCGCTGTAAGGCGTCCGGTCATATCCGACTTCCAACTCCTCTGCTTCCCGGAGCAATTGGTTTACCGCGGGCCCCCTAATCGCAAAACAACGGCGCGTTAAATCCGGGCCGGAAAGGCCGCTCTTTCCGCGGATTGCCGGGCGATGTACCAAGTTTTGACGAGGGCCTTCCGTCCAGATGCGTCAAGGCCGCTAATAGTCAGTACCGCCGCCTCCCGATAAATAAGGGCATGGAGGCCAACCGGGATCGCCTCATGGCGATCATCAAGACCCAGAGTGAGATCGCTTCCTCGGATCTCGATACGGACCAGGTGATGCACCTGACGGCGACGCGGGCGCAGGAGATCACCGATGCCACCTCCGCCGTGATCGAGCTGCCCGAGGGAGACGAGATGGTCTACGCCGTCACCTCCGGCGAGGCGACCCCCTACCTCGGCATCCGCATGGACCGGCGCAGCACGCTCTCGGGTCTCGCCCTGGACCGGGACCAGGTCCTGTACTGCGAGGACACCGAGATCGATCCCCGCGTCGATCGCCGCGCGTCGAGAAGGGTCAACCTGCGCTCGATGATCTGCGTGCCGCTCAAGCACCAGGGGCTGGCCGTGGGGGTGCTCAAGGTCTATTCGCCGCGGCCCCGCCACTTCGGCCCCGCCGACGTCGAGACCCTGAACCTGCTCAGCGAAGCGATCTCGGCCCATCTCGCGCACGCCTCCCTCTTCGAGCTGGCCGCAAAGGAGGGCAGGACGGACGCCCTCACCGGCCTCTTCAACCGCCGGGCCTATGAGGAGCGCCGGGTGGTCGAGGCCGCCCGAAGCGCCCGCTACGGACACTCGCTCGCCCTCTGCCTCTTCGACCTCGATGGCTTCAAGGCGATCAACGACCGCTACGGGCACCCCGCGGGGGACGAAGTGCTCCAGGGCGTCGCCGACGTGATCGGCTCCTCGCGGCTCACGGACGACGCCTTCAGAATCGGCGGCGACGAGTTCGCGGTGCTGATGCCCGAGACGAAGCTCGAGGGCGCGAAGATCGGCGGCAGGAGGCTCGCCGATGCCATCGCCCAGGCGAAGCTCGGGGACGGAACCGTCACCGCCTCCTACGGCGTGGCGGCCACGGTCGGGGATGCCCTCAGCCTCCATGACGCCGCCGATCGGGCGCTGCTGGCGGCGAAACGGAGGATGCAGGCCGCCGCCTAATAGGCTGCCGGCATCGACTTCCAGGTCCGCAAAGACGACCTTCAGGAGACCCGCTTCCTCGAGGGCGAGCGGCCAGAGCTGGAACCGGGACAGGTCCTGCTCGGCGTCGACCTCTTCGGGCTGACCACGAACAACATCACCTACGCCCTGATGGGCGAGGCGATGAACTACTGGGACTTCTTCCCCACCGAGGACCCGTGGGCCCGGATGCCGGTCTGGGGCTTCGCCGACGTCGTCGCGAGCGAGGCCGATGGCGTGCCCGAGGGGACCCGCGTATACGGCTACCTGCCGCCCGCCAGCCACCTCGTCGTCAGGCCCGACCGCCCCAGCGAGACCGACTTCGTCGACGCCACCCCGCACCGGATGAAGCTCCCCGCCGCCTACAACCGCTACATCCGCACGGACGGCAACGCCGTCTACGAGGAGGAGAACGAGGACTACGAGATCCTGCTCTGGCCGCTCTACTTCACCTCGTTCCTGATCGACGACTTCCTCGACGACGAGGGGATGTTCGGCGCGAAGCTCGCCGTCCTTTCCTCGGCATCGAGCCGGACGACTTCCGCGCTCGCCTATCTGCTCGACAAGCGCGAGGGAATCGAGCTGATCGGGCTCACCTCGCCCCGGAACGTCGAGTTCACCGAGTCCCTCGGCGTCTACGACAAGGTCGTCCCCTACGAGGAGCTCGACTCAATCGACCGCGATCCGGCGTTCTACGTCGACGTCGCCGGTGACGCGAAGGTGAGAGGCGGGGTTCACGGCCACTGGGGCGACCAGCTCAAGCACGACGCCGCCGTCGGGATCACGCACAAGGGCGACCTCGGTGGCTCTGGCGAGCTGGCCGGGCCCCAGCCGACCTTCTTCTTCGCGCCGACCCGCCTGCAGAAGCGCTCAGAGGACTGGGGCCCGGAGGGACTCAACGAGCGCCTCGCCGAGGCCTGGCGGCCGTACGTCCAGTGGGTTCGAGATTGGCTCCAGGTCGAGCACGGCTCCGGCCCCGAGGACGTAGAGCGCATATATCGCGAGCTGCTGGACGGCAAATCCGACCCGGCCGTCGGGCACGTCCTCTCGCCGCAAGCGTAACCTGAGCGGAAGTGCGGGCTCTTGCTGTGGCTGTACTGGCCGCGGCCCTCGTCGCGGGCTGCGGCTCCTCATCGAATAGCGACCAGTCGGCGTCGTCGCCAGCCGCGGCGCAAGCAACCCCGACGGTCACCACGATCCCAGCCGGCGGCGCGAATACGCCGACGAAGTCGAAGCTCGCACCGCCGTGCTCGAGGCGTGCCCGGGCGGTCGTGGAGCGGGCCGCGGGAGACCCCACGGCCCAGCCCTTCACCTCGCCGAGCCTCGCCGCGTCCTGCCGGCTGGAGGCGGAGGGGCTCACCGTGATCAGCAGACTCGACAGCGCCCCGCAGCCCTATACCCGGCTGGAGCGTGGGGTCACCGAGTACGGCCAGAACGTCCTCCACAGCGGGCAGCGGTCGTACCCGCAATCGATCAAGCACCTCGGCCTGGACGCCCATTGGCTCGCCGCCGAGAACCGGCTACTGACCACCGACGGCGTGCGCCTGATCGACGTCAAGGTGCGCTGGCCGTCGGCGAGCGCGACCGTCCGCAGAGCACTCGCGGTCCAGCTGGCGCAGGTCTACCTCGGGCCGCCGGTCAAGCCGCCCGGTTATTAGACCTCGAGGCGCTGCTCCTCGAGGTCGAGCTCACGCTCGATGCGGCGCATCACGTCAGAGCTGATCCGCCGCTGGTTTCGGAGCCGCACCAACTCGGCCCGCTGGACCACGTAGATCTCATGCATCAGCCGCTGGTAGGCGAGCGAGCGCTCCTCGATCCCGTCCGAGTCGGCATCGTCCAGCTTTCCGGCGCGCGCCGCGAAGCGCCGCTTCCGGAAGTTGTAGAGCGCTCGCACACGTTCGATCGTCCCGTCTTGAGTCCACTCCTCCTGCTCGAGCTCGCCGACTCGGTCGAGCGCGGCTCGGGCGATCACCAGGCGCGCCTTGAGCTCTTCGTTCTCCTCGTCGACGCCGTCCTCGGTCACTCCCAGTCGACGGATGAGCCATGGGAGGGTCAGTCCCTGGCCCACGACGGTCACCAGGATCAGGGAGAAGGTGATGAACTGGATCAGGTCGCGTCCGGGGAACGGCTCGCCGGCGTCGGTCTGGAGGGGCAGCGCGAGGGCGGCCGCAAGCGAGACAGATCCCCGCATCCCCGCCCATGCGCCGATCGTCCTCTGTTGCCAGGTACTGCGCCTGGCGCGCTGTGAGGGCCTCCTGTCGAGAGTCCGGATGATCACGGTCATCAGGTTGGTCCAGAGGAACCGCATCGCGATCACCGCGGCGCAGACCACGGCTGCGTAGCCAACGACCTGGCCGGCGGGCTCACCGCTCAACCCATCGACGATGTTCGGCAGCTGCAGGCCGATCAGGATGAAGAGCGCGGCATTGAGCAGGAAGGTGAGGATCGACCAGAGGGCAAAACCCTGCATCCGGCTCTCGGGCGAGGCGATCTCCGGAGCCCTGAAGCCCAGAACCAGGCCGGCTGCGACAACGGCAAGGACTCCGGAGACCCCCAGCTGATCAGCGGGGATGAAGGCCCCATAGGCGCTGAAGAGCGAGATCGTCAGCTCGGTGTTGACGTCATTGACCCGCTTGCGGATTTCTGCGATTCCCCAGCCCACCGCCAGTCCGATCGCCAGGCCGCCGGCGGCATCGCCGAGAAACTGGAGGCCCGTGTGCGAGGCCGAGATGCCCGCCCCGATCGCAGCCGCGACGGCCACCTTGTAGGTGACCAGCGCTGCGGCGTCGTTGATCAGGCTCTCGCCCTCGAGGACGTTGACCATCCGGCGCGGCGCACCGACCCGCCGCATGATCGAGGTCGCGGCCGCCGGGTCGGTCGGTGAGACGATCGCACCGAGCGCGAATGAGACCGCCCAGGGCAGGTCGATCACCTCGTGAGCGACTACCCCGACAACCGCCGCCGTCGCGAGGGTCAGCCCGATCGAGTTCAGGGCAATGACGCGGGCGTCGTCCCGCAGGGCGCGCAGGTCATAGAAGAACGCCGACGCGTAGAGCAGAGGCGGCAGGAAGATGAGCAAAACGAGGTCCGGGTCGAGCCTGATGTCCGGCATCCCCGGGATCAACCCCAAGACCAGTCCGCCGATCACCAGCGGGATCGGGTACGGCACCCTGAGCCAGTTGGCGATCGAGTTCAGGAGCGCGGCCGAGATGAACAGCGCGGCCAGCAGGATCTGCAGATCGTTCACGCCTCAATTCTGGGCGATCCGGCCGTCCGATGGGCCCAGAAAAGGCCGCCGGTGCCGCCGGTAGCTTCACGACGGATGCGGCGCGTCCGCCTCACCCTGTTGCTCGCGGCGATCGGCCTGCTCGCCGTCGGCGGCGTCGCCGGTCACGTGATCGCCCAGTCGGGTGGCTCGACCGTCACCAGGACCGCGCTCGCGGAGAGCAACAAGGTGCGAGGGGCCTCGGGGCGGACGCTCGGGCTCTCCCGGGTGACGATCCCGGTGAGGGGCACGATCGCCCTCCACCATCACGAGGGAACGCAGGTCGCCTACATCCAGGCGGGGGTCCTCACCTACACGGTCAAGTCGGGCTCGGTGACCGTCTCCAGCGGTCCCGCGGACAACCCGAGCGTGGTCCGCAAGATCAGCGGGGGACAGAGTGGCCAGCTCCGCGCGGGCCAGTGGATCGTCGAGCAGCCCTCGACCATCCACCGCGCCGCCAACAAGGGCAAGACCAAGGTCGTGATCTATCTGGCGACGCTGCTCAAGAGGGGCGCGCCGCCCTCCACGCCCAACGGCTAGGGGCTGGCGATCTTCGCATCGCCGTGCTGCTCGCGAAGGACCCTGCGGAGGATCTTGCCCGAGGCGGATTTCGGCACCTCGTCCACGAACTCCACCTCGCGAACCCGCTTGTAGGGCGCGACCCGCTCTGCGACGTAGGCGATCAGCTCCTCGGCATCGAGGCCGTCGTCGCAGACGACGCATGCCTTCGGGGCCTCGCCGCCGTCCTCCATCGGAACGCCGATCACGCCGGCGTCCTTGACCTTCGGGTGCGAGACGAGCACGGCCTCGAGCTCGGCCGGGGGCACCTGGTAGCCCTTGTACTTGATCAGCTCCTTGAGCCGGTCGACGATGTAGAAGTAGCCGTTCTCGTCCACCCTGCCGACGTCGCCGGTGCGCATCCAACCGTCGCCGGCGAAGATCTCCGCGGTTGCCTCCTCGTCGTTGAGGTAGCCGAGCATCACCTGCGGCCCCCGGAGCCAGATCTCGCCCTCCTCTCCCTCGGCGACATCCTCGCCGGTCTCCGGATCGACCAGACGGGCCTCGGTGTTGGGGATCAGCGGGCCGATGCTGCCCGGCGGTGTCTTTGCCACGTCAGCTGCGCGGCTCTTGTGGCTGACCGGGCTCACCTCCGTCAGGCCGTATCCCTGCCGGATCGGTGCGCCGATGCGCTGCTCGGCTCGGCCGACCAGATCCGCGTCGAGCGGCGCAGCCCCCGAGACCACCATCTTGAGTGAGGAGGTGTCCCGCTCATCGATCTGGGGGGCGGTCGCGAGAGCCAAAACGATCGGCGGGACGATGTGGAGCCAGGTCACCCGGTACTTCTCCACGATCTCGAGCAGAGCATCGAGATCGAAACGGGCCATCGTGACGATCGTCGATCCCTTCGCCAGTCCCATGTTGAGGACCACCGTCTGGCCGTAGCTGTGGAAGAAGGGCAGCACACCGACCACCGTGTCGTCCTCCGTCAGCGGCAGCGAGGTCCAGGCCTGCTCGATGTTCGCGACGAGATTGCGGTTGCTGAGCATCACCCCCTTCATCCGACCCGTGGTGCCGCTCGAGTAGGGCAGGACGGCGAGATCCTCAGGGTCGACCTCGACCTCGTCCGGCTTCGCTCCGCGCTCGGCTGCGGCGACGGCATCCAGCGGTTCGTCGATCAGCAGCTTGGCTCCCGCGTCGGTCTGCTGCTTTTGGATCTCCGCCTGGGTGAGCAGCGGATTCATCGGGGTGACGACCCCGCCCGCCCGCAGGATCGCGTGGTAGACGATCACCCATGCGGCGCTGTTCGGTCCGACCAGCCCGACGACGCCACCCTTGATGATTCCCTGCACCTGCAGCCAGGCTGCGACCTCGTCGACTCTCTCCGCGAGCTCGGCGTAGGTGGTCACCTCGCCAGAGGCGCCGTCGATCAGGGCCGGGTGGTCGCCGCGGGCCCTCGCCCCGCCGACCACGTAATCGGCCAGACTCAGGTCCGGGATCTCGATGTCTGGGTGCGGGCTGCGGTAGATCACGGTCTCTCCTCTGCCGAGCCGAAAGTTAGTGGTCTCGCCCTACAGATCCCAGCCGAAGTAGACCTCGATCCGCTTGATCCGATCGCCTTCGAAGGTGAGGACCTCGGTGTTGCGCCCGCCGCTGCCGTCTGGGCGCTTGAGCGCGTAGGTGACGACCACCTCGTCCTCGGACTCGATCAGGCGGACAATGTCGATGCCCTGCCCCTGCCCCGCGCCCGGCCAGCAGCGCTCGAAGAACCCGTCCCGGTCGAGCT
>DATDJZ010000172.1:0-5222 GCA_036520315.1 Solirubrobacterales bacterium | reverse complement strand
CTTGAAGGGCGAGCGGATCACGACGTAGACGTGCTTGTCGGTGGGCAGCGGGATCGGCCCGGCGACCGTCGCACCGGTGCGCTCGGCGGTGCCCACGATCTCCTGGGCAGCCCGGTCTATGGCGTCGTGGTCGTACGCCTTCAGCCGGATCCTGATCTTTCCTGATGTCAGTGAAGCCACTTAGCTCGTTTCTTTACTGGTCTTTCGCGCAGTTAGGGCGCCGCCCCCGATGGAACTAGGGCCGCGCCCTGGGTCGTATGTATTTGCAGTTGTCCTGGCCCTTTGCCCTGTACGGGAGGGCCGTACTAAGAGCGGGCCCCCGAGGGGGGCCCGCTTTGCAGCTACTCGATTACCTCGGTGACGACGCCCGAGCCGACGGTACGACCGCCCTCTCGGATGGCGAACCGGAGGCCCTGGTCCATGGCGATCGGCTGGATCAGCTCGACGTCCATCTCGGCGTTCTCACCCGGCGCCACGAACTCGCGGCCCTCGGGGAGGTTGACGACGCCGGTGACGTCAGTCGTGCGGAAGTAGAACTGGGGCCGGTAGCCCGAGACGAACGGCGTATGACGGCCGCCCTCCTCCTTCTTCAGGCAGTAGACCTCCGCCTTGTACTTCGTGTGCGGGGTGATCGAGCCGGGCTTGCAGAGCACCTGGCCGCGCTCGATCTCCTCACGCTTCGTGCCGCGGAGCAGGCAGCCGACGTTGTCGCCCGCGCGGCCCTCGTCGAGGATCTTGCGGAACATCTCGACGCCGGTGACCACGGTTTTGCTGCTGTCCTTGATCCCGACGATCTCGACGTCGTCACCGGTGTTGACGACGCCCTGCTCGATGCGGCCGGTCGCGACGGTGCCGCGGCCGGTGATCGAGAAGACGTCCTCGACCGGCATCAGGAACGGCTTGTCGAGATCGCGCTCGGGCTCCGGGATGTACTCGTCGAGCGCGGCGGTCAGGTCGATGATCGACTGCTTGGCCTCCTCATCACCCTCGAGCGCCTTCAGGGCCGAGCCCTTGATGATGGGGACGTCGGCTCCAGGGAACTCGTACTCGTTGAGCAGGTCGCGGACCTCCTCCTCGACCAGCTCGAGCAGCTCCTCGTCGTCGACCATGTCGACCTTGTTCAGGTAGACGACCACGTACGGGACGTTCACCTGACGCGCCAGCAGGATGTGCTCCCGCGTCTGCGGCATGGGGCCGTCGGGCGCGGACACGACCAGGATCGCGCCGTCCATCTGGGCGGCGCCCGTGATCATGTTCTTGACGTAGTCGGCGTGGCCGGGACAGTCGACGTGGGCGTAGTGCCGGTTGTCGGTCTCGTACTCGACGTGCGACGTGGCGATCGTGATCCCGCGCTCCTTCTCCTCGGGCGCGTTGTCGATCTCCTCGAACGACTTGATCTCGGTGCCGCCCTTCTCGGCGAGTGTCTTGGTGATCGCGGCTGTCAGCGTGGTCTTGCCGTGATCGACATGGCCGATGGTGCCGACGTTCACGTGCGGCTTATCGCGATCGAACTTCTCCTTGGACATCTCGCTCCTTTAAGTGTCTTGTCTGTTGGCTCTACTGAGGTCGGCTTCGCCGTGAACGGCGGCGACGAAGACCGCCGCCGGACCAACCTGGGGAATATAGCTACGCACTGGCTCCCACGGGCTCTCCCGAGCGATGCTCGACGATCTCGTCCTCGATGCTCTTGGGAACTTCCTCATAGCGCTCGAACTGCATCGTGTAGCTCGCCCGTCCCTGCGTCGAGGAGCGCAGGTCGGTGGCGTATCCGAACATCTCGCCGAGGGGCACGAAGGCGTGAACGGCCAGGGCGTTGCCCCGCGGTTCCTGTCCCTGAACCTTGCCGCGGCGCCGGGAGAGGTCGCCGATCACCTCACCGAGGAACTCCTCGGGCGTGACCACCTCCACCGACATCACCGGCTCGAGCAGCACGGGCTTCGCCTTGCGGGCCGCCTCCTGGACGGCCATCGAGCCGGCGACCTTGAAGGCCATCTCCGATGAGTCGACGTCGTGGTAGGAGCCGTCGATCAGCTCGACCCTGACGTCCACCATCGGGTAACCGGCCTTGACGCCCGACTGCAGCGCCTCCTCGATCCCCGACTCGATGGAGGGGATGAACTCGGACGGGATCCTTCCGCCCTTGATCGAATTGATGAAGTCGAACCCTTCGCCGGGGGCCGGCTCGACGTTGATGACCGCATGGCCGTACTGGCCGCGGCCACCCGTCTGCCGGACGAAGCGGCCCTGGACCTTCTGCACGGGCTCGCGGATGGTCTCCCGGTAAGCGACCTGCGGGCGGCCGACGTTCGCGTCGACCGAGAACTCCCGCAGCAGCCGGTCGACGATCACCTCGAGATGGAGCTCGCCCATCCCGTGGATCAGGGTCTGGCCGGTCTCCTCGTCGGACTCGACCTGGAAGGTCGGATCCTCCTCGGCGAGGCGCGCGAGGCTCGAGGAGAGCTTCTCCTGGTCGGCCTTGGTCTTCGGCTCGATCGCGACCGCAATCACCGGCTCCGGGAAGACGATGTGCTCGAGCTCGATCGGAGCGTCGGGTGCGCAGAGGGTGTCACCCGTGGAGGTTTGCTTGAGGCCGACGCCGGCGACGATGTCACCCGCGTAGCACTCCTCGATCTCCTCGCGGTGGTTCGCGTGCATCATCAGCTCGCGGCCAATCCGCTCGGTGCGGCCGGTCGAGGCGTTGAGCACCCGGCTGCCGGCTGAGAGCTTGCCGGAGTAGACGCGGAAGTAGGTCAGCTTGCCGACGTAGGGGTCGGCCATCACCTTGAAGGCGAGAGCTGAGAAGGGGGCATTGTCGTCGGCGGGGCGCTCGGCCTCGGTCGGGCCGCCGTTATCACCCTTCTTCGGCGGCTCGAGCCCCTTGACGGGCGGGACCTCGAGAGGCGAGGGCAGCAGCTCGACGATCGCGTCCAGCAGCGGCTGCACGCCCTTGTTCTTGAAGGAGGAGCCGCAGAGGACGGGCGTGACCTTGATGTCGAGGGTGGCACGGTGGAGCGACTTGGCGATCCGCTCGTGCGGGATCTCCTCGTCGTTGAGATAGGCCTCCATGAGCTCGTCGTCGTAGTCGGCGCAGGCCTCGATCAGCTGGGTGCGGTACCGCTCCGCCTGCTCGGCGAGATCCTCGGGGATCTCTTCGTACTCGAACTCGGTGCCGAGCTCGTCCTTCCAGACGAGCGCCATGTTCTCGATCAGGTCGACGACCCCGACGAAGTCGGCCTCCTCGCCGATTGGGATCTGGATCGGCAGCGGGTTCGCGCCGAGGCGGTCGCGCATCGTCTCGACGGCCTTGAAGAAGTCCGCGCCGGTGCGATCCATCTTGTTGACGTAGGCGATCCGCGGCACGCCGTACTTGTCGGCCTGGCGCCAGACCGTCTCCGACTGCGGCTCGACGCCGGCTACGGAGTCGAAGAGCGCGATCGCGCCGTCGAGGACACGGAGGCTTCGCTCCACCTCGACGGTGAAGTCGACGTGGCCCGGCGTGTCGAGGATGTTGATCCGGTGGCCCTCCCACTCGCAGGCGGTCGCCGCGGACGTGATCGTGATGCCGCGCTCCTGCTCCTGCTCCATCCAGTCCATGACGGCAGCGCCCTCGTGGACCTCGCCCATCTTGTGGGTGCGGCCCGTGTAGTAGAGGATGCGCTCAGTGGTCGTCGTCTTACCGGCATCGATGTGGGCCATGATGCCGATGTTTCGGGTCTTCTCTAGGGGAAAGCTGCGGGGCATGGATCCTGTCTTCCTACTGGCGTGACGGAGGGACGGAACGGTTAGTCTGAGTTCGGAATCAGCGCAGAAAAAAGGCCCTTGCGGGCCTGAGCGCACAGCGTCTCTTCGACCCGAACTGCTCCTATGTCGCGCCGTTCTTCATCGAAACGGTTAAAGCCCACGGGGCCCTGCGGGGGCACCCCGGAGCGACCGATGATGATAGCAGCGGCGTAATGGCTCTCAGGAGGGGAATCCGCCGCCGACTGGGCGGCCGCAAGCGATCTACCGATGCGAGCGCCCGCGACGACGCGAGCCGTGAGAAGTTGGTCGAGCTCACCGAGCGAACCCGGCGTGAGGCCCGCGCGATGGACAGGCGCCGGCGCAGGCAGGCCCGCCGGACCGTGAGACCGGAGCAGGACCTCGGTGTCCGGCTTCGTGGCGCCGCGCTCGAGACCCGGCGCCGGGTGCGACCCGTGGGGGCACCCGTCGCGGCGCTCTTCTCCTGGATCGCGCGGCCGGTCGCCCGCACCCTGCTGTTCGTCATTCAGCTGATCGCGGCGTTGATCGCGGTCGTCCTCGAGGTCGGCCAGATCGTGGTTCGCGGGGCTGGCGGGGCACTTCTCGGCGCGGCTCTGATCGTCGTCGAGGCCACGCGCCGGCACGTCACTCCCCGCTCAACGGTCGCCTTCGTCGGCGTCGCCGCGGCCGTCGGCCTCGGGGTCTCTCAGTTCTTCGATTACCACGGCGTTGCCGTGGACGCCCCGAACTACGCGGGGGAGGTGGGAGCGGTGGCGGGAGTGCCGATCGTCGACAGGCAGTCGGCGGGCAGCGCCCACCTCTGGATCCTGCTGCCGGTCGCGGCGCTGGCGGCCATCATGATCGTCGCCGCCTACCGCGGCCCCACGCGGCTCGCCGGAGGCGTGGCGATCTGCGGGTTGGTGGGGCTCGCCGTCGCGTTCGCAATCGATCTTCCGCAGGGCCTGGACGCCGGCAGGGCCGGGCTCGCCTTCACCGGCACCGAGGCAAGGCTCCTGCAGGGATTTTGGGCTGAGGTCGCCTGCTCGGCCGTCCTCATCCTGTGCGGCGGCCTGCTCGGCCATTACTCTCGCGGTGTGAGCCAGGAGAGGAGAAGGCGGCGGCGAGGCACGCCGGGCGGGAGTGCGCGGCGCTCGCCGCACCGGGAGGTCGGGGGGATCTACCCAGGCCTCCAGGCGGAGCGGTGACCAGGCTTCCGCGTACTGGGACACTGCTCGTGCTGGCATGCGCCGGCGCCGCTGCGATGCTCGGCGCCTCGCAGTTCGTCGACATCTTCCACCTCACGCCGCCGGGCGGCGAGGCCCTGGAGGCGATCAGCTCGAAGGATCAGCACGGCTACGCGACGTTGGTGCTGGCGATCTTCGCGCTGGTGCTGCTCCTGGTCAGCGTCGCCGCCCGCGACGAACAGCTCAAACAGGTCGCGGCGATGGCGGTCGCCATCTGTGGCCTGATTGCGCTGCTGATCT
>DATDJZ010000171.1:0-17311 GCA_036520315.1 Solirubrobacterales bacterium | reverse complement strand
GCTCTGGGCAAGGAGCGCCGTCAGGGTCACGGTCGAGCGGCGCGGCCCCGGCGATCGGGTCGATGACGACCGGATCGGACCAGGTATCGCCCGAGTCAGTCGACCACATGGCCGAGATCTTCTCCCCCTTGCGGCCCTGCTTGTTGTCATTGTGGATCCAGTCGAACACGTTGATCAGCGTGCTCTCCGTCTGCCCAGCGGTCCGCGGAAGGACGGCGATCTGGTTGGCGATCGTCTGGTCGTTGGCACCGAGATCGAGGATCTTCCTTGTGGTCCAGTCGCCGCCGTCGTCGTCCGTCCCATTCACGGTCTTCGAGAGATACGTCGGGCCGGTGAAGGCGGCGGCGTGCAGCGCGGAGGAGTCGCCCTGCGAGCGCTCGTTCGGGAACACCAACCGGTCCCAGATGGCATAGACGAGATCGGAGTCGTTGGGGTCGGCGGTCAGCGAGTTTTTGTCGTTGAAGACGTGCGGGTTCGCATCGTCGATCAGGGTGACCGGCTCGGTCCAGCTGGCGCCGCCGTCCTCGGATTTGCTGACCAGCATGGCGTTGCGCAGGTCGCGCGTGTCGTTGAACGAGAGGCTCATGAACCACATGTCGCCGTTCGGCGAGATGTCGCTCCAGGGATCGGTGGCACGCTCCCAATCGGAGTTGGTCCCGCTGTTGTCCGGGTCCTGGCAGTTCGTGATCGCCGGCTGGGCCGACAGCGGGGGCAGGGTCCAACTCGCGCCGCCGTCGTGTGAGTAAGCCACGAGCAGACCGCTGGAGCCGCCCGACGAGAATCGGTCCTGCTGCCAGGTCCCAATTAGGGAGTCCGGGTCAGCGTCCCCGGTCGGGTTGTCGTTGTCGCCGACCCACGGCTCCACCTCAGAGTTCACGAACAGGGTTCCTGACTGGACGGCGCCATGGCAGCCGCCCGGATTCGGGTAGGGACTGAGCCCGTGGACCTGGGTTGCGGAGGCTGCCTGGGCGCTGCTGGCCGTGAGGCCCGCCAAAACCGCCCCCAAGGCAATCACGCTACGTCGCATCGAAGACCTCCCTGTTCGCGCGTCTCTACGGGCAGGCTACTCCTTCCTTGGCTGTTCGAGATAGCCGAGGTGGGTCTTCGGCCGGGACGCGCGTGGCGTGTGTTTATGCCGAGGACTGCGCTCGCTCGAGCTTGGGACGAGAAGCGTCACCGGCCCGGGGCAATGCCGGGGCAACACAACCCCGCTAACAGCCGCAGGTCGCCTCCGGGCGCGGGCGCTCGATCACGAGGCGGGAGCCGCAAATCCCGACCAGCCGCAACCAGCCGGGGCCGCCGAGCCGGAATCATAATCCGCGAGCCGGGGGTTCGAGTCCCTCCTCCGGCATGGAGTGCCTGCAAATCGGCACTTCTGTCTGGTTGGTCAACACGCGGATTCCTGCTCCGCATCAGAATCCGTGTGTTCAGATCGGCCTGATTCATGCGTGGCGAACGCCCTGTCAACACCCAGATTCCTTGACCCACCGACACACGTGTCGGCTGCTACACCAGAACTTGGATCCCGCCGACGGGGAACTGACGTGCCGATTGGCACTACGACTTGCGGGGGCAGGGTTGGTCGAGGGCGCGTCCTGGAACGCCGTCTCGACTCCCTGCCATTGTGACTCTTCCTGTCTGACGGCAGCTCACGCTTGCTGGCGGACCCAGTCCTTGGCCAGAACCCGCTCCCATCGCGACGGCAGCACTCGAACTAGCATCGACAAGTGACCGCCAGCCCCGCCCTCCGGCCCTTCACCGTGGCCGCGCTGGCGGCGGCACTCGTAGCCGTCGGCCTCTACATCTTCGGGTCCCAGCACACCCCCGACTACTCGACCTCGCTGTTCGGGGAAACCGGGGCCGACACCTTCGACCTCAAGTCGTGGCTCGCCACCGGCGTGCTCGCCTTCGCCGCGGTGCAGCTCGGGCTCGCCCTCTGGATGTATGGGCGGCTGCCCTGGGTCGGGGTCGCGCCGCCGCGGATCGGGCCCGTGCACAGGGCGGTCGGGGCGGCGACGATCCTGCTGACGATCCCGATCGCCTACCACTGCGTCCTCGCCTACGGGGTACAAACCGGCGTCGATACCCGGGTGGCTGTCCACTCGATCGCCGGCTGCTTCATCTACGGTGCCTTCCTGGCCAAGATCGTGCTCGTCCAGACCCCTCGGTGGCGACTGCCGGGCTGGGCGCTGCCGGTGGTTGGCGGCACGCTTGTCGTCACCGTGACGGTGCTCTGGTACACGAGCGCCCTCTGGTACTTCAACGACTTCAAGCTGCCCTGACCGACCGGCTCCGGGCGGCGCGGACCGGCCGCTTCTACAGCCCAGGGACGTAGCTCGCTTACGTGGACTCGGCGGTCGCGAGCTCCGTTTCGGGATTCACGTGGGCCGGGGTTCCAGCCACGCGCGCCAGGACCAGGCTGGCCTCGAAGAGAACGATTAGGGGGACCATCTCCAGAAGCATGCTGACCGGGTCGGTGCCCGGCAGGGCTGCCGCGACCACCGCGATCACCAGGTAGGCGTAGCGGCGGTTCCGGGCGAGCTGCTTGGGAGTGACGATCCCCAGTCGGGTGACGGCGAGGATCCCGATCGGTAGCTGGAAGATCAGCCCCATCACCCCGAGCGTCATCGTGAAGAAGCTGTAGTAGTCCTTCGCTCGGATCTGGATGTTGAACTGGCTCTGGTTGAAGTTCAGAAGGAACTTGGTGGCGGCCGGCAGGACGACGAAGTAGCCGAAGACGGCCCCGGCGCAGAACAGCAGCGGCACCATGGTCAGGAAGGGGAGGATCACCCGGCGCTCGCGGTCGGTGAGCGCCGGCAGCAGGTAGGCGTATGCCTGGTAGAGGATCACCGGCAACGAGATCACGATCGCCGCGTAGGCGCTCACCGTCACCGTGGTTGTGAACGGCTCCGCCACCCCGAAGGTGATCGGGGTCCGGTCGCCGGGAAGCGGCGCATTGGCGATATCCAACAGCCTGCTGTTCTGCCAGAAGCACAGCGTGAAGGCGAACGCGAACGCGGAGATCGAGACGACGATCCGCGTGCGAAGTTCGTCGAGGTGATCGACCATGGTGAGCCGGTCCTCGAAGCTGACCGGCCGAAACCGGGACATCGACTAGGCCTTGTGCTCGGTGACGACCTCGCCCTCGACCACCTCGGCCGGCTTGGTCGAGCTCTCAGCCGAAATCTCGTCCTTGTCTTCCATGGACAGGGATCCCTTGAACTCGCGAATCCCTTTCCCCATCGACTTGCCGAGCTCGGGCAGGCGCCTCGGCCCGAAGATGACCAGCACGATCACCAGGACTACTGCGATCTCTAGTGGTCCGACGTTTGGCATTGGAACGTCCTTTCGCTTGTTGCGACAGCGGGCGAGCCGCCCGAGAGCGGCTCGCCGAGTCTGCCTTTTGTGGCCCTAGTGCCCGTGTCGGGCAGCGTCCGCGGCCTCCGCCAGCTTCGTGACGGCGGTGAAGAACTCCGGCGTCTGTCCGATGAACAGTCCGTTCTTGGTGAGTGCCGTGGCCGCGCCCACAGCCGCGCCCTTGGTCTCGGTCGGGCGGATGATCGACACGGCCGGGAACTTCCGCTTCAGGAAGGGCGTCGGCTCGGGCATGATCAGGTTGGTCTGGGTCGACTCGCCGTCGGCATTGAGGTCCGGAAAGACCAGCCCGCCATCGGTGAGCGGAGGCGCGTTCCCGGCCTTGTCCTGCCAGGTTTGGAAATGCATGATCTCCGTGCCGCCGATGCTGATCAGGATCCTCAAGACCTCCTTGCTGGTGACCCGCTGGACCAGGGCGGCGTAGAGGCTCGTACCGCCCTGCTCGATGAAGGCGAAGTGGAAGCCGGCCGTGTTGGCGATCGCCTGCAGGTGGTTGGCATCTTGTACGTCGCCGTTGTCCCGCGGAATCGCCGGGTGCTGGCCGACGGCCAGCGTCGGGATGGCCTGCGGCAAGCTGTCGCCGAGGTCGGGATTGAGCGTGTCGCTGCGGTATCGCGTCCAGAAGCAGGTGTCGACGCTCAGCTGCATCAGGTTGGTGAGCCGTCCGACGTTCTTCTGAGCGCCGTCGGCTTGGCTGCTCGGCAGCGTCCGGAACTGGTCGAGGTTGATCGTCTTCTCGCCATGAGCCGCGAGGTAGGCGTTGATGAAGGCGGCGTGGCTGACCTCGTCGTCGGTGTTGTCGTGGATGTACTGGTTCATGTCCTCGTCCAGCACCTCGACAGCCTCGGTGTAGGCCTCGTTCCCGCTGCCGCCGGACACCTCGCCGTCCTGAATGCCGGCGAGCTCGTTGTACTGCTGCCAGAGATCGGCCTCGATGAACTCGGCCGCAGCCAGGAACTGGAGAATCGCCGCGTCTCCCTTGGTGAGGCGACCGCGCTTGACCTTGGTATGGCCCTTCTTCGCCAAGACGTCCGGCGGATCGACCAGCAGACGGCCCACCGCCGTGGCCCCCACTCCCAGTGCGGCTCCCTTGAACATCATCGAACGACGGCTGATCAGGTCCTGCGGCTGATGCGTGGTCTCTTCCATGGCGTACTCCTCTAGGGATGGCTGGCTGTTCCACTTGAAGGCTGCACGGCGCACGCATGCCTGTCATCGGCCTGGGGACGACTCTTTGGCCTACTACCAGAGGTGTATTTGGCCTACGACCAGCGGGGTACGAGGGAGATGGACACCGCAGGACGGTCGCTGCGCGGCGGTTCTTTCCTGCGTCGCCGGCTCGGGCGCGGGCCCGTGGGCGCCGGCCGCTCGTCGACGATCAACGCCGGCGCGTAGCGCCGGACCTTTTCGCGATTGCAGGTCAGGCAGCTGCACTCCGGCAATGAGACGCGGGTGTGAACACAGTGGCGCGCGCTCATGGCGGGCCCAATCTGCGCGTTGGAGTCATGGCCGGACCGTTACGCGAATACGTCGCTTGCGCCATACCCCCACGCCCGAGACTTGCTTCGGGAGATCGGAAGCTAAGTTCGGGAAGGCCCTACGTTTCCCGACACAGCTCGTGCTCGGAGGAGCCGCGACCTTCACAGCGCCTTGGCCAACTCCCAGCGAAATAGAACCGGTCTGATTGCCGGGGCTCGACGCGACCTCAGCCGTTGCGCCGGAGCGGGAGACTGCCTGGTGCCCAGAGAATCACGGCCTCTGGACGAAGAGGCCGAGCCGAGATCCTCGCTGACCCCGCGTCCTCGTGAGACGCCCGCCGGTGCGGATTGCCGGCCGAAACAGATCGGGTGAGCGCGGTCCTGCACGAGCCCCGGATTCAAACCGTGCGTCGAACCGTGCGGCTAAAGACTCATGGCATCGCCGAAGGTGCCCTCAGTCATCGAGGCCGGCGACGACGCCGTCCCATGCCATCCCCTCGTCCGCCCAGCCCGAGCGTGAGTCGAGCTGACGCGCGGCTCTGACCGCTGCGCGTCCGAGCGCGTTGGCGTAGGTGGGGAACGAGAAGGGAACCAGGGCGAGCTGCTCGACCTTCATGCCGGACGCGACCGCCAGTGCTGCCAGCTGAGCGAGTTCGACTGCCCGCTCACCCACGATGTGACAGCCGAGGATCGTGTGCTGCCCGCGATCGACGACGAGCTTGCAGAACCCCGTGGGGCGACCGTCGATGATCGGTCGCGGCATGGTGCCGAAGCCCTCAGTCCCCACGACGACGTCATGGGTTTCGCGAGCGGTCGCCTCGCTGAGTCCGACAGAGGCGTATTCGGGGTCGGTGAAGCTGCCCAGAGGGCTGACCTCCGGGGGAAGGACCTCGGTGCTTCCGACGGTGGCGTTGGTCGCCGCGAGGTAGGCCTCGCGCGCGGCCTCGTGCACGACCATGAGATGCCCGGTGACGTCTCCTGCGGCGTAGATGCCCGGGGCGGTCGTGCGGAGCTGGGAGTCCACCTTGATGTAGCCGCGGGGGTCGGTCTCCACCCCCGCGACCGCGAGGTCTAGCCGGTCGGTGTTCGCGACCCAGCCGACCGCGACCACGGCCAGCGTCGCGTCGATTTGTGCCTCTGCATCGCTCCCGGAATAGACGAGCCGCACTCCGGCGATGCGGGGGGCCGCCTCGAACAGGGTGACCCGCGATCCCAAGGCGTTGAAGATCGAGGCGACCTGGACCCCGGTCGCACCGGCGCCGATCACCAGCAGCGAGTCGGGCGCCGATTCGAGGCGCCAGGCGTCGCTGTGGGTGGAGGTCAGCTCGAAGCCGGGCAAGGGGAGTTGCCGCGACACGCCGCCGGTGCACACGATGACATTCGCGGCTCGCAGTCGAGGTCCGTTTTCACTCTCGATTACGTGCGGAGCGACGAAGCGGGCGGTTCCGGCGTGTTCGTAGAGGGTCACGCCGGCCTGCTGAAGCTCGTCACGCAAGAGCGCGTGCGCGCGCACGGGGCCGGTGACCTCGCGGACGCGCGCCAGCAGACGCCGATAGTCGAGCGTGGGCTCGCCGGCGCTGATCCCGTAGCGCCCGAGTTGCCTCGCCTCCCGCATCAGGCGCGCCGCATGGGCCAAGGTGCGCACCGGCACCGGCCCGTCGTCGGCGGCCATTCCCCCGAGTTCGTCGCGCGTGACGAGGGCCGTTCGAGCTCCGAATCGCGCCGCGCGCAGCGCGGCGACGACGCCCGCGGGCCCGGCGCCGAGCACGATCACCGCGGGGTCGTCAGCGGGCACGTTCGTAGCGTCGCATCTCCTCGGCGCCGCTGCGGGGCCTGAGGGAGGTCCGATCTCACCTTTCGGGGTTCTTGGGCGTTCCATCTGGGACGGCACACGACTGAGAGGGGACGACGAGATGCACCACGCACAAGCCCACTGGACGATTTACGAGAGCCCGATGGGGCCGCTGACCCTGGTCGCGGGGCCGAGCGGAATCACCAACCTGAACTTCCCGGGCCGACTGCGCCCGCCCGCCGAGGCCGCGAAGCGGCCGATGCCGGAGACCGTCGACCAGCTCGAGGCCTATTTCGCCGGCGAGCTCCGGACCTTCGATCTGGCGCTCGATCTGCACGGCACACCCCTACAGAAGGCGGTCTGGGATGAGCTGCTCGAGATCCCCTACGGGACGACGACGAGCTACGGCGAGCTCGCCGGGCGGATCGACGAGTCCCTCTATCGCTCCGACGTCGAGCCCTACCGGCGCGCCCGGGTCGTGGGTGCCGCTAACGGTCGCAATCCGGTCGCGATTATCGTCCCCTGCCACCGCGTGATCGGCGCGGACGGCTCCCTGACCGGCTACGGCGGCGGCCTGCAGCGAAAGCAGGCGCTGCTTGATCTGGAGCGCAGGACCCTGTCCGGCGAGCCGCTCGATCCGAGCTGGTCCAACCGCCAGCTCGCGATGCTGTGACTACGGCTCGGCTGAGAGCTGCTTGCTCTTTGCCATATCGATCTCCCAGGCCGCGCTGATCAGGCCGATGTGGCTGAACGCCTGCGGGAAGTTGCCGAGCTGCTCGGAGCTTTGGGTGTCGACCTCCTCCGCCAACAGGCCGAGATCGTTCGCGTAGCCGGTGAGCCTGTCGAAGAGCTCCTCGGCACGCTCGAGGTCGCCGGCCTTGACGAGGCACGAGACGAGCCAGAACGAGCACATCACGAATGTGCCCTCCACGCCGCTGAGGCCGTCTTCGTTCAGCCCCTCGCCGGTCCGGTAGCGCAGCACGAGTCCGTCCTCGGTCAGCTCGCGCTCGATCGCATCGATGGTCGAGCGCATGCGCTCGTCGGTGGCGGGCAGGAATCCGAGGATCGGCATGAGGAGCGAGCCGGCATCCAGCTCATCAGAATCGAAGGATTGGGTGAAGGCCTGCCGTTTGTCACTCCAGCCACGTTCGAGGATCGCGGCCCTGATCTCGTCCCGTTCGGCCTCCCACTTGGGCACCTTGGCGTACTCGCCCAGCTGCGGCGCGAGCTTCACCGCCCGATCGAGCGCCATCCAACAGAGGACCTTGGAGGAAAGGTGGTGGCGGAGCTCGCCGCGCATCTCCCAGATCCCGGAATCGGGCTCCCGCCAGCGGCGGGCGGCGGTGTCGGCCAGGTCTGCCGCAAAGGCCTGGATCTCCGGGTGGAGCTCGCCCAGCTTCTCCCGATAGAGGTGGAGCAGGCTCAGGAACTCGCCGTAGACGTCGAGCTGCACCTGGTCCCAGGCGTCATTGCCCACCCGCACGGGCCGCGAGTCGCGCCAACCGCGCAGATGGCTGAGCTCGCGCTCGGAGAGGTCGTGCTCGCCGCCCACCCCGTACATGATCTGCAGCGACCCCTCCCCCGCTCGCCCGCCGGCCGAGCTCGTCATGAACGAGACGAAGTCCTCGACCTCGTCCGGGCAGGTCCCGATATAGAGAGCCTCGATCGTCATGCTCGAGTCGCGGATCCAGCAGAAGCGGTAATCCCAGTTTCGCGCGCCACCCACCACCTCCGGCAGGGAGGTCGTCGGCGCAGCGACGATCGCGCCGGTCGGCCGGTAGGTGAGTCCCTTCAGCACGCGTGAGCTCGTCCGCACCAGCTCCCGGTGATGCCCGTCGTAGATGTCGTGCTCGCCCTCCCAGGAGCGCCATGCCTCGGCGGTTCCCTCGATCCGCTCGGCGACCTGGTCCGGCGACGTCGGCGCGGGAGCAGGGCTCAATTCGGGTGGCGCCCAGCGCAACGCAAACCCGGCGACCTCGCCCGCCTTGACCCTGAAGGTCGCCTCGATCGTCGAATCCGCGACGGTAAGAGCGGCTGCGGAACGGACGGCCACCCTTCCGCTGCTGCTGAAGGTGCGCGCGCCGTCGCCCTCAAGGCGCACGAGCGGCATGACCAGTCCGTACTCCGGCCGCGGCGCCAGTTCCATCCGGAGCTCGAGCTCCCCGGAGACGCCCCTGACACTGCGAAGCAGCTCGTGCGGGGCGTCGAGGCCGAGCTCATGGCCGCGCTGTCCATCCGCGAACGCCATCGCATCGGTGATCGTGACCTCGCCCGTGTCGGCGGTGAAGGTCGTCTCCAGCACCAGGGTCCCGGGGAGATAGCGCCGCGTCGAGGAGAAGGAGTCCGCCGGCGTGATCGACCAGTGCCCGGCATCCGGGTCCAGCAAGGCCGCGAAGACGGCGTCGCTGTCGTAGCGGGGAAGGCAGAGCCAGTCGATCGAGCCGCTGCGATCGACCAACGCGGCCGAGTTGCAGTCCGCGAGCATCGCGTAGTCGGCCACTGGTCGCGACACGTGGCGGGCAGCTTAGGCGGAGACGAACTGCTGGCCGCCGTCGATGTCCACTGTCGCCCCGGTGATGGCGGTATTGATCATCAGGTGAACGGCGAGCGCGGCGACGTCGGCCGGCTCGACGACGCGCCCGATGGGCAGCGTGCTGCGAAGCTCCTCGCGCCGTCTGTCGAGGTCGTCGCCGAGTAGTGATGCGGAGAGCGGCGTGTCGACGAATCCGGCCGCGATCAGGTTGACTCGGATCGGAGCGAGGTCGAGGGCGAGGCTGGCCGTGATCGCGGGCATCGCGGCCGTGACGGCGTTGACGATCTCGTAGCCGCGCCCGATTCGCCGGCCACCCGTCCCGCCCATGAGGAGCAGTGCGCCGCCGGGCCTGATCTTGCCCGCGGCGTGGCGGGCGACCTGGAGGGCCAGCACGGAGTGGTCGGTGAGCCCGTCTCGCGCCTCCTCCGGCGTCATCTCGAGGGGGGGCTTGTAGCGGGGGGCGCCGGCGGTGACCATGACGTGGTCGATCGGGGTTGCGAGGCCCTCGAAGAACGACTGCAGGGAGGCCGGATCGTGGGCGTCGAATGCCTCGGCGCGCTGGGCGCCGAGCTCGTCGGCCGCGTGCTGGAGCCGCTCGGGATTGCGGCCGGTCAGAATGACCTCGGCCCCGTCGGTTCGCGCACGCCTCGCCGTCTCCAATCCGATGCCGGCGCTGCCGCCGATGACGACGACGGTCTGCCCGACGAGCTCGGGTTCCCGGGTGGTTGAGTCGGCGATCGTTTCGGTGGCCATCCTGCTCCTTTCGGTCAGTGCGCCATCGGCGGCCCAGTGCCGACCGGCTTGGATGCGGCGGCGATCTCGCCCCGGAGCGCCTTCAGCCCCTCGACGTAGATCTCCGAGAACGTCGGGAACGGCTGGATCGTGTCGCTGAGGACGTCGAGTGGGAGGTGACCGCGAATCGCGAGGGTCGCCTGCTGCAGCCACTCGCCCGCCTCGGGACCGAGCGCGTAGGCGCCGGTCAGCCGCTCGCCGTCGCTGAGGAGCGTCAGGAAGCCGTTGCTGTCGGCGTAAGCGCGGGTGTAGGTGGCGGTCTTCGGCAGGCTCGAGACGGGGACCGTCGCGCTGAAGCGGCCGGCGTCGGAGCCGACGGCCGCTGCTTGCGGGTCCGTGTAGGCGACACGAGGAACGGCCTCGTAGTTGGCCCTCCGCGGCTGCCCGAGGACGTTCGCAGCGACCACCTCGCCCTGGTACTTCCCGACGTGGGTGAGCGGCCAGATGCCGGTGACGTCGCCGATCGCCCAGAGCTGCTCCGCCGCACGCAGGTGCATGTCGACCGGCACTCCCTTGGCGTCGGGCTCGATGCCCACGGTTTCCAGTCCGACGTCACGGACGCGCGGGCGCCTGCCGGTGGCGACGAGCAACCGGTCGCCCTTCAGGTCGCGTCCGTCGTCGAGCTCGAGGACGTAGTCGTCCCCGTCGCGTCGGGCGGCGTTCGCCCCCGCGGAGAGATAGAGCTCGATGCCATCGCGGCGCAGGGCCTCACCCAGCGCCTCACCCAGCGGCGCGGGCTCCCGGCCGAGCAGGTGGTCGGCCATGTCGACGATCACCGCCTCGCCGCCGAGCCGGGAGACGGCCTGCGCCATCTCGACCCCGACCGGCCCGCCGCCCAGGATGAGCAGCCGGCGCGGGATCGCCTTCACGGAGGTCGCCTCGCGGCTGGTCCAGACGCCCTCGAGCTCCCGCAGGCCCGGGACGGGCGGCACAACCGGATCGGCGCCGTTCGCGAGGACGACGTGATCAGCGGTGTGGCGGGTGCCGTCGACCTCGACGACCCCCGGACCGGCCAGCCGGCCGCTGCCGCGCACCAGGTCGATGTCGTTGTCCGCCAGCCACTTCACCTGGCCGTCATCCGACCAGTCCGAGACCATGAAGTCGCGCCAGGCGAGGGCCGCCTCGACATCGACCTCGGCGCTCGCCGCCGCATCGCGTGCACCCTGCACCGCCTCGCCCGGCCGCAGCAGCGTCTTCGAGGGGATGCATGCCCAATACGAGCACTCCCCACCGACGAGCTCGCGCTCCACGACGGCCACCCTCAGGCCGCCCTCAGCCAAGGCCCCCGCGCAGTGCTCGCCGGGTGAGCCGCCGCCGAGGACGATGACGTCGTAGTCCGCGCTCACCCGTCTGCTCCCTGCTTTGCGAGCACACCGTCCATGTAGGTGCGGGCGTCCTGGTCCGCCTCCTCCGGCGAGCGGCCTCCCTCACGCGCGACGATGTAGGCGGCATAAAAGCCGGACCAGTGGTGCTTCGGCGCGCTCGCCTCGTAGGGGCCGTGGTGCTCCTCCGCCTCTCGCAACAGCCCGGCCAGGGTCTCAACGTCCATCGTCAGTCCTTTCGGTCGCTTGGCTCATCACCGTCCCGGCAAACGCTGCTTGATCTCCTGGAGCTGCCAGGTGTTGCCGTCTGGGTCGCTGAACGAGGCGAAGGTCATGTAGGACCGGCCCTCTGGGTCCGGGCCCGGGACCTGGCCCCCGTCGAGGTGGTAGAGGTCGCTGACCTCGACACCGCGGGCGATCAGGTCCTCCCGCGCGGCATTGATGTCGAGGACGGCCAACTCCGACCCCTGAAAGGAGCCGGGCTCGGCCGGCGTGAGACCTTTGCCGATTGAGACCGAGCAGCCGGAGCCCGGAGGCGTGAACTGGACGATTCGGACGCCCGGGCCGGGTTCGATGTCGATGTCCAGCCGCCAACCCAGCTTCTCGTAAAAGGCCTTCGCCCGATCGACGTCGGAGACGGGAACGGCGACCACCTCGAGCCTCACCTCGCCGGGCTTCGGCAGCGAGCTTGCGGCCGCGCTTTCAGTACTGGTGTCGGTGCTGCTCATCTTGACCTCCGTCGGTCGGTTGGCTTCGCAGCCAGCGTGCCGCCTCGGCTGATCCGTCGCACCCGTAGAACTCCCTGGTCGAAGCCCTGGCCCGTCTGCGGCGGTGCCGACCGTGCGCTATTGAGCTGCTCGATATCGAGTCAGTGACCCCCTATCTCTCCTCCAAGCGCACCCTACACCTCGCGCGGCGACGGTCAAACCGGCCAGACGCAGGGGTTCTTGTCGCGACCCTCTCCCCGGGCTAGGCTGACTCCGTGCCGACCACGCAGAGGCCGATCGAACTGATCCAGGGGCGCAGCCTGATCGCGTCGTTGTCGACCGCGGCCTTCCTGGTAGACGAGGCGGGGACGCTGCTCTTCTACAACGAGGCGGCAGGGGAGCTGCTCGGGATCCCGTTCGAGGAGGCGGGCGAGATGCCGCCCGACGACTGGGGCAGCCGCTTTCGGCCCCGGGAGCCGGGTGGGCGCGAGCTCGCGGTCGAGGAGCTGCCGCTGACCATCGCCCTCCGCGACGGGGAACCGGGTCATGCCCGCATGGAGATCACCGGCGCGGACGGCCGGGATCACCAGATCGCGGTCAGCGCGATTCCGATCCGCGGGCGGGGCGGCCAGCACGGCGCCTTCGCGATCTTCTGGCCCGCACCTACCGAATAGTCACAGGGGCCCACCGATTCGGTATAGGGTCGAATGTGACTAGGGGGCTTCGACTCAGGAGGTCCTGAGATGGCTGACTACAAGGAGATTGCAGGCCGCTGGTTCGCCGAGGTCATGAACCAGGGGAACGAGGACACGATCGACGAGATCTGTGCCCCGAACTTCGTCGATCACGATCCGCTCCCGGGCACGGCGCCCGACCGGGATGGTCTGCACGATTTCGTCAAGCAGATCCGCACGGCGTTCCCCGATATCGAGACGAGCGTCGACGACATGCTCGTCGAAGGCGATGAGATCGCGGTCCGCTCGACGTTCCGGGGGACCCATGACGGCGAGTTCATGGGCATCCCGGCGACTGGCAAGAAGGTCGAGGTCGCGAACTATGACTTCGTCCGAATGGAGAACGATCAGGCAGTCGAGCACTGGGGCACGATCGACTCGGCAGCTCTGATGGAGCAGATCGGCGCGGTCCCGGCCGCGACCTAGGCGCGTCAGAGGGTCGCTGCCCAAAGGCGGCGGCCCTCCCCGCTTCGGCAAACGGTCATTTAAGGCGAATCAGCGGCGGCGGCCATTCTTCGGCTGCCAGAAGGCGACCTCTCCGCCGTCCGGAGTGGAGATGACGCTGCGCCAGCCCTCCCGACCCTCGCGCGGGCCGAGCAGCACCTCGCCGCCCAGGCCCTGGGCCCGATCGGTGGTGGCGTCGACGTCGGGGACCTGCACGTAGGGCAACCAGAGCGGCTGGTCGGAGGCGCATTCGACTATCCCACCCCCCACCCGATCGCCCATCGCCATGGCGAGATATGAGCCATCCCCGGCGTGAATGCGCTCCGGCCGCCAGCCGAAGAGCCTCGCGTAGAAGTCCACCGCTCCCTGTAGATCGCCGGTGTGCAGCTCGAGATGGACCACGGAATTGGAGTTGGCTTGGCTCATCGCCCACCAATAAGACCGACGGTCCCACACAAATTCATCGCTGCCGATGAATTCCGCCGGCACGGGCCGTCTAGTCTCCAGAGACCGGATGACCCCTGGCCCCTCAGAGACGACGGTGCAGCAGCAGGAGCTACTCGAAACGGCCAAGGAGGGCAATGAGGACGCCTACCGCCGCCTCGTGGAGCCGCACCGCTCCGAGCTCCATGCCCACTGCTATCGGATGCTGGGCTCAGTTCAGGATGCCGAGGACGCCCTGCAGGAGGCGCTGGTCCGCGCCTGGCGCGGCCTGCCGAAGTTCGAGGGGCGGAGCTCGCTGCGCTCCTGGCTCTACCGGATCGCCACCAACACCTCGCTGGACGCAATCGAGCGCCGCCCCAAGCGGGTGCTCCCGATCGACTACGGCCCTGCGGCCGATCCCCACGGCGGCGTCGGCGAGCCGGTGGTGGAATCGGTCTGGATCGAGCCCTATCCCGACGAGACGCTCGGCATCGAGGGCGGCTACGCCTCGCCCGATGCTCGCTACGAGCAGCGCGAGTCTGTCGAGCTGGCCTTCATCGCGGCCCTCCAGCTGCTGCCCGCCAACCAGCGCGCCGTGCTCATCCTCCGTGAGGTTCTCGGCTTCTCGGCGCAGGAAACCGCGGACGCGCTCGAGACCAGCGTCGCCTCCGTGAACAGCGCCCTGCAGCGCGCCCGCGCGACGATCGAGAAGAAGCTCCCCGACCAGAGCCAGCAGGAGACACTTGCCTCACTGGGGGATGAGCGGCTCCGGGAGATCGTCGAGCAGTACGCCGACGCGTGGGAGCGCAACGACGTCGACACGGTCGTCTCGATGCTGGCCGAGGACGCCGCCTTCACGATGCCGCCGATGGCCCGCTGGTTCCAGGGGCTGGACGGGATCCGCGGTTTCCTCGAGCGCTGGTCGATGCTCCCCGAGTGGGGCTGGCAGTCGATCCCCACGACCGCGAACGGCCAGCCGGCGCTCGCCTTCTACAGCTGGGACGCGGAGCAGCAGGCCCGCGTGCCGTTCGCCATCAACGTGCTCACCTTCGAGGGCGAGAAGATCAAGGAGGTCGACGCCTTCATCCTGCGCGCCTCGATGGACCCCGATCCCGAAGTGCAGGCGCGGACGCCCGAGCAGCCGGCCGACTACGAGAAGCTGGCCGCCGCCTACGAGCGCTTCGGGCTGCCTGCGCGGCTTGATTGATCGCCGGCGCGCCTTGATTGTTTTTCTCTATCGCTTGACTTGAAGCGCGCTCGAACCGCTACAAAGAACCGATTAGTTCTTGGGGTGACGTCGGTCGTAACCGGAAACGACCGAAGGCAAGACAGGCGGTAGGAGGCCACTCAGATGACGCAGGGACAGGCGGGAACCACAGAACAGCAGCCGATCGACGATCGGAACCGTTGGATCGCGCTTTACGTGCTCTGCATCAGCGTGCTGATGATCGTCCTCGACGTCACAGTCGTGAACGTCGCGCTGCCGTCCATCAAGGACGACCTGGGCTTCTCGCAGTCGAGCCTCGCCTGGGTGGTGAACGCCTACCTGATCACCTTCGGCGGGCTTCTGCTGCTCGCAGGGCGGCTCGGCGACCTGATCGGTCGGCGGACGATCCTTCTCTATGGCCTGGCGCTCTTCGTCATCGCCTCGGTGCTCTGCGGCGTCTCGCAGAGCGAGGCGATGCTGATCGGCGCGCGGCTCCTCCAGGGCATCGGCGGCGCGATGACCTCGGCCGTTGTCCTGGGCATGATCGTGACGATGTTCCCGGAACCGCGGGAGCAGGCCAAGGCGGTGGGGGTCTACGCCTTCGTCGCCTCGGCGGGCGGCGCGGTCGGCCTTCTGATCGGCGGCGTCGTGACCCAAACGATCAGCTGGCACTGGATCTTCTTCATCAACGCCCCGATCGGGCTCTTCACGGCGATCTACGCGCATCGCCTGCTCGAGAAGGACGAGGGCATCGGTTTCGGCCAGGGCGCGGACACGCTCGGGGCCGTTCTGATCACCACCTCGCTGATGCTCGGCGTCTACACGATCGTCGAGCCGGCCGCCAAGGACGGCTGGGGCGCACCCCTGACCTTGGGCCTCGGGGCCGGCTCCCTCGTACTGCTGACACTGTTCGTCGCGCGCGAGGCCACTGCGAACAACCCCCTGATCCCGCTGCGGATCTTCCGCTCGCGGAACGTGACCGGCGCGAACCTCGTCCAGGTGCTGACGGTCGCGGGGATGTTCGGCGTGTTCTTCATGGGCTCGCTCTACCTGCAGCAGGTCCAGGGCTACGACGCGCTCCAGATCGGCCTCGCCTTCCTTCCCGTGACGATCATCATGGGCACGCTCACGGGCCGCTATTCGGAGCCGCTGATCATGCGGTTCGGCGCCCGGCGGCTGCTCTTCCCCGGGCTCGCCCTGGTGGCCGCCGGCCTCGCGTACTTCACGCGCGCCCCGGTCGACGGCAACTATGTCGTCTACGTCCTGCCGGTCCTCGTCCTGCTCGGCACCGGCATCGGTATCTGCTTCCCCGCACTGATGACGCTCGCGATGTCGGGCGCCACGCGGGCCGATGCCGGCCTCGCCTCGGGCCTGGTCAATACGTCCGCCCAGGTGGGCGGCGCGCTCGGCCTGGCCGTGCTGGCGACGCTCTCCACTTCGCGCAGCGACAGCCTCGAGGCCGCTGGGCACTCCACGGCCTCGGCGCTCACCAGCGGATATCACCTGGCGTTCTGGGTCGCCGCCGGGCTGGTCGTGGCCGCGATCGCGGTCGCCGCGCTGGTGATCCAGCCCGAGCACAAGGCGGCCGAGCAGTTCGCCGACGAGGAGTCCGAGGAGATGCCTGCGGGCGAGCCGGCCTACTCGGAGGCGGCCTAGGCTTCGTCGGGTGGACGAGCGGATCCAGCGCGCGCTCGAGAACGACCGGACGATCGACATCACCACCACCGGCCGCAACAGCGGCCAGCCGCGCCGGATCGAGATCTGGCGCTATCGCTACGACGGCCGCACCTTCCTGAGCGGCTCGCCGGGGACCCGCGACTGGTACGCGAACCTACTCGTCGACCCGGAGTTCACCTTCCACCTCAAGGGGAGCGTTCAGGCCGACCTGCCCGCCGTCGCGCGCCCGATCACCGACGAAGCCGAGCGCCGCGAGGTGATCCGCGGCATCCTCGAGGACCTGGGGCGGGGCGACCGGGCCCTGGAGGAGTGGGTCGCTCGCAGCCCGCTCGTCGAGGTCGAATTCCGCTAGCGAACCAGGCTCCGTTACCTTCCCCGACCGTGACCTCTCTGGTGCCGGCGCGAAGGATGAGGCAGCGGCCGCTCGCGCTCGCGACGGCGGCCGTCGCGGCACTGGCCGCGGCGGGCTGCGGCGAGAAGTCCGAGCCGTCGGTTCACCCGCCGACCACCGCGGCCGCGACCACCACCGTCCCGACCACCACGGCGCCGGACACGATCACCAGGACGGAGCGGACCCCGACCGCTCCCGTCCCAAAGACCACGCCCTAGGTCGTCAGGGCTGCTGTGCGTTCGGCGGCGCCGGCCGCGACTGGGCGCGCAGGAAGTCCGCCAGCTGCCTCGCCTGGGTCGCGGGGTCGTCCGAACGCGGCACGGCGACGGGAGCGGCAGCGGCCCGGGCCTGCCGCTTGTCCTTACTCGGCGAGCCTGAGTCGCCGGGGCCGAGGGCGATCACGGCTCCCACCGCGGCCGCCGCGACCAGCGCGAGA